>DROW01000268.1 GCA_011388675.1 Chloroflexota bacterium | reverse complement strand
TTTAATTTTAATCGGAAGTCTCTCCCGACGTGGAGGAGGATTCTTTGCTCGAACCGCCGTTTGACTTCTTGCTTCGTCGCCTGGAAGAGGAGCGATTGTCCGTCACGTAAAAACCTGGCCCTTTGAATATGATCCCCACCGGCTGGACCAACCGATGGACCGGCCCGCCGCATTCCGGACAGGTACGTACCGGCTCGTCTGAGAAACTCTGTCTTCGCTCGAACCGCACCCCACAGACCTCACACTCATACGCATACAGCGGCATACGCCTCACCTCCTCGCTCTCGAAGCGATTTCTATTATACACCACCTCCCTTATCCACACAATTCCCTTCGCCCCCGTTTTAACGCATTTCTAACACCGTTGCCATTTCCCGACAACACTCCCTTGGGATGATAGAGCCGACGCAAGCACCAACGATAATCCGAGTACGAGGAGGTTGAGAGGAATGGGAGCAAAAGGTAAAGTCTGGATCGCAGGATTGCTTCTGGCTCTGTTTCTCCTGACGCTGCCTGCCACCGCCTTCGCGGCGGCGCAGCCAGACCCGCCGGACCGGCATCGGAGGGCGGTTCGGGGAGAAGTGACCGCCGTCACACCGCCCACGCTGGTGGTACAGACAACGACGGGGCCCGTCGTGGTGACGACGGACGAAAACACCCGTTTCCGCATCCCCGGGGTGGAAAACCCCTCGCTGGAGGACATCCAGGTAGGCGATCACGTGGTCTGCATCCTACGGTGGAGGGAGCAGGGGACGGTGGCTGCCCTCGTCGCCGTAGTGAACCCCGATCGCCAGGGAGAGCGGGTCGGCGGGCAGGTGCTCTCCGTTGAGGGTTCCGACATCACGATCCACACCTTCGGCGGGGAGACGGTCGTCGTCCACACCGACTCCGAAACTCGCTTCCGCATCCCCGGCGTCGAGGACCCCGGACCGGACGACATCGAGGTCGGCTCCCTCATCGGCGCGGTGGGAGAGCGGGGGGAGGACGGCGTGTTCCGCGCCCGCCTCGTGGTCGTCCCCCGGACAGCAGCCCGCAGAGGCCGGGTAACCGGCGAGGTGATGGGAATCGAGGGAACGACCCTGGTCCTTCAGACGAAGGGCGGGCGTGAGGTGCGGCTCCTCACCGACGAGGAGACCGTCTTCCACGTGCCCGGCGTGGAGACCCCCTCGCTGGAGGACGTCCACGTGGGCAACCGGGTGACGGCGGAGGTAGTGCTGCGAGAAGGCGTGCTCTACGCGGCGCAGGTGATCGTCTGGCCCCACCAGCCCGCACGGCTGAGAGGAAAGGTAACCGCGATCGAGGGAAGGAGCCTTCTCCTGGAGACGCCCTACGGACAGGTCCGGGTACTGACCGACGACAGCACGATGTTCCGCATCCCCGGGGTGGAAAATCCCTCGCTGGACGACGTCCGCGTGGGTGACCACGTCGGGTGTGGCGGGGAATGGAAAAACGAGAAGACCTTCCACGCATCGGTGGTCGTGGTGCAGCGGGACCGGCCCGCCGCGGGCCAGCCAGGCGTCGTCCGGGGCCGGGCCCTTGCCGTAGACGGCGACCGGTTGACGGTGGGCACGGCCCGCGGCCCGGTGACTGTCGTAACGGGGCAGGGAACGACCATCCACGTCCCCGGTGTGGAAAGCCCCTCCCTTGCCGACATCCAGACAGGGGATCGGGTAACGGCGCGCGGCCAGTGGAACGAGGACGGAAGCCTGCAAGCGGAGGAGATCGCTGTGATGGGGACGAGGGAGAAGTCAACCCCTGGCTTTGGCGACCTCAAAGTCCATCCTGGCGGCTAACGGCCCCCACCAGCGCCCTGGCTCTGCGACCAGCCCAGCGGATCCGCTGGGCTGGTCGCTTTTCCTCCTAAAAGTGACCGGCTCTTCTGCCCTTCTGGAGCCAACCGGTCGGCGCTGAAAATCCCTGCGAAGGGACCGAGACGCACGCTTGAGGAAAGTGCCGGTCACCTCTCTCTCACCCTCCGCCCCTTGACGCCCCGGCCACGAAGTCTATAATCGAGATCAGACCAGTCGAGGGAGGGCCAGGAGGCGATGCGCACCGAACAGGCGACCCCGATGCTCCGCCAGTACCGTCGGCTGAAGGCACGGTACCCGGACGCGATCCTCCTATTCCGCCTGGGCGATTTCTACGAGATGTTCGAGGAGGATGCCCGCATCGCCTCCCGAGAACTGGACCTGGTCCTCACCTCCCGCCGGTTCTCCAAGCGGGTCAAATTGCCGATGTGCGGCATCCCCTACCGCCAACTGGACGCTTACGTCGCCAAACTCCTCGCCCGCGGCCACAAGGTCGCCATCGCCGAGCAGATGGAACCCCCCGGCAGACGACGGCTCATCCAGCGGGAGGTGGTCCGTGTCATCACCCCTGGCACCGTCGTCGAAGAATCCCTCCTGCAGGAGAAAGCCCAGAACTTCCTGGTCGCCCTGGCCCCCGGAAAGGACGGGTGGGGGTTGGCGGGGGTGGATCTCTCCACCGGCGAGTTCATCGCCACCCAGTTCGCCGGGCCGGACGCGCTCGACCAGTTGCTGGAGGAACTAGACCTCCTCTCACCCGGCGAGATCGTCCTCCCCGCCAACGTGGCGAAGGACGAAGCGGCGGTCGCACCCCTTCGCCGGGTCCGCCCAGCCCGCATCTCCCCCCTCGACCCCGCTGCTTTCGCGCCCAACGAGGCCCGACGTCGACTGCTGGATCACTTCGGCGTGGCAACGCTGGCCCCCTACGGGTGCGAGGACCTCCCCCTGGCGACGGCAGCGGCCGGGGCCGCGCTCCGCTACCTCCAGGAGAGCCAGGTGTCTGACCTGGCCCACCTGCGCAGCCTGCACACCTACAACCCCCAGGCGACGCTAGGGTTGGACGGGGTAACCCGGCGCAACCTGGAGTTGACCCGCACCCTCCGCGAGGGCAAGGTCGAAGGAAGCCTGCTAGGGGTGCTGGACCGGACGGTCACGCCGATGGGCGCGCGGCTCTTGCGGCGATGGGTCCTCCAGCCGCTGGTGGACCTGGACCGGATCCGGGAGCGGCTGGAGGCGGTGGGGGAGTTAACAGCAGATGGAGCGGATAGAGCGGATAGAGGGGCGAGGGTGTTCTTGCGGGTGGACCTGCGGCGGCTGCTCGATGGGGTGCACGACGTGGAGCGGCTGGTGGGACGGGTGGGGTTCGGCACGGCCAACGCCCGGGACCTGGCCGCGCTGCGCCGGGCGCTAGAGCGCATCCCCCGCATCAAGCGGGTGCTCGCCAAGGCCCGCTCCGCCCGGCTGCGGGCCCTGAACGAGCAGTTGGACGAACTGCGGGACGTGGCCGCCCTCATCGGCCGGGCGCTGGTGGACGCCCCTCCGTACCTCCTCAGGGAGGGCGGGCTCATCCGGGCTGGGTATAGCCCCGAACTGGATCGGCTGCGCCAGGTTGCCGCCGAGGGGCGGGATTGGCTGGCCGCCTACGAGGCCCAGGAGCGGGAGCGGACCGGCATCCCTACCCTGCGGGTCCGGTACAACCAGGTCTTCGGCTTCTTCGTCGAGGTGCCGCGCAGCAAAGCCCACCTGGTCCCACCGGAGTACGAGCGGAAGGCCACCATCACCCACGCCGAGCGGTTCACCACGCCGGAACTGAAGGCCCGCGAGGCGGAGATCCTGGCCGCCGAGGACCGGGCCAACGAACTGGAATACGAACTGTTCGTCGAACTCCGCCGCCAGGTGGCGGCTCACATCGACCGGCTCCAGCAGGCAGCGCGGGTACTCGCCGAGTTGGACGTCCTGACCACCCTGGCGGAGGTCGCCGCCCGGCACGGCTACACCCGTCCCGTCGTGGACGATAGCACGGTGATCGAGATCCGAGAGGGCCGCCATCCAGTGGTGGAACGGATGCTGCCGGACGGCGTCCGCTTCGTCCCCAACGACACCCTCATCGACGGGGACGAGCGCCGCCTGCTGGTCATCACCGGCCCGAATATGAGCGGCAAGTCCGTCTACATCCGCCAGGTCGCCCTCATCGTCCTGATGGCCCAGATGGGCAGTTTCGTCCCCGCCGCCTCGGCCCGCATCGGTCGGGTCGACCGCATCTTCGTCCGTGCCGGTGCCAGCGACGACATCGCCCAGGGCCGATCGACCTTCCTGGTAGAGATGAGCGAGACCGCCTACATCCTCCGCCACGCCACCGAACGCAGCCTGGTCGTGCTGGACGAGGTGGGACGCGGGACCTCCACCTACGACGGGATGGGGCTGGCGTGGGCGGTGGGGGAGGAGTTGCACGACCGGATCGGCGCCCGCACCCTCTTCGCCACCCACTTCCACGAACTGACCGGCCTGGCCGACCGGTTGGCAGGAGCGCACAATGTCTGTATGGCGGTGCGAGAGCGAGAGGGCGACGTGGTGTTCCTTTACCGACTTGTCGAAGGGAGCATCGACCAGAGTTACGGCATCCACGTCGCCCGGCTGGCCGGTATCCCGGACCACGTGGTCGAGCGGGCGCGGGAGGTGATGGCGTGGTTGGAGGGAGCGAAAGGGAAGGGGGAGCACAGAGAAATCGAGGCGGTGTATCCGGTGAGCAGGGAGCGGGGCGGCCTGCTGCTGCCGGTCGATGACGAGGCGGTCTGGGAGGTGATACAGGAGATCTTCGGGCTGGACATCGGGAACCTCACACCGGTCCAGGCCCTGGTTCTGCTAAACGAACTCCAACAGCGCTTGCGGGAGGTTCGGCGGCGGACATCGTGACGCTACCGCGCCGATCGCTCCGCTAGGCCGATCTCGGCGAAAGAACCGGGACCCTCCCTTGCCCTCCCGCGATTTCGTGCTATAGTGAAAACGCGGTCGCACCTGGCCGTCGCAGACCCAACACCGTCCGCCGAGGTGCTCAATGACGCTGGTTTACGTCGCAGCCGCGTGGACGGCCGGCATCTTGCTGGCCCACCGCTTCTCCCCTCCCTGGCAGGCCCTCCTGCTCCTCGGCCTCGCCGGCCTGATCGGATGGATCGGTTGGGGCGCTCCCCCGCGCGCCCGGCTCGCCCTTGCCTGCCTGGTGGCCCTCGCCCTGGGGGCGGGCCGGATGGAGATCGCCCGCCCCCGCTTCGACGCCCGCTCGCTGGCGACTTACAACGACATCGGCCGGGTGGTGCTGGAAGGGGTGGTGGCCGGGGAGCCGGACGAGCGGGAATCCTTCACCCTCCTCCGCCTCCGCGCCGACCACCTCACCCTCCCCGACGGACGGACCCTGCCGGTGGAGGGGCTGGCCCTGGCGCGGGTGGATTCCTACCCCGCCTTCGCCTACGGCGACCGGCTGCGGGTGACAGGCCTGCTGGAGACTCCGCCGGAAGGGAAGGACTTTTCCTACCGGGATTACCTGGCCCGCCAGGGGATCTACTCCCTGGTCCGTCGCGCCCGCGCGGTGCGGATCGGCACCGGTGAAGGGAATCCCCTCTACGCCGCGCTGCTGGCCCTGAAACGACGCGCCCAACGGGTGATCGGCGAAATCCTCCACGAACCGGCCGCCTCGCTCCTCACCGGCATCCTCCTGGGCGTGGAAAGCGGCATCCCCGCCGACCTGGAGGAGGCCTTCTCCGCCACCGGTACCTCCCACATCATCGCCATCTCCGGCTTCAACATCACCATCATCTCCGGGGTCTTCGCGGGTCTCTCCCGCCGCCTCTTCGGACGACGGTACGCCACCTGGGTCGCCATCGGCGGGGTGGCGGCCTACACGCTGTTCGTCGGGGCCTCCGCCGCCGTGGTGCGAGCGGCCGTTATGGGCGTGCTCTACTTGCTGGGCAAGCACCTCGGTCGGGAGACCTTCGCCCCGGCCTCCCTCTCCGCCGCGGCCGTCGTGATGACGGCGATCAACCCCCACGTGCTGTGGGACATCGGCTTCCAACTCAGTTTCGCCGCCACCATCGGCCTCCTTCTCTACACTGGGCCGCTGGAGCGGGGCGCGGAGGGCCTGTTGGGCCGGTTCCTCTCCCCGGAGGACGCCCGCCGGGTGGTGGGCTACCTCTCCGAGGCCCTGCTGGTCACCCTGGCGGCCCAACTGACCACCACACCGATCATCCTCCACTCCTTCCACCGCCTCTCCCTGATCACCCTGCTGACCAACCTGCTCATTCTCCCCGTCCAGCCGGGGGTGATGATCTGGGGTGGGTTGGCGACGGTGGCGGGGCTCCTCTGGCTCCCCGCCGGGCGGGTGCTGGGCTGGGTCGCCTGGCTGTTCCTCACTTACACTATCGAGATGGTCCGCGTGACCGCCCGCGCCCCCTTCGCCTGGGTGGACCTGGGGCGGGTGGAGGGGTGGACGGTCGGGGCCTACTACGCCCTCCTGGCCCTGCTGACCTGGTGGGGCTCCCAGGGAACGCAGAGGCAGGAGATCCTGCTGGGGCGGCTGAAAGAGGCCTGGAGAGGGCTGACGGCACGGCTCGGCGACCGGGTCGCTCTCTCCGTCTCCGTCCTGCTCCTCCTCTTGGGGACCATCGCCTGGCGCACGCTGCCCGACGGGCGGCTCCACGTCGTCTTCTTGGACACCGGCGGGGACACTGTGTTCGTCCGCACCCCCTCCGGCCGCGAGGTGCTGATCGGCGGGGGCCCTAGCCCCTCCCGCCTGCTGGACCGGCTGGGGCGGCGGCTGCCCTTCTGGGATCACGACCTCGACCTAGTGGTCCTCACCCACCCCGACGACGACGTGCTGGCCGGGCTGATCCCAGTGCTGGAGCGGTACGAAGTGGAACGGGTGGTCGTGCCCCCGCTGACGTGTCGTACCCATCTCTGCACCCGCTGGGAGGAGGCACTGCGCGGCTCCGGCGCGCAGGTGCTGCGAGGGGAGGCGGGGCTACGGATCTGGCTGGACCAGGGGGTGCTGCTGACGGTGCTCCACCCCGGCCCTGCTCCCCTCAACGACGGCGTCGACTTCAACGACAACTCGGTGGTGGCGCGGCTGGACCACGGCGCGGTCTGCTTCCTGTTGACGGGGGACGCAGGACCGGCGGTGGAGGGGCGGCTGGTGGCAGAGGGGGCGTGGCTGGAGTGCGACGTGCTCAAGGCGGCCCGCTATGGGGATGCATCAGCGACGACGAAGCCGTTCCTGGACGCGGTGGACCCCCGGATGGTGGTGATCCCGGCCCAGGAAGGGGTGCCGTACCGACAGCCCGACCGGGAGACGCTGGAGCGGCTGGAGGGGCGGGAGGTGTACCGGACGGACCGGGATGGGGCGGTGGAGGTGGTGAGCGATGGGGTGGGATGGGTGACTAGGTGACTAGGTGACTGGGTGACTGGGTGATTGGGTGGTCAGCGGGTTGGTGGAGGGGCGGGG
>DROW01000267.1 GCA_011388675.1 Chloroflexota bacterium | reverse complement strand
GGTTGACAGATACCCATTGCCGTATATAATGTATATACAACAGATATACGACACCGGGGGGTGAAGTGAGAAAGCGCATCACCGACTTCATCTGGCCCGACTGGGTGGTGGAAAAGATCCTCGTCAAGCACGGCGTCGAACCGGAAGAAGTGGAGGAAGCCTTCTTCAATCCCCCGTACAAGGTGCGACGGGCCGCGTCGGGAAAGTATCTGTTGTACGGTCGCTCGGAGGCGGGTCGGTATCTGTTCATCGTCTTCGTCTGGGAAGGAACGGCAGTCCGGATCATTACCGCCCGGGATATGACCCCTGCCGAACGCCGGTACTTTGAGCGGAAGTGAGGTGAAAGATGGGTCGGCTGCCGAAGTTCGAGGACGAGAGAGAAGAGGCGGAGTTCTGGGACACCCACGACTCGACGGAGTTCCTGGAGGAGACGGAGCCGGTGGACGTGGTCTTCGTCGATGCCCGTCCGCCGAAGAAGCAGATCTCCCTCCGATTGGACCCGGACGTGATCGAGCGGTTGAAGGCCATCGCCGCCCGGAAGGGGATCGGCTACCAGACGCTGATCCGGATGTGGGTGATGGAACGGCTGGCGCAGGAGGGATAGTCGTCGCATCCCCCGATGCCACTGACGGATCGCCAGGGTTCCGGCAAAGAGAGCCACGTTCCCCTTCGTGCCTGGATCTCCCATTTTGACACCCCCATCGATAGACGGTATAATTGTCTATGTCGGATGAGTATTTGGGAGGTTGTAGATGCGCATTTCCGTTGCCGAGGCCCACAACCGCCTCTCCCGCTGGCTGAAGCGGCTCGACGAAGGCCCCATCACCATCACCCGCCGGGGCAAGCCCGTCGGCGTCCTCATCGCGCCTGAGGAGTACGAGGAACTCCGCCGCGTCCAGGCGTACCTCCAGATGCTCCGCCTCTCCCGCTCCCTGGCCGAGAGCGGCATCACCGCCGATGACCTCTTCCGCGCCTCGCGGGAGGAACTGGAGGGACGGGGATGATCATCGACGCCAGCGTCGTCCTCGCCGCCTTTTTCCCCGACGAGGCCCAGCCCCAGGCCCAAGCGCTGATCCGGGACCACGTCGCCGGCCGTGTGCACCTGGCCGCTCCCACGCTGCTGATGTACGAGGTGACCAACGCCGTCCTCCTGGCCGAGCGACGGGGCCGGATCGACCCGGGGATGGGGGAGGAGATCCTGGAGGCCCTGGAAGGGCTCGGCATCGAGTTGGTCCCCGTGGTCTGGCGGTCGATCCTCCCCCTCGCCCGTACCTTCGGCCGTTCGGCCTACGACGGGGCCTACCTGGCGCTGGCCCAGGCGCGGGGAAACGTCCTGGTCACCGGCGACCTCCGGCTCTACCACGCCGTCCGTGACCACCTGGACTGGGTCCAATACCTCGGCAACCGCTAGGTCGGAAGACCGCCCCTCTGCCCTTGATTTCATCCCTCCCCCCTCCGCTCCCGCACCCTGTGCAGCGGCGCGTCCACCCGGCCCAGGCGGGGTTGCGGGACGAAGGCCATCAGCAGCACCACCTCCGGCCCCCCGTCGGCGGCCAGCCCCTCCCGGATTCGACGCCGTGTCTCCTGGGTCAGATCCTCCGCCGAGGGCAGGACGGCCACCCCCACCTGCCCCTCCACCACCAGGTCGAGGTAGGGGGCCGCGGTCCGCCCTACCGACAGCCCCTCCTCCGCCAGCACCTCCCGCAACACGCGCACCCACTCCGCCCGCCCCGACCCCGGTCGGATGCGGTAGGTGGCCCGGTAGAAGGCGGCGATCACCGGCCGCACGGGCGAGGTGAGGTCCGGGAAGATCATCCCTCCACCTCCTTCCGCTGCCCGGGCCGCCCCCGCGTCCGGGTCGAACGGTGGGCCTCGAAGAACGCCTCCAGGTCCTCCGGCCGGATGCGGGTGACGTTG
>DROW01000266.1 GCA_011388675.1 Chloroflexota bacterium | reverse complement strand
GAGGTTCACCCTGTGCCGATCGACCGTGCTCTGGAGATGGCCCGCAACGGGGAGATCGTGGACGGCCACAGCGCGCTGGCGCTGTTGCGGTGTGAGCCGTGGTTGCGAGAGACTACTCGCTCCTCCTGAGCAACCGTGTTCCTTCCGCCCGCACCAGTTCCGGAAGGATCGCCCGGTAGACCTCGCAGTACGGGGAACGGACATCCTCCCGTCCGGTCACGCGGCGTGCCAGCAGAGGGCAACCGCCCGCGCAGACGTACCGCCAAGGACACTTGCTGCAACCCTCTTTCGCCTCCACAGGCAGGTTGCGAACGCCCTCACTCACCGCCTGCACCGCTGCCAGAGGGTCCTCATCCCAAACCGTGCTCACCCCCGCCTGCATCTCCATATGGCAGCGGGCCACAGCCCCCTTCGGGCCGACGACGAGGTACGAACGCCCCATCCCGCACGGATAGCGGTGGGGTCCGGTGAAATCGCACCGGTCCAGAAGGCCGTCGATGATCCGCTGGGCGGGTGGGCGTTGTTCCATCAGTTCCACGACCGCCCGCAACGCCGCGATCAGCCGGTCTGTCGGCGGCATCAGGTTCGGCGCGCCTGGCACGGGCCGGACGAAGTTCAGGTTGAACGTGAGGCCCCGGTCCAGCGCGAAGGCCACAACCTCCGGCAGCGCGTCCACATTGTAGCGGGTCACCGTCACCGAAAGGTGGGGTGAGATCCCGATCGCCCGGGCCCGGTCCACCGTCGTCGCAACGGCGTCGGAGGACCCCTGCCCGCCCGCCCGGGGGCGCTGCTGGTCGTGGGCCGAGTCCATCCCGTCCAGCGAGAGGGCGAGGCGGATGCCCTCTTCCCGCAGCCACGCCAGCATCGGGTCGGTGAGCCCCACGCCGTTCGAGAGGAACACCTCGTGCAGGGCGATCCCGGCCCGCGCAGCCTGCCGCCGGGCGTGGGCGTGGACGGCCTGCACGGTCGGGAAGTTCAGGGTGGGCTCGCCGCCCGCGTATTTGATCTTGACCGCGGTGAATCCGTGGGCGCGGGCGGATCGGAGGGCCGCGTCCACAGCAGCCCGCCCCACATCCGGCGGCATATCGACGCCGCCACGGGGGGCGTAGCAGTAGGCACAGCGGAGGTTGCAGCGGGTGGTGAGATGAAGCCAGACGGTGAGGATAGGACGGAGGCGGGCTACTACGCGCTCAGCGGCGCGGGTTGGGACGAGCAGACCGAGAGCGGCCAGTTGCCGGGCGACGAAGAGCGCCGATTCGGGTGGATAGGGGAGTGAGAGGGAAGAAGCGCGGTCCAAAGGACGAGGATGGGCGAAGGAATCGAGCACCCGAGAGGCCGCTTCGTTGAGGACGGCGACCCCCGCCGGCGCGGAGGGGCGAAAGGCCACCTCGTGGCCTGCCGAGAGAGAAGCACGGTAGAGGTCCGGGGGAAGCCGCCAGGTGGCTCCGGCAACGAGGGAACCCTTCCCCGGACTCCCGGCACTCTCTGAACACGCACAATCGGAACAGTGGTTCCGCGAAGGAAGCGTGTAGAGAACCTCGGGGAGCGATGCCCCCAAAGAGCAAGCGCAATCCGATTCCGCCCTCCCCGTCGGGAGGGAGTGGAGGACATAAGGTGTGCGATCTGTCACGGTGGCGTCTCTACAGTAGTAGGGCCATCTCAATCCACTCTCCATCTCGACGTCCCGTCTCCTGGAACCCGTACTTCCGGAAAACGTGGATGGCCCGTGCGTTGTCTGAGCGGGTGGTCAACACCAGTCGCTGCAGGCCCTGTTGGCGGGCCCAGTCGATCGCCGTTCCAAGCATCTGGGTGCCCACCCCGCGGTCGCGGTACGGCTTCAGCAAGCCGATCCCGACCACGGCCGATCCATCTTCGCCGCCTGGAAAGACCCGGCACCAGCCTACGACCTCGTCCTCGTGGCAGGCCACAAGCAGCAGATGTGACATGTCATCGGGATGGGACAACGCATACTCCCACGCCGGGGTCGGCTCGAAACGGGCGGTGTGCATCCACCGCCCCTCGGCGCAGACGGCATCAATGGCGGCCGCCAATCCTCGTGCATCGGACGATCTGTATCGTCGCAGGTCAATCTTCACTGATCTCATAGAGATGTTCCGGCGGACCGAAACTATCGCGGAGGAACCGTCTGAACCGCGAGCCTCTCTCACCGGTCTCTTCATCGATCACCTGGGTCTTCAAGTCATAATTGTCTTCAAGGTCTATGGTCCACCCCCACACCTGGCGCAATCGACGCGGTCCCAACTGACATAACCGCTCGTAGATGCGGTCCATTCCCCGCCGCATGTCGCGGAAGGAGTGGTCGAAGAACGCTGAATCGTATGCCAGCGACAGGAAGTAGTGCCTGATGGCTTCTTCCAGGGCCTTATCCCCTCCGTCAGCATATTGATACTTGTTGAAAGCGATCTGCCCACGGAGCAACTCCGCCTTGCCTTTCTGGATCAGGAAGGGGAGGATCACCTTGTCCCTTTCCTCAGCCTTTCGTTTTTCGTCCTTAACGACCCTCCACAACTCTCCGCCAACCTCGTACTCCGAAGGGAGGGTCTGTTCTGCCTCTTCCAAAATTCTCCTGACCTCACCTCCCCGATCCTGCTGATCCAGATAGTAGTATAGCCAGGCCAGATTCACCAGGGCCTCCATCCTCCGATAGAGAAGACCGGCCTTCTCCGCCCGGGCAGCCGCATCCAGGAGGGTTTGTTCTCCTAATCCCTTTAATTTTTCCTTAAGGCCCTCCAAGAGCGCACGCCGAGCCCTCTCAGCCACCTCTACTGCCTCTTCCGGACCCAGGTATCTCAGCAAACCGTAATCCGTGGCCGTCTCCGCCGCCCTTCTGGCGAGACCGCTCCCGCGGTCATCTATGGTCGCCCGGAGTTCTCGCATCAAGAACCTCAACAGGTCCCGATACACGCAGCCCAACTCGATCAGCGCCTCGACCTGGCGGTCGGGGCTGGTAAGGAGGTCGTGAGGCTTTTCGATGGACTTTTCTTCTTCTAGCAACTGAGCGACCTCGTCCCACACCTTCCACCCTTCCATCGTGCCCTCATCGCTGATCTCTTTGCCATAGCACGCTTTAAGCGCATCCAGAACCCATCCGGGCTTATCCGATCGGTCTGCCCACCGACGCAGTGCTTCGGAGAGGGCAACACGGGCCAGTCCCTCTCTTCGGCGGTGCGCAAGGCTCCTGAAGAGACGTAGCGCCCGGCGGGCATATCGGCGCGCGGTGACCGGCTTGTCGTCCCGGATGGCGACGAGGGCCAGCGCGTTCAGGCTCAGTCCTACCGGCACGCGCGGGCCCATCTCCTCCCGGCGTCGAAGGGCCTCCTGACCCACCCGCCAGGCCGTAGAGAACCACCCCACCTCCGCCTTGGCGAAAGCGAGGTTGTTCAGCGTGTTGGCCAGTTCGCTCTCGATCTTCGCGGCCCTCCATAG
>DROW01000265.1 GCA_011388675.1 Chloroflexota bacterium | reverse complement strand
CACCCAGGTCACGGAGATCCACAACGTCCCCAATCCCCTCTTCCCAGAGATGACCCGCCCCGAGCCGATCCCGCCCAACATCGACGTCGCCCTGCGGAAGACGGTGGAACTGGGAGCCGACGTCTGCGTGATCATGGACGGCGACGCCGATCGGATGGGCATCGGCGACGAGCACGGCAAGTTCGTCAATCAGTTGCAGGTCTATGCCCTGCTGGCCTACTATCTGCTGGAGATCCGGGGGGAGAGGGGGGCCATCGTCAAGACCCTCTCCACCACCTCGATGCTAGAGAAACTGGGAGAGATGTACGGTGTGCCGGTCTACCAGACCGGCGTGGGCTTCAAGTACGTCGGTCCGAAGATGCTGGAGACGAACGCGATGATCGGCGGGGAGGAGAGCGGCGGGTACGCCTTCCGCGGCTCCGTGCCGGAACGGGACGGCATCCTGGGTAACCTCTACTTCCTCGACCTGATGGTCCGTACCGGGATGAGCCCCTCCCAACTGGTCGCCCACCTGTACGAGAGACTGGGGGCCTCCTATTACTACGACCGGATCGACATCCGGTTCCCGCCGGAGCGTCGGCCGGAGGCGAAGGCGCGGCTGGACGCGGCCCGCCCCGAGGAATTGGCCGGCCTGCGGGTGACGCAGATCGTCACGCTGGACGGCTACAAGTATATGCTGGAGGACGGCGGCTGGCTGCTCATCCGCTTCTCCGGCACCGAGCCGATCATCCGCGTCTACTGCGAGACGACGGACGAGAGCAAGGTGCAGCCCTTGCTAGAGGAGGGGCTCCGCTTGGCGGGGCTGCGCGTTGAAGCGACGGGCGGAGATGAATCGGCGTAGTCCAAACAGCAGGGCGATCGTCTGCACTGGGCAGGCCCTCCGAGGCCGCCGGGTTGCCCCAGAGGTCGTCTTGGAGCGGGCGTGCACACTGCGTGGGCTAACGGTTCGTTATCCCATCACGGATGGAGAGTTCAACCAGGCGAAGACGATGGGGCGGGCATGATCGTTCCAAATGCCGAGATCACTGACCGCGCAGAAATGAGCGGGAGGGCGGGCCGGGCGAGAGATGTTCAGGTTACGGCTTCGGGATTCGGTCGAGCCGAAAATCACAGGCATACAGGTCCTGGTCATCGGCGGAGGGCTTGTTGCCCCCCTCCTGGCGGTTGTCGTCGTGCTCGCTGTGCCCTCCCTGCGTGAGCAGGTCGGCTGGGTTCTGGGCGGGCTGTTCGGTGCGGTCGTCGTGGACGCGGTCCTGACCGGCTTGCTGACGTCCCGCACCTTCACATTGACGGTGGAAGAGCCAGTATTACGGGTCTCCAGGCGGGGGCGGGAGGTCTTCCGCTGCCGCTTTGACCGTCCTTTCGGCGTGCGGGTGGACGTTCCGGCCGGGGCCACCGAGGAAGCGATCGTCCGCATCCTGTTGGAGCAGGACGGTCAGCGTTTCCACTTCACCGCTCGGGTAAAGCCGGAGGTCTGGCGGGGCCTTCCCTTCGTGGTGGAGGTCGATCCGCGGGAGGAGGTGCTGGAGGCGGCAGGCCCCACCGTGGTCGAGGGTGACGTAGCGGCACTGCTGGGTGCACTCGAAAGGGCGAGGATGGAGGCCCAGTTCCTGCCCCTCTGGCCCTGGGAGCAGATCCTTCAGCGATTGTGGTCGGAGAGGCAGCCCGACGTCCTGCTGGGGACACAGGCGTTTACCCACGTGCGATTGTGGGTTGGGGATGAGGAGAACTTTCTCGTTGTGACCGACGAAGAAGTGGCGACGCCTTGGTTTCGCTGGCCGAGAGAGACAACTACGGCCGTGGCGCAGGAACATCTGGCGAGGCGAGGAGTGAAGCACGAGATCGCGCTTCTCCACGGGGGAGAACGGTTCACGGTCGAGACGTCCCGCTGGATGGATTGGGAGACGGCTCGGGCGGTGGCCCATTTCATCAACGGCGACCGACCCCCGGAACTGAGGGAGGCAGTGGCCGATGCGGCTGGTTGATTCCCACGCCCACCTCGATTTCCCCCAGTTCGACGCCGACCGGGAGGTGGTGATCGAGCGGGCGCGGGAGGCGGGGTTGGTCGCCATCCTGAACGTCGGGACGGACCTGGCGTCCAGCCGGGCGGCGGGGGCGCTGGCGGACCGGTACGACTTCATCTACGCCGCCGTGGGGGTTCACCCCCACGACGCCAAAACGGTCACCCCGGCGGTGTTGGAGGACCTGCGGGAACTGGCCCGCCACCCGAAGGTGGTCGCTATCGGCGAGATCGGGCTGGATTACTACCGCGACCTCTCGCCGCGGCCGGTGCAGCGGCGGGTCTTCGCCCAGCAACTGGCCCTGGCTGCGGAGTTAGGCCTACCGGTGGTGGTCCACAGCCGGGAGGCCCACGACGATGTGTTGGCCGCCCTGCAGGACTGGCAGGGGGGCGGTGGCGTTCTGCATTCCTACTCGGGTGGGCCGGAGCGGCTGGAGGAGGTGATGGCCCTGGGATTCTCCATTGGCCTCTCCGGACCGGTCACGTTCCGTAAGGCCCATCGGCTGCGGGCGGTGGCGGCGGCGGCGCCGCTGGACCGGCTGTTGGTGGAGACGGATTGCCCCTACCTGACGCCTGTGCCCTACCGGGGGCGGCGGAACGAACCGGCCTACGTGCGCTACGTGGCCGAGGCAGTGGCCCGCGCCCGCGGCGTGTCTGTTGAGGACGTGGCCCGCGCGACCACCGAGAACGCGCGGCGGCTTTTCGATTGGATGAGCAACAAACCATAGAGACCCTTCGCTCTCTGCGTCCTCTGTGTCTCTGTGGTGAATATTCCCGTTGATCGAGGGAGAATGTTGGGAGAGTTATCGTTCTATCGGTTGGTTCGAGACGATCTGGCCCGGGTGGAGGCCGTGCTGCGGGAACGACCATCCGGGCAGCACCCTGCTATCGGCGATGCGTTGGAATATTTGATCGGCAGAGGGGGAAAGCGAATCCGCCCCATCCTTGTCCTCCTCTCCGCCCACCTCTGCGGGGCGGATATGGATCGGGCGGTCTGGGCCGCGGCGGGGGCGGAGATGCTGCACACCGCCACCCTCATTCACGACGACCTGATCGACGGCTCGCTGATGCGCCGGGGGGCGGCGACCCTGAACTCCCGCTGGTCGCCGGGGGCGACGGTGCTCACCGGCGATTACGCCTTCGCCCGCGCGGCTTACCTGATCGCCCGCACCGGCAGCGTCCCGTTGACCCGCCGGTTCGCCGAGACGCTGATGGTCATCTGCAACGGGGAGATCCGCCAGATGTTCGACGGGCGGCGAGGGGAGGGGACACGGGAGGAGTACGAGCGGCGCATCTACGCCAAGACCGCTACCCTTATCGCCCTCTCCGCCGAAGCGGGAGCGATCCTCGCCGAGGTGGAGGGGGAGGCCGTCCGAGCGCTGCGGACCTACGGGGAGCGGCTGGGATTGGCCTTCCAGATCGTCGACGATGTGTTGGACTTCGTGGCCGATGAGAAGACGTTGGGGAAGCCGGTGGGGAGCGACCTGCGGCAGGGGTTGGTTACCCTGCCGACGTTGCTGTTCCTGGAACGACACCCGGACCATCCCACGGTGCGGAGGGCGATCGAGTCCCCCTCTCCGGAGGCCGTCGACGCGGCCGTCCGACTGATCGCCGGGTCCTCGGCCATCGACGCGGCGCTGGACGAGGCGCGGCGGTACATCGACCAGGCCGTGGCGGCGCTGACCCCCTGTCCCGACGGGCCGTATCGCGCAGCCCTGGAAGACCTGGCCCGCTTCGTCGTGGACCGCCGCTTCTGAGGCCCGATGGTCGATCTTTCCGTCGTCATCGTCAACTGGAACGTCCGCGACCTCCTCCGGCGTTGTCTCTCCTCGTTGCTCGTTGCTGGTCGCTCGTCGCCTGTCGACCAGCAACCAGCAATCAGCGTCGAAGTCGTTGTCGTCGACAACGGCTCTACCGACGGCAGCGTCGAGATGGTGCGGGCGGAGTTCCCCCAGGTCCGCCTCATCGCCAACCCGGACAACCGGGGGTTCACCGTCGCCAACAATCAGGGGATCGAGGTCGCCCAGGGCCGGTACGTCCTGTTGCTGAACCCCGACACGGAGGTGCTCGGCGATGCGCTGGCGACGATGGTCGCCTTCGCCGACGGGCACCCCGATGTGGGCGTGGTTGGTCCGCAACTCCTCAACCCCGACGGCTCGGTTCAATCCTCCCGCCGCCGCTTCCCTACCCTGGCGACCGCCTTCTTTGAATCGACCTGGCTCCAGCCCTACGCCCCTCGCCGATTGTTGGAGCGGTACTACGTGCTGGACCGACCGGAGGATGAGGTTCAGGACGTAGATTGGGTGACCGGCGCGGCGTTGATGGCCCGTCGGGAGGCGATCGAGCAGGTGGGGCTGCTGGACGAGGGGTTCTTTATGTACTCCGAAGAACTGGACTGGTGCCGTCGGTTCAAGGAGGCCGGGTGGCGCGTGGTCTACCTGCCCACGGCTCGGATCGTCCATTACGTGGGCAAGAGCAGCGAGCAGGTCCTCCCCGCGCGCCACATCCATTTCCAGACCAGCAAGGTCCGCTACTTCCGCAAGTACCACGGCCCGCTCGCCGCCGAAGCGCTGCGGTGGTTCCTGCTGGGGAACTACGCCTGGCAGTTAGGGCTGGAGGCGGCCAAGTGGGCGGTGGGCCACAAGCGGCCGCTGCGAGCGCAGCGGATCGGGGCGTATTGGCAGGTGTTGCGGAGCGGGTTGCGGAGGCGGGAGAGCAGGGAAGCCGGAGAGAACAGGATATGAGGGCTTCTAGTCGATGGGCCAGTGTCCTGATCCTCGTGCTCGCTGGGGTGGTCGGCGCGGCTTACCTGGTCACGGCTTTCACCGCTGCGGGCGGGCGGGTTGTGGCTCCTCTGGACGATGCCTACATCACTTTCCAGTACGCCCGTCAGATGGCTCGGGGGCATCCCTACGAGTACAACGATGGCGATCCACCCACGACCGGGATGACCAGCCCTTTGTTCGGGGCTGTACTGGCCGGGGCCTACTTTCTCGGATTCACGGGCGAGTGGCTGGTGGGGTTGGCTCTTGGGATGGGGGTTGTGTGGCTAGGGGCAACCGGGTGGTTGACCTATCGCCTGGTGCGGCAACTGCTCGATGATCGCCGTGGCTCCGAGAGATGGGCGATGACCGCTGCGGCTTTCGTCCTCCTAAGCGGGCCGGTCGAGTGGGGCGGTTTCAATGGAATGGAGACTGGCCTGTTCGCCGTCCTCTCCCTGGCGGCCCTGGGAGCCTTTCTGGAGGACCGGATAGGCCGGAGCGCGCTATGGCTGGGGTTGGCCGGGTTGACCCGCCCGGAGGGGCTCATCCTGGCCGGGTTGGCCTGGGCGGTGGCCCTTGTCGGTGATCTCGCTTCTCGCCGTGGAGTTCGCCAGGAGCGGATGGTCCCCTTCTCGCTGGCCGTGGTGGCGGGGCTGATCCCTCTGCTGGTCCATTGGGCGCTGACGGGGACGACGGCGGCAACGGGCCTTCAGGCCAAGTCGTGGTTGTTCAACGAGCCCCGATGTCCAGAGATGATAGCCCGTTCCATTCTGGGTTTCTATCGCACGATCCTCTTCGAGCGTTTCCTGGGATGGGGAGCGACGGGGGCTTGGTTCGTGCCGCCGGGGTTTCTGCTCTTTGTCGTTCTGGGATGGGGAGCCTTGGCGGCCCAGCATCGTTGGAAACCGCTGGGCCTGACGCTGTCGTGGTTCCTGCTGGGCACGCTCTCCAGCGCCACGTTGATCACGGCCGTCTGGCAGTACGGTCGGTATCAGGTCGCGTTCATACCGGTGGCGGCCGCTTTGCTCTTCGGGGGATTGGCCTTCCTGCGGGAGAGGCTCGGAGCGGGATGGCGTTTCCCGGTGAGGATCGTCGCACTTCTGCTGCTCGTGGCTTCTGCCGGCTCCGGTCTCCGCGCGCTGCGGGTCTACCGCCAGGCGGTAGAGACGATGACGCACCAGCAATTGGTCATCGCCGACTGGCTCCGAGAGAGGCTGCCGCCCGGCGTCCGGGTGGGGATTCACGACGCGGGAAGCCTACGCTACGTTGGGGAACACCCCACTTATGACCTGATCGGCCTGACCACTGCTGGTGCTGCTTTGGCCTGGCGGAACGGGCCAGGGAGCGTGTTCGAACAGATGGAGCACTCGCCGCTGCGTCCCGACGATTTTGCGATCTACCCCGATGTCGTCTCCACCCCTTATCTTCTCTCCACCAGCCTGTTCGCCGAAAGGCTGTTTCGGGTCGAGGTACGCGACTACGGCGTTCCCAGCGGAGGTCCCGTGCAGGAGGTGTGGCGGGCCGACTGGCATCTGGCGGGAAGCGGGGATCGCTTCTACCAGCAGGACGTTCTATCGCGGACCTTCGGCCTGAAGTTGGTCGATGCACTGGATGTGGCCGATCTGGCCGATGAGGAGGCCCACAATGTGAGGTGGTGGGAAGAGCCGTGTGTCTCTGGCTTCCCCACCGAGGTGTGGCAGATGACCTACCGCGTGCCGCCTCACCAGGAGGTGCTGGACGGCGGTCGGTTGTTGACCGGAGGGGTGGCCTTCGATGTGGCGACCGACCCCGGTGAGAGCCTCTGGATCGTAGCCCGACTCCACGCGCAGGAGCCTGGGGCGGTCCGGGTCGAAGTGAACGGGGGGGACGCAGGGCGCTGGGCCTACCCACCTGTGCCTGGCGAGTGGTTGGAGACGGTCTTCCGGGTGCCAGCGGAGCACATCACTTCCGCAGAGACGCACCTTGTACTGTCGGTGGAGGATTCCCATCGTTATGCCCCGTACTACTTTTGGTTCCTGCAGGGAGAGCCAGAGATGCCCGCGCCCCGGATCGAGCGCACGGTGGACGCTGCTTTCGGGGATCGGCTCCGCCTGTTGGGGTTCGATCTTCCGGCTCGGGTAGGGCGACCTGGTGGCGTGATCTCTGTGACCCTGTACTGGCAGGCCTCAGCGGCGACCGATAGCGGGGCGAAGGTCTTTCTGCACCTGTACGATGCGGATGGGAACCTGGTCTCTCAGTCGGATGGATGGGCGTACTACGATACCCGTCCTCCCTACACCTGGTGGCCCGGCGAAGTCGTGGCCGATCCCCGGCGGCTGACCCTGCCGGAGGATCTGGAGCCGGGTCGGTACTCGATCGGCGTCGGGCTCTATACCCCCGATGCTCCGAGGTTGCCAGCCTATCGGGAGGGGGTTCGACAGCCCGAGGATCGGGTGATATTGGGGACCCTCGAAGTGTCGAGGTGAGGAGGTGCGATGCTCTACGCTCCCGTAGTGCCCTACATTCTCTTGATCGCTGGCACAGGGGTCTATTTGTTGGGGCTGGCTTTCGGATCGCTGAACCAGGACCGAACTCACCGCAGCCCCACGTGGGCGCGGATGGTCCACTCGGCCACGCTGGTGGGGGCGGCGCTGGTCTGGTGGCGGGGGAAGAGTGTCGGGACCGACCTGGCGGGCTTCGCAACGATGGTCTTCTGGGGGATGCTCTTCTCGTTCGTCGGCGACCTGCTGATGGCCCGGGTCGTCCCGTTGCCGAAATACCCGATCCCCGGGATGGCGGCCTTCGGCGTGGCTCACGTCCTCTACATCCTCGGCTACGTCCGCGCAGGGACGGCCCTGGGGCTGGGAAGCGGGTTGGCCTGGGGGATCGGTGTCGGTGCTGGGCTGCTCCTGGCCGTGGTGCTGTGGTGGGTGCTGATCCGCGCCCCCGATGCAGACCCCGTCCTGGGGTACGGCGCGCTGGGGTACGCGCTGCTGCTGGGTGGGATGGCGGGGGCGGCCGCCGCGCTGGCGGTTCAGCAGCCCCGCTTCGCCATCCTCGCTGTCGGTGCGCTCCTCTTTCTGGTCTCCGACGCCATTCTGGGCAACCGGCTGTTTCGACACAACGACTGGTTTCTGGTGGGGGACGTGGTCTGGGTGCTCTACACGGCGGGGCAGTCCCTCATCGTCTTCACGTTGCCGATGGTTGTATAAACCGCGGAGACGCAGAGGGCGCAGAGGTTTTCTACAAGATTTTCTCTGCGTCCTCTGCGCCTCTGTGGTGAAACCCCGGAGGGAGGTGGGAGGATGGAACATCGAGGGAGGCTGGCGCACACGTTCTCCATCGTCGCCCGCGATCCGGAGACGGGGGAGTTGGGCGTGGCGGTGCAGTCCCACTGGTTCTCCGTTGGCTCGGTGGTCCCGTGGGCGGAGGCCGGGGTGGGTGCGGTGGCGACCCAGTCGCTGGTGGAGGTGAGTTACGGCCCGTTGGGACTGGCGTTGATGCGGGCGGGTAAATCGGCGGGGGAGGCGCTCACCGCGCTCCTGGCGGCCGACGAGGGACGGGACCTGCGGCAGGTGGCGATGGTCGACGCACAGGGGCGGGTGGCCGTCCACACCGGCCCGCGTTGCATCGCCGAAGCCGGCCACGCCGTCGGCCCGGGCTTCTCCGTCCAGGCCAACATGATGATCACCAGCGACGTCTGGCCGGCGATGGCCGACGCCTACGAAAGCGCCGAAGGCGACCTGGCGGAACGGCTGCTGGCGGCGCTGGAGGCGGGGCAGGCCGCCGGGGGCGATATCCGCGGGCAGCAGAGCGCGGCCATCCTCGTCGTGAAGGGTACCTCCACCGGTCGGCCCTGGGCCGATACGGTGATGGACCTGCGGGTGGAGGACCACCCGGAGCCGATCCGGGAACTGCGGCGGCTGGTGCAGATCCACCGGGCCTACCAGCATATGAACCGCGGTGACGAGCGGCTGGGCGAAGGGAAGGTGGAGGAGGCCCTGGAGGAATACCGGGCCGCGGCGGCCCTGGCCCCTCACATCGAGGAACTCCCCTTCTGGCAGGCGGTCACCCTGGCCGACCTGGGCCGTCTGGAGGAGGCGTTGCCCCTCTTCGGCCGGGTCTTCGCCGTCAACCCCGCCTGGGCCGACCTGGTGCGGCGGCTGCCAGCGTCGGGCCTGCTGCGGGACGACCCGGAGATGATGCGCCGCATCCTGGAAACCTTGTAGGGGCACACGGCCGGGTAGGGCGCGCGGCCGTGCGCCCCTATCCGGTCGTACACCCCTACAACGGCGGCGGGAGGGGTGCGTTGGCTCCCTCGCGGATGACGCGCAGCATTTCCTCGTGGATGAGGCCGTTGGAGGCGACGATCTCCTCCCCGGAGAGGCAGTCGGGAGTGCCCGCGAAGTCGGTGGCCCGCCCTCCAGCCTCTCGCACCAGCAGAACCCCGGCGGCCACGTCCCACGGCTTGAGGCGGATCTCCCAGAAGCCGTCGAACCGGCCGCAGGCGACGTAGGCCAGGTCGAGGGCGGCGGCTCCGGCCCGGCGGACCCCCTGGCTGCGGCGCAGGAAATGGTCGAGCCGGGCCACGTTGTTATCGGGCGCGGTCCGGCGGTCGTAGGGGAAGCCGGTGGCGAGGAAGGCATCGGCCAGACGGCGCACCTGTGAGACGCGGATCGGCTCCCCGTTCAGCGTCGCCCCACCCCCGGCGCGGGCGGCGAAGGTCTCGTCCCGCAGCGGGTCGTAGATCACCCCCACCACCGGCCTCTCCCTGTCCACCAGGGCGAGGGAGACGGCGATGTGGGGGAAGCCGTGGGCGAAGTTGTTGGTCCCGTCCAGCGGGTCCACCAGCCAGATGGGCGGCCCCGGCTCGCGCCACTCGTCTCCGCCCCCCTCCTCGGCCAGGATACGGTGGTCGGGAAAAGCCTCCCGCAATCGGGTGCAGATCAGCGTCTCTGCCTCCGTATCCGCCTCCGTGACCGGGTTCACCTCCCCCTTGAAGGCCACCCGCTGGACGTGCCCGAACCGCTCCCGAAGCAGCGTCCCCGCCTCGTGTGCCACCTCCACCGCGATCCTCAATGTCTCTTCCATAGGCCAATTCCCAATGACCCAATCACCCAATCACCCAGTCACCCCATCACCCAATCCCCCAATCACCCTATACGCCTCCGGCCGCCGGTCCTCGTATACCGTCAGATACCGCCGGGCCTTGGCGATCTCCCGCAGGTCGGCCTGAGCGACCAGCAGCCGCTCCTGATCGTCCCCTTCCACCAGTGCGCGGCCCCAGGGGTCGATCACGGCGGAGCGGCCGGGGAAGACCACGTCGCCGTCGGCTCCCACCCGGTTGCAGGTGGCGACGAACAGTTCGTTCTCCACCGCCCGGGCGCGGGCCAGCAGCACCCAGGCCTCCAACCGACGGACGGGCCACTGGGCAGGGACGAGGAAGAGGACCGCCCCGGCCAGGGCCATCGTGCGGAACAGTTCCGGGAACCGGAGGTCGTAACAGATCGCTAGCCCCACCGGTCCCCAAGGGGTGGGGCAGAGCACCGCCCGGTCGCCGGGGATCAAGTACTTGGGCTCCTGCATCAGGCGGAAGAGGTGGATCTTCCGGTAGGACCCTAGGAGCGTGCCGTCGGGCGCGTAGAGGGCGGCGGTGTTGGAGACGCCCCTCTCGTGCCGCTCCAGCGTCGATCCGGCGACGTAGAGGCCGAACTCCTGAGCCATCTCCGCCATACGGGCGAAGCCGCCCTCTCCAACCGGCGCGGCCCATTCCTTCGCCCGCTCCAGGTCGTACCCGTTCAGCCACAGTTCGGGCAGGAGCAGCAGGTCCGCCCCGGCGTCCCGAGCCTGGGCGGCCAGCGATCGGGCACGGGCCAGGTTGTCCTCCGCCTGTCCCGGCCGGACGTCCATCTGGGCCAGTGCGATGGTCAGTTTCTTCGAGTCACCCATCCGTTCCCTCCAAACTGCTTTTTCCACCACAGAGGCGCAGAGGGCACAGAGGTTTATCGGATTTTTTCAAGAGGTTCCTCTGTGTTCTCCGTGCTTTTGTGGTTTTCCTGAACCCTGATCGCGTCATCATACCAGGGCTTGCTCACAATACTCCCTATATCCGCAGGCCGCGCATCGGCGCGGGTTGTCGTGGTTGCGGGATGCACCGCCTCGGGCGAGGGCCTCCCGCATCGCCTCCAGGGTCGCCAGCACCTCCTCCTCCAGTTCGCGGGTGTAGGGGATCTCGAAGGTTCGATCGGCGTAGTGGAGGATGCCGTAGGGTGGGCGTCGCCCGGAGGTCTCCGCCACCAGGAGGCAGTAGGCGGCCAGTTGGAGGACGTGGGAAGCGTAGGGCCGGTTTGGCGCGGGGCCGGATTTGACCTCCACCGGGATCAGGTCCGGCCCGTCGGCGACGATGTAGTCGGGGCGGCCGGTCAGTTGGTGGCGGCGGGAGAAGAGGGGGCGGTCCAGCCGCTGCCATGCCCCCACGTCCGCCGCGATCACCCTCCCGGGAGGGACCCCCGTCCGCGCGCGGGTTCGCCGGGCCAGCCAGAACAGTGCGGCGGCGAGGAGCAGGAGGAGCAGGGATGGGATATACGATCGCATGTCGCAAGGTCACACGTCGCAAGGCTGCATGTCGCAGGGTCACACGTCGCAAGGTTGCAAGTCGCAAGGTCACACGTCGCAAAGTTGCAAGTCGCAGGGTCACACGTCGCAAGGTTGCAAGTCGCAGGGTCGCATGCGCTCTAGCGAAACAGGGCGACCAGGGCGATCAGGATCGCCAGGGCCAGGAGGAGGTAGGCCAACCGGCTCAGCACGACCGAGGTGCGAACCCTGCGGCCGTGTCGTCGGTGGGCGACCTCGCCGATCTGCATTTCCCGTTGATGTGCAGAGGGCTGGCCCTCGACGGCCCCCAGCCACCAGGCGTGGGCGCAGAAGACGTACTGGGCCAGTTCGCTGGCGCGGATCACCTGCTCACTCACCGTCGATCCCCTCCAATCGGGCCTCGAACCGGTCCAGCGCGGTCAGCAACCGTTCCTCCCGCAGCGCCTGGGTAACGTCCCCTCGGGTCCGCTCCAGGACACCCCGCAGTTGATCCACCCGTCGGCGGAGCCCCCCGGTCACGGCGTCTGGGAAGTCGAAGGTCATCAGGGCATCGTACACCGTGTCCATCACCTCCAGCAGCCGCTCGGCCTCCGCTGTCTCTCCGTGGCGCAGCAGGTCGAGGCAGCGGCGGCGCAGTTCCGAGGCAGCCTCGCAAAGCCCGTTCAGGTAGGTAGAGGGGGGGATGCCGAGGTCTGTCGGGGAGGGGAGCGGCTGTTCATCGAGCAGGGCGACCATCAGGTGGGCCTCGGCCAGTTCCTTCAGCCCGTCCTGGGTGTAGCCCGCGTAGAGGAGGTCGGGGTAGGGGGTCAGCCCTTCCATCATCTCCTCCGCCACCTGGTCGGCCTGGGCCAGCAGTTCGGCGGCGTCCTCCCGATCTCCCCGGTGCGTGGCCCGGATGGCGGTGGCGCAGAGGCGGGTCAGTTCGCGGGAGCGGCGCAGGGCCTGTTCGCGCGCCTCGTCCCGGGCCACGAAGTCGGCACGGACCTCCTCGACGATGTGTTCCAGCCCCTGGATCTCCATCGCGGTCCCTCCGGTTACGTGTCGGGGTCCGGCGGTTTGATCCCCTCGAAGAACTGACGGGCCAGGTCGTCCTCGGGGGACGGGAGGCGGATCTCGCCGTAGCGGGCTTCGTAGCGGCTCAGGTTTTGCTGGAGGGCCTGGAGGAGGAGTTTGGCGTTGAGGGGGGTGAGGATGATACGAGCGCAGACCCGGGCGTTCGGTTTGTTGGGCATGATGCGGGCGAAGTCGATGACCACCTCCGAAGGGGAATGGCTGATGACGGCCAGGTTGGCGTAGGTGGGTTCGAGGTCGGGGGGGACTTCGACCTTGATCCGCTTCGGTTGGGAGCGTTGCTGCGCACTCATTTGGCCCTCCTTTGCCGCTGTTCCTCGACCAGGGCGGCGAGGCGGGCCCGCAGGAGCGGCTCCGGCTGGACGCCGATCAGCCGGTCCACCTCTCGGCCGTCCTGAAAGAGGATGAGCGTCGGGATGCTGTGGACGTGGTATCGTTGGGCGGTACGGGGGTTGGCGTCCACGTCCAGTTTGGCGACCAGTGCTTTGCCCGCGAACTCGGCGGCCAATCGTTCGACGATGGGGGCGACCATTCGGCAGGGGCCGCACCAGGCCGCCCAGAAGTCCACCAGGGCTGGCAGGGGGGACTGGAGCACCACGCGGTCGAAGTCAGCGTCGGTGACGACGACGGGCTGGGCCGTCGTGGCGGTCTGCACAGGCTGGGGTTGGGGACGACGGGCGCTCGGTGTAGGGGCTCGCCCCAGCAGCCAGTCCACCCAGGGGCGGAGCATCTCCTCGCGGGGCAGGCCCCGGGCGCGCCCCACCAGCCGTCCGTTGCGGAAGAAAAGGAATTGGGGAAGCGAGGTCACGTTGTAGCGGGCGAGGGTCTGGGGGGCGTCCTTCTCCTCCAGACCGACGATCAGCGCCTCGCCGGCGTATCGGCGGGCGGTGGCCTCCAGGACGGCCTGCAGACGCTCGGCGCGGGGGTCGCTCCGCGACCAGCACGCGGCAACTACGGGGCGGCTCGCCCCCAGCACGACTCGCTCGAAGGCTTGGTCGGTAACGTGGATTGGTTCGTCCATTGGCTCCCTCTCCTGATGCAACCAGGGGGTCATTATACATCGGTTGGGGAAATGGTGGAAGTAGCGGGGTGTGGGGGCGTTCGAAGGGAATCACGCTAGCCCGAAAGCGGTGGGCTGCCCCCTCCCCGCAGGCGGGGAGGGGGCACTGGAAGTGGGGGGAAAAGATCACCGGTTCCGCATAACGAGGGGAAGGTAGATTTGCTGGATGTAGGCCCGGAGGTTGTTGTTTTCCTCGGGACAGGTGGGCTGCAGGGAGGAGTCCAGAGCGCAGAGGAACCCCTCTGGGTTCTGTCCGTACCACTCATATCCGACGCCCAGTTGGATATAGGTGGGATCGACTTTCACCCAGACGTCGCACGGCTCCGCACATTCGGGTTGCCACGTGAACACGGTGGTTCCGGTGACCGCCTCACCCGGCCCGAGGCCTGCGTACCAGTAGTCGCTCTCTCCGTACAGAGGGGGCCATTTGACCAGGGTGGGCGTGAAGTAAGACATCCATCCACCGTAGTGGTCGGTGAGGACGGTGGGGGGGCCGGAGATCACGGGCCGGACGAAGAGTTCTGCCAGGATGGGCCGCCCCGTCGTGTAGGGACCGATATTGCGCACCGTGACCGTGAAGCGGACTGGATCGCCTACATTCGGGGAGGTGGGCGACATCTGGATGTCCTCCACGACCAGGTCGGAGCCCAGCAAAGGCTCGCGAAGGAGGACGGTGAACGTTACCCTGCTGGTGCGCGTGAAGGACCAACTCAAACGGTAGTCGTCGCGGTCGTAGGTGTAACCTGCGGGGGAAATGTGCCCCTTGATGGGATACCATTCAGCGCCGTAAAGAGAGCGGGGGAACAGAATCGTGTTGGAGAGGATGAATTGCTTGTTTGGGTCGGAGGGCCCGACTTTGTACTGGAGCGTGATGGTGGGACCGGATGGGTCTCGGGAAGCGAGGTTCTGAGCGTCGTATTCCAAGTAGATCTCTGCCAGGCCCGTTCCGCTGAACACGACGTTGGGGGTGTAGTTTTTCGTCGGATCGTTCCATATGACCCGGCACGTTCCTGTCGAGGGCACGGTAGGGGTGCAGGTGGCTGTGTGGGTAACCGCGCCCGAGGGAAGGCGAAACCAGTTGAAAAAGGGGTCGTAGGCCTTGAATCCGTCGATCCGGATCATAGAGGTGGTGGTGTAGATCGTGGCGAACACTTCACGGTTGCTCGGTTCGTGGAGGATCACGGTTTGGGTGCGGGTGTACCAGACCTCATCCTGCGTCGGGGCTGTGGCGGTGCCTTTTCCGGATGAGGGAATGGGAACCGCACCGTAGGAGGGGGAGCGGGTAAGGAAGGCGAGAAGGAGGGCCAGGGAGATCCCGAGATACAGGGGAAGGATCAGTGAAAGGACGGTTCGTTTACGGTGCTCGCGTTGGGTGTCCATTGTTCCTACTCCTGGGCGTTATAGAGTACGTGGGGCAGAGGAATCCATTCCCCTGCCCCACGTTGTAGAGCGTATGGCGTGCTACTCGTCCCCGCCGCCCTGCGGGGTTGGGCTGGGTGTGGGGGTGTTGGTGGGTGTGGGTGTCTCGGTGATGTTGGTGGTGGGCGTGGGGGTGGGGGTGCGGGTCGGCGTGGGCGTGCGGGTTGGGGTGGGGGTGTTGGTGGGCGTGGGCGAAGGCCCGGGCGTGTTGGTCGGCGTGGGCGTGATGGGCGTCGGCGTGGCCGTCGGCGGGCGCGGCGTCGGCGTGGCCGTCGGCACAGCGGTGGGCCGCGGCGTCGGTGTGGGCGGTGGTGCCTGACCCCCGCACACGTCGAAGGAACTGACCAGCAGGGTGTACAGCGGTTGCCGTGGCGTGCCGTGGAAGGTTTCCTGGTCGTCCGCGTCCATCACGCGGATGTAGATGTAGTATCGGCCGTTGAGCACCGGCCGGCCGTCGGGCCAGGTGTTGGGCAGCGGTCCGACCAGTGTGATGCCGCTCGGCAGTGCGCTGATCTGGCTGGAACTCAGGTAGAGCCAGTCGCGCTGCCATCCGTGGCTGCTGTCGTAGGGGACGGCCAGGTTGCGGTACCCGTCCCGGCTGTTGGGACCGACGATCCAGACCGCGACCTCCTGGATGCCGGTGCCGTGTGGCGTGCCGACTCCGCCGTCGTCCAGATCCCAAGTCTCCAATCGCAATCGGATCGGTTCACCGGCGTCGATGCAGTTCCCCGCTGCTGGCGGCGGAGCGTAACTGTACGGCGCGGCGTTGGCCGGGCGGACGTAGTAGGGCTCGGGGTAGGCGTGGGAGGTTTGGTACGGTGGGTAGTAGGAGAGTTCGTCGGCCACCGGGGCCGGGGAGTACAGGCGGATCGCCGGGCCGGCCCGCGCCTCGTCGATGGTGACCCAGCAGGAGCCCATCCCGCCGGGGAAGTCGAAGCGGAGTCGTGTGGCCCCCAGGGAGGTGAAAGAGGCCGGGTGGATGATGTTGCCGCCCAGCGCGTAGCGACGGCGCCAGTTGTTGTAGAACCAGTGGTGGCTGTAGGCGATATAGGAGGAAGGCGGAGCCATCCGTCGACCGTTGGGGTCCCACGGGTTGGCCGGGATGTTCAGGATCCGCCCGATGTCCGGGTAGGTTAACCCGCGAATGTCGAAGGAGAACAGACGGGTTCTCCCCGCGTCGATCCGACGGCGGCTCTCGTTCTGCCACCCGCTGGTCACGTGCCAGGGATTGGCCCGCCCGTTGCCGTAGTGGGCCGTGGTGCGCGACCCGCTCGGAGTCCACCGGCTGATCGCGTCCACATACGGGTGGTTGTAGAAGCCGTCCAACCAGCCGTCCTCTCCCAGCGGCCAGTAGAGATAGAGTTCGTTGAGCACCGCCGGGTAAGCGGTGGTATTGGTGATCGCGCCGGTGAAGGCATCTCGGTAGGCGTCCGAACTGTAGGTGGCGAGGAAGGGGAGGTCGTTCTCGTAGTCGAGGGCCTCGTCGCAGTCGAGGCTTTCGGTCTCTACCCGGAAGGGGACCACCAGGAGGGTGAACAGCCGGTCCAGCCCCTCGAAGTTGTCGCGGTCCATCACCCGAATGTAGAGGTAATGGGTGCCGCTGATGACCCAGCTCCCGTCGGGCCACCGTCGGTCGCTCAGGTCGACGGTGAGCCGGTAGGGTGGGGCGGTGAGGTAGTACCAGTTGCTGGTGCGGCGGCCGCGGAGGAGGTTGTAGTCCGGCCCGTTGGAGCGGCCGTAGTTCTCCGGCAGGTTCTCCGGCCCTTCGACCCAGAGGGCGACCTCGCGGATGCCTGCGCCGTTGGCGGCGTTATCGCCGAAATCCCGGTCGAAGGCCGTGACGTCGATGACCAGCGTGTCGGTGATCGGGTCGCCGCCGAGGGTTACCGGCACGCCGACCGCGTTCACCAGGTGGGAGGGGCGCATCAGGTAGTGGCCCTGCCCGTCGGTGCCGGGGATGGGCAGTTCGCCGGAGACGGCGGGAGAGTTAAGCCGAATGTAGGGGCCCTTCTGGTAGTTGGTGAACTCCACCAGACAGTGCGTGTCCCCTCCATCGGCGTCGAAGGTCCACCAGGTCTGCACCTGGAACTGGTCGGGATGGAGGATGTTGTCGTTCAGGTCGTCGCTGCTGCTGGAGGGATTGTAGCCGCTGGCGGTCGATTCCAGTACCCGCGTCCGCGGTGGGGCGAGCGGCAGCCCCATCGCCCGCAGGTCCGGGCTCTGCTCGTAGTCGAAGTCGAACCGGAGCCAGTGGGGTTCATCCGGCCAGAGGGTACGGCTTTCACGCTGGTTGGACCAGGTCGCGGTCCACGGGCTGGAGGTGCTATACCCGCTGTGGATGCGGGGGTTGCTCTGCATACTGGGCATATAGACGTCGTCCACCCGGGCCGGGTCTGAGGGGGAGTGGTACATCTCGTCGTCGGGCCATTGGATGGTGAACTGGTCCAGCCAGACCCGATAGCCGCTGGTGTTGACGACCTCTCCGGTGGTCAGCCATTCGTGGTATGCGCCGAACGTGTCGTGTCCGAAGCGGACCAGGTGGTCGGAGGGCACGGTGAGCGCATCGCACGTGGGCGGGATGTTCGGCCCGCGTGCGCTTACCGTACACTGGTAGCCGAAGGAGGTCTCCAGCGTAGCGGTGAGTTGGAATTCGTAAGGATTGTATCGGTAGACGTTATCCGAGTAATCGATGTCGATGCGCCGGATGTCGCTGTGGCCCGGCAGGGTGCGGATGGTCTCAGAATCGCTGACGAAGGAGTCGATCACCGCTGGCGGGTCGGAGAAGTTGCCGTAGTGGAGGTACCGGGTCTGGTTGGGATGCCAGCGGCGCATCCGGACATAGTTGAGGTAGCGGGGGTAGGAGCCGACTTTGGGCCAGTCGATCTCCAGTTGGACGATCTGGAACTGGTAGGGGGTGTTGTTCTGGATCATCCAGTCGGCGTTATCCCGCTCGCGGAAGCCATCCCACCAGAGGAGGATATCCTCACAGTTGGGCTCCACGCAGATCTCGAAGGCCCGTTCCACGGAGGTTTGCTGGCCTTCGTTGTCGATGGCGATGACGTGGAGCGCGTAGTCTCCCGGGATCACAGGCTCCCCGCTGGGCCAGGTGCCGTCGGCGAGGCTGATGGGCTGACAGGGAACGTCCCCTCCCGTGCCGCAGTAGGCCGGCTCGAAGTCGGTGTATTCGTACACGTTGTTGCCGTAGGGGTCCTCGATCCAGAATCGGACGCTGACGATTCCCTCTCCGTCGTGGACGGCTGGGTTGCAGTTCTCCCCCGCGTCGTCGGGGTCGCACGCCTGGGCCTGTATCGTCAGGGTCGTATCGATGCACGGCCCGCCCTGCGGGGGCTGGACGATGTTGACGATGGGAGGCTCGGGCGGTGCCTCGGGGATTTCCATCACCGGCGGCAGGTTGATGACGCGCTGCGGGCGGAAGATCTCGACGACCATCTCTCGGACCGACTGGAGGCGGAGATACCGTCGCCCGTTGAGGGCCATTCCCTGAAGCGGGGTGATCAGGGGGTGGTTGAAGGCCAGGCCCACGATCACCCGGTCGTTAGGCGCGCCGGCGTCGTCCTCGAAGTATTCGTCCCCTGTGTTGCGCAGGACGTCGGGGTCGACGAGGCAGGCGTGGGGACGACCGCTATCTTGGGTGATGTCGTACACTGCGTCGCGGTCGAAGACGTGGCCGCGCGTGCTACAGACGGTGACGTGGAACCACCCGCGGGCGGTTGGGTCGCCGTCCTGGCCCTGATTGAAGTCGTTGTTGCGGATGATGTCCCCGGAGACCGATTCGTCGATCATCAGGCTCAGAGCCGCGTTTCGCGCCACCTCACGGATGGAATAAAGGCGCGCGGCGTCCTGAAGACGGGCGGTCACCGTCTGGTAGAACCACTCATTCTCGGGATTGGAGGGCTCGATGCCAGGGGCATCGGCCGGGACCTCGCAGTCGGCCCGACCGTCCGCCAGATCCCACGCGGTGTAGGAGTAAGGGGAGGGAGGCGGGTCGTTCGCGTCCAGCAGGGCGGCCACCTCGGCGCAGTAATCGGGGTTGTACTGACCGGTGGCTGCGTAGCGAGCCGCCTCGCGGGCAGCGTGCTCCAGGGTCAGCCAGGCGTGGAAGGCAGCGCCGAACTCGATGATACCGAAGAGGAGGAGCAGCAACACCGGCAGGATCAGGGCGAACTCGACGAGCGTTTGCCCCAGCCGCTTCCTCCGCCGACCCGGCCAGTCCTGCAGTTCTTTCCTCACTGTGCCCATACCTCACCTCCTGGCCTCACAGCCGGGTTCACCGACTGATACGGCTGAAGATCCGGCTGGCGATGGCCTCGAACACTTCCTCCAGGTGATCCGGATCGGGCGCGTAGTAGTAGTTGCCGCAGTCGGTTCCTGGAGGGGGCATCGGATCCGGCTCCTCGCTCCAGTAGAAGTCGCTTCCGCACGGGGCGGTTTCGTTGTTGCCGTCGTCGGCGACGTCGGCGATGTACCTCAGCAGCCGTTCGCCTGCGTCCGCCCGCCCCCGGCGGGCGCTCACCACCAACCGGCCGAAGCCGATGGTGAAGACGGAGATCTGCTCAGAAGCGGCGAGATCGGCGGCGTCGCGGGCGTAGTCGTCGGCGTCGTAGCAGTTGGGCAGGTAGACGTCATTGAGGTTCGTGTACCACGGGCGATCGCAGTCCTCGTCGGAAGGACAGTGGCGGCTGACGGTGGTGGTCAATACGTCGGTCGTCCCGTCGGGCAGTTCCGGATCTCTGCAACGGGGCGAATAGTTCCGTTCGTCGCGAGCGTCGCTTCCGGCCACCGGGCAGAGGTATCCACTGCCCGGCGGCGGGCCGGAGGGACAGGTGTACCAGCTGTTCTCGTCGGCGGCGATGTCGGTCGCGTTGGCCGCGCCGTCGCTGAGGAGGACGATGACCCAGACGCCGATCTCGCGGTTGCCATTGTTGACCAGTTCGGACACCGCTTCCCGCAACCCGCCGCCGATGTTCGTGCTGGTCCATTTGTAGTAGTTGTCCGACCAGGGGTTGGTCGGCGTGTAATCGCACTCGGGGTCGAACTCCCACTTGGCCGGCTTGACGTAGACGTGGAGGAGGTCGTTGTTGGCGATGGCGTCCAGCACCGCCTGGCGGGTCGTCGTCAGCGGGATGACCACGCCGCTGGAGGGGGTGATGGTCATATAGACCGTCTTGGTGAGAACCTGAGTGCCCGAAGTGACGGTGCAGACGGCGACGTCCACCGACTGGGTCATCACCGGCGTTTTGTCCAAGTGGTACACGCCGACCCAGTCCACCCCGTCCCGCATCCGGGCGGCGAACTCCCACGCGGCGCTGCGCACCTGCTCGAAGGGGCTGCACCAGCCCTCGGTAGAGCAGGCTTTGATGCATTCATAGAATGTGTTGAATTCTGTGCCGTGGGCGGTGCGGGGGTAAGCGCTGGCGTAGGGGGGACAGGCGTTGGGGTCTTCCGATTCGGTCACGATGCCGTCGCCGTCCTCGTCCACTCCGTAAGCCATCGACTCGGAAGTGTCGATCAGGAGGACCATCTGGAGCACGGCGGCCTCTGCCTCACTCTGGGCCCAAAGGGTGATCTGGTCCCGCCCCACCAGGCGGAGGAAGACCAGGTTGACCGGCAGCCAGGCCATCACGCGGACGTGCTTGCGGGGCGGGTCGGTGGGAGAGGCGCAGAGCGTTTCCCCGCCGACCGGGTCGTTCTGCTGGTGGACGGAGTCGTCGCGGGGGATGTGGGGATAGAAGGTCTGGCCCAGCATATCGGTGAGGGCGGGGCCGAGATCTGTGGGATCGTCCAGGTTGCGCTCGTAGTCGCACCAATACAGGCGGGCGTTCTCCAGCCCAGGCAATTGGATCTGGAGGGTCTCCAGGACGGCGTTATACATATCGCTGACGGTCCGTCCCTCGCGGTACTGGTTGACCGCGCTGACGGCCGCGGCGTCCACGGCCCGTCGTAGCCGGTTGTAGGAGACGTAGATGAGGGCTGCGTCGGTGGTCAGGCCCACGAACAGGAGCAGCGTGATGAAGGCGAGGGCGACGATGATGATCGCCTGACCGCCCTGAGAGCGGATGGGGAGGCGGTTTTGCAGTCTCTTGATCCACCGTTGCATCCTCTCCCTCCTCGGTTCCCAGTCTATTTGGGCTCCGCTGCGCTCACCGGGAAGATGGCGTATGGGCGGGTGGGGATGGGATCGGGGATGACGTCGCCGATGGTGAACAGGCCGGTGAACTGGGGGACCGCGTGGAAGATCTCGACGATGACGTAGGCGGTTGCCGGGGCCTCCTCCAGCAGCCGCTGGTTCAGTGTCTCGTTGTCGAACTCGCTGTGGCGGACCCCGAAGAACGACCAGCAGCGGCAGTTCTCGGTGTTGGTGATGGTACAGGTCGGGTTGGCGTCGCCATCGTCGGCCCCCATAAAGTGGTAAGCGCGGTCCAGGGGGTTCTTGTGGGCCGGGAGGGGCCAGCGCTGGACGATCCGACCGTCCTTGACCCCGACGACGGTGATGACGATGTCGTCTTCGTTACCGACCCAGTCCAGCCGCCCCAGGGGGAGGTTTTGGTACGCCAGGCAGGCCACCTCGTAGTAGAAGTTGGTGGTGTCCCCTTCCTGGCACATTTGTTGCAGCTGGACGGGGGACATAGAGCGGACATCGGGGAAGGGGTCGTCCGGGTTGTGGGCGTCGAAGGGGTATTTGCTGGTGAGTTCGGGGTCGAGGTTGGCGCCGAAGCGGGCGGCCTCCCGCGCGGCGTCGTGGAAGATCATATACTCATTGCCCAGTGCGCCGATCTCCACGATGCCGGCGATGAGGATGAGGAGGATGGGCAGCATAACGGCGGTCTCGACCATACTCTGGCCGAGGCTGCGCCGTCTCGTTTCTGCTGCCCGTTCGGCCACAGTGGATGTGGTCTGGGGTGGTTTTTCCATATGGCTCTTCCGCCTAACGGCAACAGATGCACTCCCCCCACTCCTTTGTAAGCCTCATCCCTGTCCGTCAGTTCAGATACGATGGGGTCCTTGGGGGTGCGTTACTTTTCCGACCGTCTATACGATTTAACCTCTTCCTAAATTATATCCAAACCGTGTTGCAGCGCAAATAGTACATTGGTACGGGTGTGTTTCAGTTTGGTAACAATCCTGCAAGGGGCGATATAGACCCCACCTCAAGCGGTGTCTCTCGTTTCCCGGTCGGGAGATGCCGGGGGTGGGTGGCGTTTTTGAGCAACCCGCGCCGCGCGCTTTTGTTGTTCTTGACGGCAGGTCAAAAGCGGAGTATAGTATAGGCAAGGTGGTTTGCGAGTTCGTCCACACATCGGGGGAGTTGATATGGGCAAGCGACTTTCTCAAAACGCCTGGGTTGTTCCCGTTGTGATAGGGATTTGTCTGCTGGCGATCTTCCTTCTGGGGCGTGACCTTCCCCAGCAGATCGGGCGGCTGGAGAGGATTCAGGCGGCGCAGAGCCATCTTCGGCCGTATCTGGAAAGCGAGCGGAGCAGGCAGCAGGCGCTTCAAGAACAGTTGGAGGAAGTCGCTTCCCCCGAGTTCGTCGAGAAGTGGGCGCGGGAGAGGGGGCACTGGGCCCGTCCTGGCGAGGTCCTCCTCGTCCTGCCCACCCCCGTGCTGGAGCCTTCGTCCTCCGGGGATTGAGGTTCGCTGCTGCTCTTTCGGTGTGCCCCGTTCGGCCCTGCATCGACCTGGAGCGTCGGTGCAGGGCGGGTCTTTGTTTCGGTGGCGGGACGCCAGGTTGACAAATCAACGGTTCCGGCTATAATACCCCTGCGGCCGGGCCGCTATGGCGCGGCCGGTATCGTGCTTTGGGGAGGCAACATCGTGTACGCGGTGGTTCGATCTGGCGGAAGACAGTATCGGGTTCAAGAAGGCGATCAGTTTTTAGTGGAGAAACTGCCCGTCGAGGTCGGGCAGCAAATCGTGTTGGACGAAGTCCTGCTGGTGGCCAACGGGGACGAGGTCAAAATTGGCACCCCTCTCGTGGAGGGGGCCAAGGTCCTGGCGACGGTGTTGGCCCAGGAGAAAGGTCCGAAGATCCGTATCTTCAAGTACCGCCCGAAGCAGCGATACCGTCGGCGGATGGGCCACCGGCAGACCTACACCCGCCT
>DROW01000264.1 GCA_011388675.1 Chloroflexota bacterium | reverse complement strand
GGGCCGCTGGAGGCGTACACTCACACCCTGGCGAACCAGGGGAGCGACGACGGACTGGACTCCGACGGGCAGCCCTCGGGCGGGGGTCTGGTCATCGTCACGCCGGTGATCACCGGGGACGACTACTCCTACGACTTTGGTCTGGTGGACCTGGTCTCGCTGGGCAACCAGGTGTGGTACGACACGGACGACAGTGGGACGCTGGACGCGGGCGAGGTGGGCGTTGCGGGCGTGGTCGTGGAGTTGTACCAGGACGTGGACGGCGACGGTGTTTTCACGCCGGGGGTGGACCGGCTGGTCTCGACTGCCACGACGACGGCAGGTGGGTACTACACGTTCACGCGGTTGTACCCGAGCCTGCTGCCGACGCAGACCTACCTGGTGGTGATCACGCAGACCAACTTCGCTCCCGGCGGGGTGCTGGAGGGCTACGTGAACAGCACGGCGGTCTACACCGGCGACAGCGATCTGAACGGCCACGACCACGGCTACGTGTACGGAACTCTGGGCGCGGGCGGGTACGTGGCGTCCGGTGCGGTGACGGTGACGCCGGGCGACGAGCCGACCGACGACGGCGACGCCGACGCCAACTCCAACCTGACCATCGACTTCGGCTTCTACCGGCTGAGCCTGGGCAACCGCGTCTGGTACGACGTCAACAACAACGGCTACCTAGACGCTGGGGAGTCCGGGGCTGCAGGCATCGAGGTCCGCCTCTACGACGGGACCGGCACGACGCTGCTGATGACCACCACCACCGACGCTTCTGGCTACTACACCTTCACCGGCCTGGTCTCCGGGACCTACGTGGTCGAGGTGGTCGCGCCGGGGGATTACGTCAGCAGCCAGGACATAGGGACGACGGGCAACCCGGACAACAACGTGGATGGCGACGACAACGGCGTGGGCACGGCGGGCGGCACGATCCGCAGCAACCCGGTCCACCTGGTCGCCGGGGACGCGGGCGCGCAGGGGAACAACGTCGTGGACGACAACACCGGCTCCACTCACAACCCCACGGTGGACTTCGGCCTCTATCTCGCCGGTGACCTGATGGTGGTCAAATCGGACGATCCCGATCCGGTGGTGGTGGGGACGGTGCTCACGTACACCTTCACCGTGACCAACAACGGCCCGTCGGTGGCGCGGAACGTCGTCGTCACCGACACGCTGCCGCCGGAGGTCGTGTTCCTCTCCGCCACGCCCGCCCAGAGCAACGGCCCGAACCCGCTGGTGTGGACCGGCTTGGGTGACCTGGACGTGGGGGCGAGCCTGCGGTTCACGGTGACGGTGCGGGTGCTGGTGACCGCGACCGACGTCTTCACCAACGTGGTCGTCGTGGGCAGCGACACGCCCGATTACAACGCCGACAACAACGTCGACGAAGAGCCGACCACCCCGTTGGTCCCGGCGCTGCGACTGGTCAAGACGGTGGAGCCGGGCCGGGTGACGCGCAACCAGCCGCTGACCTACACCATCCGCATCACCAACAACGGGGACGTGACCTTCGACCCGCTGGTGCTCACCGATACACTGCCGCCGGACTTCCACTACATCGCCGGCTCCGGCAGCCCGGCCGACCCGGACGTGGTCGCCGAGCCGACGCTGGTCTGGCAGAACCTGGGGCCGCTGGCCCCCGGCAGGAGCCTCACGGTCACCTTCGCCGTGACCGCCACGCCGTCCATCACCGGCACCTACGTCAACGTGGCTACAGCGACGGGCACCACCCCTGGCCCCGTCCTCACCGACACCGACAGTGCCCCTGTGGAAGTCGTGAACCCGGCGGTGGTGATCGAGAAGCGGGTGGCGGCGGTGGACCTGGACATCGTGGAGCCCAACTTCGTCACCTTCACCATCCTCGTCACCAACGTCGGCCCCAGCGCCATCAACGTCCTCCCGCTGCAGGACCTGTACGACGATTACTACCTGAGTTTCGTGAACGCTGCGCCCTATCCCGAGGAGGACGCCGACGATGGGGACCTGGCCTGGTACGACCTGACCGGTCCGGCGCCGAACGGCTTCGACCGGGACCTCCTGCCCGGCGAGACCTTCGTCGTCACCACCGTCTTCCGCGTCGTTCGGGACATCACCACCACGATCAACACGGCGGTCATCAGCGGCGTCTACGACATCTACGACAACCCGGCCGATCGGGCCGACGACGACGCGGCCATCAGCGACGTACCGACGGCGATAGGGCTGCGCTACTTCCAGGTGGGCGACGTGTCCGGCCGGTCGGTGCGGCTGGAGTGGGCCACGGCGGTGGAGGTGGATACCTTCGGCTTCAACCTGTACCGGGCGTCGGAGCCGGATCGGGCGCGGGCGAGCCTGCTGGGCTTCGTTCCCTCCCAGGGCCACGGCAGCGGGGCGGTTTACGAGTACACCGACACGGTGCCCTACGACGGCGTCTGGTGGTACTGGCTGGCGGACGTGGATACGTCCGGTGGGGAGACCTTCCACGGGCCGGTCAGCGCGACCGTGGGGGGGACCGTGTTGCCGTATCGGATCTATCTGCCGATCGTGGTGCGGTAAAAATGGGGAATACGGGTGGAGGTGCGACGCACCTTTAAGGTGCGTCGCACCTCGTCGCACCTCGTTATCACGGCTCCACCCGCCGCAGGCCGGGCACCCGGTCGAAGTCCCGGTCGTAGGAGTAGATCTCCTCCCGCCCCGACCGCAACATCTCCGCAGCGATCAGGGCATCGGAGAAGTCGATCCCTAAGTCGGCGAAGAGAAGAACAGCGCGGACAGCCGTGGCCTTGTCATGCATCCGTAGGCCGTCCATCTTGAGTATAGGGAGCAGAACATCGCGGATCTCCTGGCGGGTACGCTTGTAGAACCGATGAAGGGTCCAGACGACATCGGCCAGGGCGATGTCCGGCATATACACCTGTTCCGCGCCGTCCCGGATCCGGTGGATCAACGCTCGCGCGCGTTCCGCTTGCTCAGGGCTATCCCGCAGGAGGTATCGCAGGACGATGTTGGCGTCGAGAAACCTCACTCCAGCCCCTCCTTTGCGGTCTCAGCGGCCACGATGTCCATCGTCGCTTCCCTGACCTTCTTCCAGTCCTGGGGCTCGGACACAGCGAACGCGCCGTACAGGGAGAGGACGTCTGGCAATCTCTCGAGCGTTATTCGGTCGTCCTCCACCTTGAAAACAACCCGCGAGCCCGGTCTTAGCCCCAACCGCTCCCGAAGCCCCTTGGGAAGGGTGATCTGCCCTTTGGAGGTTACCTTCGCCGTCCAGATCATCGCTGCCTCCTTACAACATACGATTATCCTTACCTGGACCCATTATAATGCATAATCCACAATCGTCAATCCGAAATTACTACTCCTTACTCTTTGGAGCGCTCCTTCTCCTCTTGACCGCTTTCGCCATCGGCGGAGGGGTTCCCTCCCTTGCCGCCCCTCCCCCGCCGGAGCCGGGCCTGCGGGTGCTGGAGGCCGGTCCGGCCGGACTGGTGCTGGAGTGGAGCAGCCCGCCGGTTCGTATTTCACCACAGAGGCACAGAGGACACAGAGGAATCTGTGAAGTAGAGGAAACTCTGTATTCTCTGTGTCTCTGTGGTGCAATAGAAGTGACGGCAGAGGGGTACGACCAGATGGCGATCCCTGGCGCGCCGCGCCTCCCGTATACGACGACGCTGATCGCCCTGCCGCCTGGCGATCTCCCTTCCCTTCACATCGAGATTCTGGAGGAGACGGCCCTTTCCCTCCCCGGCCCCCTCGCCGTGGCCCCGCAGCCCGCGGGGGTGCAGCGGGATGCCTCCGGCCGCCCCGTCGGCCCGGCCTTCGTTCCCGCCGTCGAGCGGTTGCCCGCCCCGGCCTCGCCGGTGACGCTGGAGGAAGTGGGCACCGTCCGCGGTGTCCGCCTGGCCCGTCTGACCTTCTACCCCGCCCTCCCCGACGACGGCCGCCTCCGGCTCTACCGTCGCGTCCGGGTCGAGGTGAGATGGTCGACGGACGGTATGCAGGACGAGTCCCCCTCACTCCCCGCCGACCCCCTGCTCTTCCAGGTCCGCCGCGCCGTCCTCAACCCCTGGAACCTCTCCCCCGCCTCCTTGCCCCCTTGCTCCCCTGCTCCTTTGCTCCCCTGCTCCTCTGCTCCCCTGCTCCCCTGCCCCCCTGCTCCTTTGCTCCCTTACTCCTCTCCATCCCCCGTCGCCTTCGTCGAGGTAGACACCTCCGCCCTCTACCGC
>DROW01000263.1 GCA_011388675.1 Chloroflexota bacterium | reverse complement strand
TTCTCCAGGAGCCAGGCCAGTTGCTCGAAGGTGTAGCCCAGGTTGGTCCCCTGCCCCGCGGTCGTCTCCAGCAAGATCTGGGTGCGGAAGCCAGGACAGGCGGCGTGGACCTCGCCCAGTGCCTTCGCCACCCGCCGCAGCCCCTCCTCCTCACCGATCCCGACGTGGGAGCCGGGGTGGAGGACCAGGTAGGGGATCCCCAGTCGCTCACACCGCTCCAGTTCCACGATCAGCACATCCCGCGACCGAATCCACAGGTCCTCGTCGGGCGCGGCGGGGTTCAACAGATAGGAAGTGTGGGCGACGACAGGGCGGATCCCCGTCTCCTCCACCCGTTCCTTGAAGCGCGCAACTTCCTCGTCCGTCAGTGGCTTGACCGCCCAGGACCGGTTGGATTTGACGAAGACCTGGACCGACTCGCAGCCGATCGAGTGGGCCCGGTCGACCGCCTTGTAGATCCCCCCTGCGATGGATTCGTGGGCTCCCAGTCGTAACATCTCCCTGCTCCTCGTGCGGATGCTTCAATTCTACGCGGGCGGGGGGAAAGGTCAAATCCGCCCTTTCCCGAAGCACACCCATCCCTTGCGCTCCCCTCCAATCTATGCTAAAGTACCCTCGAGGGGTGGGCGATGGGCGCCAAAATTCTGGTTGTGGACGATGACCTGGAAAGCCTCAAACTGATCGGCATGATCCTCCAGGCCAAAGGGTATCAGATCGTCGCTGCCCGAGACGGACAGCAGGCGCTGGAGAAGGCTTTCCGGGAAGCACCGGATCTGGTGATCCTGGACGTGATGATGCCGGGGATGGACGGGTACGCCGTGTGCCAGCGGCTGCGGGCAGATCCCCGCACCGGCACCATCCCCATCATCATGTTCACCGCCAAGGGGCAACTGGCAGATAAGGTTATCGGTCTGCAATCGGGGGCGGACGAGTACCTGACCAAGCCGATTCACCCCCGCGAACTGATCGCCCACGTGGAGGCCTTGTTGATCCGCGCCGCCCGCTTCCAGGCCGCGGCCCGCCCTTCGCTGAAAGCGAAGGTCATCGGTTTCCTGGGGTGCAAGGGGGGGGTCGGCACGAGCACCCTGGCCGTCAACGTCAGCGTGGCCCTGGCGCGAGGGCCCGCCCAGGGGAAGAAAGTGGCCCTGCTAGAGTTCCGCCCCGGTATGTCCACCCTCGCGCTCCAGTTCGGGCTCAAACCCCGGGATAACCTCCAGCGGCTGGTCGATCAGCCCATCGGTGCCCTCAACGCGGAGGTGATCCAGGCCCAGATGGACCGGCATCCCACGGGGGTGATGGTGTTGAGCGGCACGCCCGTTCCGCTGGGGACGGCCAAGTCGATCCCCTCCCTGCACGCCGCCGCCATCGCTCGCCACCTGGGGGCCGAGGTCGACTACATCCTCATCGATATGGGGGCCGATCTGGGGGAAGTGAACCGATCCCTCCTGAAACTGGTCGACTACCTCCTGCTGGTGGTCGAGCCGTATCGGATTGCCCTTCTCCTCGCCCAGGCAATGCTGGCGGCGCTGGAGGGGATGGACATCGGCCGCCATCGGGTCGGGCTGGTGCTCTGCCACGGCGCTCCCGCCGCCGTTTCGCTGGACCGGAGGACGGTGGAGGAGTTCCTTCAGCAGGAGGTGAAGGCGGTCATCTCCCCGGCCGCCGAACTGGCCTTTCAGTCGGCGGAGCAGGGACAGCCGATGGTGCTCCTGCAACCGGAGAGCGTGCCAGCAATGCAGTTCCGGCAACTGGCCGAGTTTCTGTCTTCGCTGTGATGGGTGTGACGCCGGTCTTCGACCATCCGTGGGATCTTTCCCCGGCCGAGGCGAAGCGATTGCAGCAGCGGCTGCGGGGGGAAGTGCGGATCGAGCCCGTCTCCGGCCCGATCCGCTGGATCGCGGGGGTGGACGTCAGCGTGCGAGGGGATGCAAGTCGGGCCGCCGTCGTCCTTCTCTCCTTCCCGGAACTGGAACCCGTGGAGGCCGTCACCGCCGATCGCCCGGTCGAGTTTCCCTACATCCCCGGCCTGCTCGCCTTTCGAGAGGGGCCGGTCGTGCTGGACGCGATGGCGAAACTCCGCCAGCGGCCCGATCTGGTGATCTTCGACGCGCACGGCCTTTCCCACCCCCGTCGGATGGGCCTGGCCACCCACCTGGGGCTACTGCTCGACCTCCCTTCCATCGGCTGTGCCAAATCCCGGCTGTGCGGCGAGCACGAGGAGCCTCCCCCGGAGCGGGGGGGATGGGTCCCGCTGTTCGACGGCGAGGAGATCATTGGCGCGGTGGTGCGCACCCGCACCGGCGTGCATCCGGTGTATGTGTCGGTAGGCCATCGGGTGGACCTGGAGAGCGCGGTCCACTGGGTGCTCCGTTGCTGCACCCGGTATCGGCTGCCGGAGCCGACCCGCTGGGCGCATCGCGTCGCGGGCGGGGAGCCGATCCCCCCGGCCCGTCAGCCGACGCTGTTCTGACGCCGCAGGGGGCGGAGGGCGCAGGGTTCTCACGACTGCAACCCAAACTCCGCTGTGTCCTCTGCGTCTCTGCGGTGAAACCGAGGAAATGGAGAGAGAGCAGGAACTGGAAGCCCGGATCCGGGAGGCGGCCGCTCTGCTGCGAGAAGCACGGCACGCCATCGCGCTGACCGGAGCAGGGATCAGCACCCCGTCCGGCATCCCCGATTTCCGCAGCCCCGGCACGGGCCTGTGGGAAAAGTCCGACCCGATGGAGGTGGCCTCCCTCTCCGCCTTTCGCCGCCACCCGGAGGCCTTCTACCGTTGGGTGCGGCCGATGGTGGACCTCATTCTCTCGGCGCAGCCCAATCCGGCCCACGTAGCGCTGGCCCAACTGGAAGCCGCGGGTCGCCTGCAGGCCGTGCTGACCCAGAACATCGACGGCCTTCACCAGCGAGCCGGCTCCCAGGTCGTCCTTGAACTCCACGGTCACCTGCGGGAGACCACCTGCCTCCAGTGCTACCGGATCGCGCCAGCCGAAGAAGCGATGGAGGCGATCCGGCGGGGGGAGGTGCCTACTTGCCCCGTCTGCGGTGGGGTGGTGAAGCCGAAGGTGATCCTCTTCGGCGAGCAACTGCCGTCGGAGGTGGTCAACCTGGCGATGGAGCACGTGTGGCTGGCGGATCTCATCCTGGTGGTGGGCTCCTCGCTGACGGTGCTCCCGGCGGCCAAGATGCCGGCCTACGTCCATTCGATGGGCGGTCAGGTCATCATCGTCAACCGGCAGAGAACCTACGCCGACGACTTCGCCGCCGTCGTCTTCCACGAGGACGTGGTCGAGGTACTGCCCCGCCTTGCCCAAGCCTGCCTGGGGGATGCGGAATGAGCCAGGACGCGTTACAATCCCGGATCGCACGACTGGAGCGGATCATCGAGATCAGCCGTTCCATCAATTCGACGTTGAACCTGCCCCGCCTGCTCCACCAGATCCTGGCGGCGGCCCAGGAATTGACCCACACCGAGGCCTGCTCGATCATCCTGCGGGATCGGAAGAGCGGCGTTCTCCGCTTCGAGGCCACCATCGGCGCGCGCAGCCAGGAGGTCCGCTCGCTGGTGGTGCCGCTGGATGGCAGCATCGCCGGGTGGGTGGTCCAAAACAACCGTCCGGTCGTCGTCCACAACGTCCGAAACGACCCCCGCTTCTATCGCAAGGTGGACCAGGAGGTCGGCTTCGAGACCCGCTCCATCCTCGCCGTGCCGCTGTCTGTGCGCGGAAAGCCGATCGGCGTGCTGGAGGTGCTTAACAAGGAAGGAGGCGAGCGTTTCACCGAGGAGGACGTCGAGACGTTAATGGCCCTGGCGGACCAGGCGGCCGTGGCCATCGAGAACGCGGTCCTCTTCCAGCAATCGGACCTGGTGGCCGACTTGGTGCACGAGATGCGCACGCCGCTTACCTCCATCATCGGCTACGCGCGGATGATCCAGCGGGACGACGTCTCCGAGGACGACCGGAAGTCGTTCGCGCGCACGATCGAGCGGGAGGCCGCCCGCCTGAGCCGGATGGCGTCCGACTTTCTGGAACTGGCCCGGCTGGAATCGGGTCGGGCCTTCCCGGTTCGGGAAGAGGTGTCGCTGAAAAGCCTGGCCGCCGAGGCGATCGCGTTGCTCCGCCCCCAGGCGGAGGCGAAGCAGATCGCCCTGATAGAAGAAGTGCCGGACGACCTTCCCACTTTGTTGGGGGACCCCCAGCGGCTCCACCAGGTGCTGGTCAACCTGGTAGGGAACGGGGTCAAGTACTGCCGGCCGGGGGACCGGGTGACGATCGGGGCGCGGGTGGAGGGGGACGAGGTGCTGGTCTACGTCAGCGATACCGGTCCCGGCATCCCGCCCTCGGCCCAGGAGCACCTGTTCGAGCGGTTCTACCGTCTGCCGCGCACCGAGGAGGATGTGGAGGGGACTGGCCTGGGGCTGGCGATCACCCGCCGCATCGTCGAGGCCCACGGTGGGCGGATCTGGGTGAAGAGCGATGTGGGGAAGGGGACTACGTTTTACCTGACCCTGCCACTGCGGAGGGAGGCGGGGCCGTCCTCTTCGTCTCGCAGATGAGCGTCGTGGAAGTGCCGCGCTTCTATCCCAGGCGCGCTTTGATCGCTTCCGCCAGGGAGCGGGAGATCCCCGGTACGGCGGCCAGTTCGTCGACGCTGGCCGCCCGGATGCGCTCCAGGGAGCCGAAGGCCCGCAGGAGGGCCCTCCGCCGTGCCGGGCCGATGCCGGGGATGGCGTCCAGTTCAGAGGCCAGTCCGGCCCGTCGCCGCCGCAGCCGGTGGTGGGAAACGGCGAACCGATGGGCCTCGTCCCGAATTCGCTGGAGGAGGAAGAGGCCCTGAGAGCCGGGAGGCAGGCGGATCGGTTCGGCGCGGCCGGGGACGAAGAGGGCCTCCTCCCGTTTGGCCAGAGCGGCCACCGCGATCCGGCCCCGTAGCCCGAACGATTCCAGCACCTCCAGCGCCACCCCCAACTGTCCTCGCCCCCCGTCCACGAGCAGCAGATCCGGCAAGATCGCCCAGGTCTTCGTCCCCCGTGTCCCCTGTGCCTCCCCCGACGCCGCCATTCGCCAGCGGCGGAATCGGCGGGTGAGCACCTCCCGCATCGCCGCGTAGTCGTCGGGCTTCTCCACGGTGCGGACGGTAAAGCGGCGGTAGTCGGACTTGCGCGGGACGCCCTGGACGAAGACGACCATGCTGCCCGTCGGCTCGGTCCCCTGGGTGGTGGAGATGTCGTAGCACTCGATGCGGGCCGGACGGGCGGGCAGGCCCAGTGCTTCCCGCAGTTCCTCCAGCGCCCGCTCCTGGCGGACGGCGTCCGCCTCCCACTGGGCGCGGAGCATCCGCAGGGTCTGGAGCGCGTTCTCGGTCGCCATCTGCACCAGGTCGCGTGCCCGCCCCCGCCGGCCCACCCGGATCGTTACCTTCCCTCCCCGCTTGCTCCGCAGCCACCGCTCGATCACCAGGGCTTCGTCCACTTCCTCGGGCAGGATCACCTCGGGAGGGACGTAGGGAGCGTCCCGGTAGAACTGCTTGAGGAAGGCCGCCATCACCTTTCGGTCTTCCTCCTCCTCTGCCCCCTCCAGCAGGAAGTACTCCCGTCCCAGGAGCCGGCCGCCGCGGATGAAGAAGACCTGCACGCAGGCGTTGCCGTCGTCGCGGGCGAAGGCGATCACGTCCTGATCGCTACCGGCGGCAGCGACGATCCTCTGTCGTTCGATGATCTTCTGGACCGCCTGTAGTTGGTCCCGCAGCCGCGCCGCCTGCTCGAAATCCAGCGCGTCGGCCGCCTCGTGCATCCTCCGCTCCAGATCGGCGATGACCTCCTCGCTGCGGCCCTCCAGGAAACGGATCAGCCCTTCGATCATCGCGCGGTACTCCTCCTGGCTCACCGCGCCGATGCAGGGGCCGAGACAGCGGCCCATCTCGTAGTAGAGGCAGGCCCGTTCATCCTGACCGGTGATCTTCCGGTTGCAGGTGAGATAAGGGAAAGAGCGACGGAGCAGATCGAGTGTCTGATGAAGGGCGGCGGAAGAGGTGTAGGGGCCGAAGTACCGGCTTCCGTCCCGCTCGATCCTGCGGGTGATCAACACGCGGGGAAACGGCTCGGCCCAGGTGATCTTGATGTAGGGGTATCGTTTGTCGTCCCGAAGGCGGACGTTGAAGCGGGGCCGGTGGGCCTTGATGAGGTTGGCCTCCAGGATGAGGGCCTCCAGTTCGGAGTCGGTGACGATGAACTCCAGGTCGGCCACGCGGGCCACCAGCCGTCGGATCTTGGGGTTCTCCTGGGCGGAGGGGGTGAAATAGGAGCGGACGCGGCTGCGCAGGTTGACCGCCTTGCCAACGTAAAGGACCTCCCCCTGGTCGTCCCGCATCAGGTAAACGCCGGGACGTTCGGGTAGGTTTTCCAGGATCGTCCGTATGGATTCCGGAACGTTCACGGGCAGCCGCTCCGCTCCTCCGGGTGCATACGACGGAGGCGCAGGGGACCCCCTGCGCCCCTGTGGTGGAGCGGGTAAGAGGTCGCTGGTGTTGTCGGGCCCGCTACAGGGCCAGGATGGAGGGCAAGAGCAACCCTAGATCGCCCTCGGAAGAGAGATAGACTAGTGTGATCACGCCCGCACAACAACAACAGAGCAGGATCAGGACGATCGCCACGATGGCGACGATGAGCCAGACGTTCGTCTTTTTCTCGGCAGGCTCCCCGAACGATTCGGTCGGTTGGGGTTCGGGTGTGAACTCGGTCATCGTTCCTCCTCCTCGTTTCGCGGTTGTGGTTCCGTCAAGGGGAGATCCCCACGGCGGAGAAGAAGATGGTCGTTACCTGGACAGCCATCAGGAACGTGCCCAACGCCCCTGCGACGATGGCCCCTACGGCAGGCCACCGTCGTCGCCCGGTCTCCTGGCAGGCGAAGACGCCCTGGGCCAACACCAGCAGACTTCCCACTCCCGGAAGAACAGGGATGAAGGGAAGCAGACCCAGACAGATGAGACCGACGGCAAAGGCCAGCGGGATCGGCTGGGAGCGGCGGGAACGAGAGTGTGCTACTGGATGTTCCCCAGGCCCGCGCACATGCTGCCGCCCAGCCCCAGGGCGAAGAGGGCCACCCACAGGCAGATGGCCAGCACGGTGAGGCCGATGCCGATCCAGCCGATGATGATCCCGGCTTTGGCGAGCCCCTCGCCGCCCATCGTGCCGCCGCTCTCGGCGATCTGCCGCTTGGCCATATACCCCAGGATCACGCCGATGATGCTGCCGATGGTTGGGACGAAGGTGAGGCCGAGGATGCTGGCGATGAGGGAACCGATCGCCAAGCCGTTCGTTGGGGGAGCGCTGGGTTGATACGAATAGGGTTGTTCAGACATGTTCGACTCCTCCTTTACTATAGGATTTTGGTGATGGATCGCCGCTAAGGGATTAGAGCGGCGATTATGCGGTTATTCCGACGGGCGACGTCGCCGTCGGATCACCCACCAACCGACCAGCGATGCGATGAGCAGAAGGAGTATCCCCACCAGGTAAGGGGCTACGACCGCGACGAAGGAGGTGATGGCGGAGAGGAGGTCCTCCAAAGTGCTGATGACGGGGTTGCCGATGCCCCCTGTGGTCGCGGTGACCACCGGTCGCCCGCCCGCCTTGACGGCGTGCACACCCCCCGCCAGGATCACTCCGCAGATGGCGGCCAGCACCGGATGGAGGCCGATGGCGTGGGTGCTGGCGGCGAAGAGGATGGCACCGGCCGCGGGCCGGATCACCGTCTGCACGATGTCGTTCGCCGTGTCCACGGCGGGGATCTTGTCGGCTAGGATCTCGATGAGCAGCAGGACGACCAGCACACCGATGGTCCACCAGTTGCTCAGCCAGGCCCACGGGCCCTGAAGGTCGATCAGGCCGTCGGTCAGCCGGTCCACCAGGGCGATGGTCAGCAGCGGGATGTAGGCGTTGAGCCCGGCAGAGGTGGAGAGCCCGAAGGCTGTCGAAAGGCTGAGAAATGCCTGCACCGCGCCCACAAACTCCTCCTTCCCGGCCCCTCCAACGCTGGGGCTTGAGATGATTATATCAGAAGGTGGGGAGGGTGCAACTGTGCATCTTGGGGGGCTTCAGGGGCAGATATGGAGCATTCTGTGGGGAGGCGATCGGCACGTATCGGATAGCGGGATTCGCTTTGGATACGTGAGGGAACGGACTGGCGCTTTTCTGAGATTGGGTGTACAATATTATCGAATTACGATAACGGGATACGATAATGTTGCGCTCGCTGTTCCTTGGCTTCGTTCGTTTTCATATCCTCTATCACGCTGCCCAGGGGCCGGTTTACGGGATGTGGCTGATGGAGGAACTGTCCCGACACGGATACTCCGTCAGTCCGGGCACCCTCTACCCCATCCTCCACCAGATGGAAGAAGCGGGGTATCTCACCAGCGAGCGCCGCGTGGTCGGCGGCCGGGTCCGGAAGTATTACGTGGCCACTCCCGCTGGTCGGAACCTGCTGGAGGAAGCGCGCCACCGCATCGCCGAACTGGCCTCCGAGGTGCTGGAGAAGGAGATATGAACCGCCGTCTCCGTCTTTCCCCTTTCCTCTGGCTCTGCCTGATGGGCGGGTTAGCCATTTTCTCCTCCACGATGAGCAAGAACCCGGCCCTACCGCTCTTCATCCGCAGTCTGGGGGTGGGGGAACGGACGCTGGGGTTCATCGCCGCCGCCAGCACGGTCACCGGCATCGTGGTGAGCCTCCCCGCCGGTCTCCTTTCCGACCGATGGGGGCGCTGGCGGGTGATCCGGCTCAGCCTGTTCATCTTCGCCTCCGCCCCGTTCCTCTACCTGCTGGTGCGTGCCCCCTGGCACCTGGTGCTGGTGCGGGTTTACCACGGGCTGGCGACGGCGATCCTGGGGCCGGTGGCGCTGGCCGCCGTGGCCGACACGTTCCAAGAGGGGCGGGGCGAGCGGATGGGCTGGTACGCCAGCGCGACGCTGGTCGGGCGGCTGCTGGCTCCCACTGTGGGCGGGTTTCTCATCCTTGGAGACGACTTCCGATGGGTGTACCTGGGCTGCGGCGTGGCGGGTCTGCTGGCCCTGCTGGCGGGGACCCGCCTGCCCCACGTCCGTCGGGAGGAGGGACCGACCGCGGAGAACGCAGGAAGAGTTCCGAGGACCTCTGCGGCCTCGGCGTCTCTGCGGTGGAACGAACTATTGCTCACCAGCGGGATGGAGGCGGTCCAGTACTTCGCCTACGGCGCGGTGGAGACCTTCCTACCGCTCTACCTGCAGGGGTTGGGGTGGGAGCCCCGGGCCATCGGCCCGCTCTTCACCCTGCAGGTGGCGATTCTGGCGGTGGCCCGGCCCTGGATGGGGCGGCTTTCCGACCGCTGGGGGCGGAAGCGGCCGATCTTCCTCGGCCTGCTGGTGGGGGCCGGTGCGACGGCGGCGATGGGATACGCCACCGGTTGGGTGGTCATCGCCGGCCTGATCGGCCTCTTCGGGTTGGGGATGGCGGCGGTGACCGCTTCCACGGCCGCGCTGATCTCCGAACTGAGCCCCAAGGAGGCCACCGGCGGCTCCCTGGGGATGCTGAGCAGCGTGATGGACGTGGGCCACGCCAGCGGGCCGATGCTCACCGGCCTGGCGGTGAGCGCGTGGGGGTACGGCCTCACCTTCGGCCTGGTGGGCGGGCTGCTGGCCCTCGCCGCCGCCCTCTTCGCCGTGGGTGGGAGGAAGATCAACCGCAGAGACGCAGAGGGCACAGAGGTTCCTCTCTAAGAGAAAAACTCTGCGCCCTCTGTGCCTCTGTGGTGAAAAACTTTTTCAAAAGGAGAAGCGAGATGAAGTGGGTTACCCGTGAGCATGTCAAAGTGGACCGCGTGGCCTGTCCCTGGCTGATCAAGCGGTTCATCGATCCGGAGGCCGAGTTGCTCTTTGTGCCTCCCGACCAGGTGCTGGAGGTCGCCGAGCGGGAGGGGGCGATCCCTTACGACGCTCGGGGGAAGGGGAAGTACGACCATCGGGAGGGGAAGTGCACCTTCGAGGTCCTCGTCGAGGAGTTCAACCTGGACGACCCGGCCCTGCGGCGGCTGGCGGACATCGTCCACGGAGCGGACACCCGCGACCGGGACTACACCCCCCAGTCGCCGGGGCTGCGGGCCATCGCCGAGGGCTTCCACTACCTGGGCCTTCCGGACGAAGAGCGGCTGGCCCACGGCTTCGCCATCTATGACGCTCTCTACGCCTGGTGCCAGCACAACATAGAACATAGAACGTAGAACACAGAACACAGAAGTAAAGTCCAATGAGCACCCACAAACCCGAAACCCGAAACACTCTCCGCTCCCTGCCCCGCAACATCTGGGCGGTGAGCCTGACCAGTTTCTTTATGGACATCTCCAGCGAGATGGTCCTGAACATCCTCCCCCTTTTCCTCTCCAACGTGCTGGGGGTGAAGACCAACATCATCGGCCTGATCGAGGGGGTGGCCGAGGCGACGGCGAGCCTGCTGAAAGTCTTCTCCGGCTGGCTTTCCGACCGGCTCCGCGCCCGCAAGTGGCTGGCGGTGGGAGGCTACGCCCTCTCCGCCCTCTCCAAACCGTTCTTCTACTTCGCCAACTCGTGGGGGATGGTGGCCGGGGTGCGCTGGGCGGACCGGGTGGGCAAGGGGATCCGCACCGCGCCGCGGGACGCACTGGTGGCCGACTCCATCTCCGAGGAGCACCGGGGGCTGGCCTTTGGCTTCCACCGGGCGGCCGACACCGGCGGGGCGCTCTTGGGGATCCTGATCGCGCTGGGGGTGGTCTGGGCGGCCCAGCGGGGAGCGACCCACCTGAGCCGCGCCACCTTCCAGACGGTGGTCCTCATCAGCCTGGTCCCGGCCTTCCTGGCCGTCCTCTCCCTGGCGCTGGGAGCGCAGGACGTGCCGGTGAAGCAGGTCCGCGAGCGGCCCCGTATCTCTTTCCGTGGGTTGGGCCGGCGGTTCGCCATCTTTATGCTGATCGTCGGCCTGTTCGACCTGGGCAACTCCTCGGACGCCTTCCTGATCCTCCGGGCGCAGGAGCGCGGCCTGAGCGTCGTCGGCGTGCTGGGGATGCTGGCGACCTTCAACGCGGTCTACGCCCTCATCTCCACCCCCGCCGGCTCCCTCTCCGACCGGATCGGGCGGCGGCGGATCATCATCGGGGGGTGGCTGGTCTATGCCCTCATCTACCTGGGGGTGGCGCTGGCGCGGACCGGCTGGCACGTCTGGCTGCTGTACGCCCTCTACGGAGTCTACTATGGCCTGGCCTACGGCACCACCAAAGCGATGGTGGCCGACATCGTGCCGGTCCACCTGCGGGGGACCGCCTACGGCACCTACAACGCGGTGCTGGGCATCCTGGACTTCCCCGCCTCGGTGATCGCCGGGGTGCTGTGGCAGGGGATCGGGGCCTGGCCGGGCTTCGGTCCTTCGGCCCCCTTCTACTTCGGCGCGGCGATGGCGCTGGCGGCGGCGGTGCTGATGGCGACGGTGATGCCCGCCACCACGCTGGAGGAGAAATAGGGTGTGACGGGAACGAGTCGGCCTCGCGCAGGCTAGACAGCCCGCGTCACTTCCTACCCAGTCGGTTTGGGGCACACCCGGAGAAATAGCACGGCGGAGCCGCAGAGGTCGCAGAAAGGAGTTCCCTGCGACCTCTGCGGGTCTGCGGTTTATCGCCCCACCTGAATGGAGGGGGCTCGCCTCCCCCTCCGGCACCTCCCCCTCCACGGTAAACTCATTCGACCCCCCATCCCATTCTCTTCCCACCTCCGTCGGTGCAACCGAACGGCGGTTTCTGCGTATAATAGAGTGGGAGCCGGTTCGAGGTATGGACGAAGCCCGCTGGATCCAGCAAGCGCGCGCAGGAGACGTCGAGTCGTTCGGCCGTCTGGTGCGAGCCTACCAGACCGCCGTCTATAACCTGGCCTATCGGATGCTGGGGGACCGGATGGAGGCAGAGGACGCGGCTCAGGAGACGTTCCTGCGCGCCTTCCGGCACCTCGACCGGTACGATCCGGAACGGCCTTTTCGGACCTGGCTACTTTCCATCGCTGCCCATCACTGCATCGACCGGTTGCGTCGGCAGCGTCCTGATCTCCCTTTGGATCCGGGTTATCTGGGGGATGAGGACCCCGATCCGGAAGCGGCGTTGATCCGGAAAGAGACCCGGGAGACGGTTCAGCGCCTCCTCCGCCATCTGCCGCCGACCGACCGGGCGGTGGTGGTGTTGTACTACTGGTACGGTGAGTCCCTCCGGGGGATCGCGGAGGCGCTGGGGCTGACGGTTAGTGCGGTGAAGTCGCGCCTGCATCGCGCTCGCTGGCGGCTGGCGCAGGGGCTGGAGGCAACCGATGAAGTGTGAACAGGCTCGGAGCCTGATGATGGCATACCTCGACGGGGAACCGGTGGACCAGGAGGCGCTGGCGGACCACATCGCCCGCTGCCCCGAGTGCAGGGAGGCGTGGGAACGGTTGAGGGCGGTCGAACGTCTGCTGCGGGAGGCCCCCGTGGCCTCGGCACCGACGGGGTTCGCAGGCCGGGTGCTGGCCCGCGTCGATCGGAGGCGCCGGGTTCGCCGGACGGTACTTGGCAGCCTGACCCTGATCATAGCGACGGCTGCAGGAGGAATCCTCGGGCTGGGAGCGGCGGTCTGGAGCCTCTCGGGTCTCTTCCAGTTCCTCGATCTCCTGCTTCGAGCCGCTCCCACACTGATCCCCCGCCTGGCCGACGTCGCCGGCACGCTTCTCCGCTCCCTCTGTCTCACCGTGGATGCGCTGACAGCGTGGCTGTTGCTTCTGGCGATCTGCGGCCTGGTGGCGGCGGTCGCCGCCAACTGGGTCTGGTGGCGGGTGGTGCGCCGAGTGCAGGCCGCCGCGACTGCCCATCCTTGACCTTTGGGAGGTGAACGATGTATCGAACGGTGAAAGTCCTCGCCCTGGTCGGCGTTGTGCTCACTTTGTTGGCTTGCCGCGTCACTGTGCCGGAGATCCCCTCTCTCCCGACCATCCCAGCGATCCCTTCCATACCTTCTATCCCCCGCGTCACGCCGGGGCCGATGGAGCAGTATGAGGAGGAAGTTCCCCGGGACGGCGCGACGGAGGCGCGGGTTCGGATCCGGATGGGCGCTGGTGAGATCTCCCTCTCGACCGGGGAGGCCGACCCCCTGTTTCACGGCACCTTCCGGACCAACATCGCGCCCTGGGCGCCCGAGGTGACCTGGAGCAACGGCATCCTGCGGATCGAACAGGGCGCGCAGGAGGGTATCCCCGATCCGGGAGCCAGGAACGAGTGGGACCTCACGTTCTCCCCTGAGGTCGCGCTGGATGTGGACGCGGAGATTGGGGCCGCGCGGGGAGAACTTGACTTCACCGGGCTCCGTGTCCGGAGGCTGTTTCTGGAGATCGGGGCCTCCGACCTCACCGTCCGCTTCGACGAGCCGAACCCGGAGCCGATGAGCGATCTGATCGTCCAGACCGGCGCATCCAACCTGCGGCTGGACGGCGTCGGCAACGCCGGACCGGAACGGGTACAGGTGGAAGGGGGCGTGGGCAACCTGATCCTGGATCTGCGGGGGGCGTGGCCTCAATCGGCCTGGGTGGAGATCGAGGCCGGCATTGGCTCCCTGACCGTGTATCTGCCGACGGACATCGGCGTGCGGGTGGAGGTGGAAGGGACTATGGGCAACGTCCAGGCCGATGGGGGGCTGCAACAATCCGGCGGCGTCTACACCAACGCTCTTTACGGTCAGACGGAGCGGCAACTGGACATCAGTCTGTCGGTGGGAGTCGGCCGGGTAGAACTGAAGACGGAGGAATGAGAAGGCGGAAGGCAAGATACAGGTTACAGGAGACCTGGAACGTAGAACGTGGAACGTAGAACGTGAAACGTAGAACGTGAAGGAGGTGACGAGATGCGCAGGCTGCGGATAGTTCTTCTATTCGCTCTTCTACTGGCGCTGATTCCGGCCCCGGCGCTGGCCTTCGGGGGCAGAGTCCCCGACGGGCAGGTGGTCTTCGGGGAGGACTTCACCCTGGCTGCCGGGGAGATACTGGATGGAGACCTGGTGGTCTTCGGCGGCGACGTGACGCTGGAGGAAGGGAGCGAAGTCAACGGCGATGTGGTCGTATGGGGTGGAACGGTCGATGTGAACGGCACTGTAGATGGGAACCTGGCTGCCCTCGGCGGGGACGTGCACCTGGGCGCGTCGGCCCTCATCACAGGGGATCTGGTGACGATGGGCGGGGAGATCCAGCGTGAGGAGGGAGCCCGGGTCGAAGGTCAGGAGGTGACAGGCGTTGGAAGGGGCTGGGCCTTCCCGGTCATTATCCCTCTTCCGGGCGGGGCCCGGCGCATCCCCATCCCCTCAGGGCCGTATACCCACTGGAACGGTCTCCCTGGCCTCTTGCTCCATCTGCTGCTCCGGGGGATCCGTCTAGTGCTGCTCGTCTTCCTGATGGCAGGGCTCTCCGGGCTGGTGGTGGTCCTCTGGCCTCAACCGGCCGCCCGGGTAGGTGAGACGGCCCTTCAGGCCCTGCTCCCTTCTCTGGGGGTTGGCCTGCTGACGGTGGTCGTCGCCGGGGTCGTAGTCTTGGGGCTGATCGCGTCTCTTTGCCTCTCCCCCCTGGCGCTTCTGGTCATCCTGGCGGCGGGGGTGGCGGGGCTCTTCGGGTGGACCGCCCTCGGGATCCTCGTCGGCGAGCGGGTGGTTCCTGCCCTCACGAGCCGACCCGTCAGTCCTTTCTGGTCGGCCGCTCTGGGTGGGGCCCTCCTCATCTTCATCACCGAGTTGTTGGATCTGATCCCCTGCGTCGGGTGGATCGGTGGTTTCCTGGTGACCTGTGTGGGGGTCGGTGCGGTGGTGCTGACCCGGTTTGGGACCGTGGCATATCCCGTCGCCGTGACGGAAACCCCCGGATAACAATACGTATACGTATACGTAGAGGCGACCTGCAGGTCGCCTCTACCTGCAGGTCGCCTCTACCGCCCCACGATCACCAGCGGCACCGGTACGAAGGTGGCGATGAACACTAACAGGAGGAAAATGCCCAACGCCGTCCGGCCGGGGCCCAGGGAGGAGGCCTCGTTGAGGGGCGGGGGGTGGCGGGGCCCCAGGAGCAGGGCCAGCACCGCCCAGACGATCCACGTGGGCCAGGCCGGGTTGCCGATCAGGAACAGGTATCCCCCCAGGGCCCCCAGCAGGCCGATCGTGACGAAAGAGAGCGTCCATGCCCGCCGACCCAGCAATGCATAGGCTACGTGCCCTCCATCTAACTGTCCAATGGGCAACAGGTTCAACGCCGTCACCAGCAGCCCCGCCCACGCAGCGAAGGCGATCGGCCCACCGGGGCTGGGCGGGTAGGAAAGCAACACATCCTCCCCGTTAGCGTCCGGCAGGACCCGCCCCTTGGTCAGCAGTTTCGCCGCCATATAGATCAGGGAGTTCCCTTCTTGGAAGAGCACCGACTCCTGCCCGCTGAAGGTGGCGCAGAAGAAAGCGCGGGCTCCCTGTGGGTTCTGGCACTGGACCGCCAGTCGTTGCTGCACAACATCCATATTCAGCATCTCCGCTGGATGGCCAACCTCCGTGAACAGCAGGCCGACGATCAGGAGCGGGATCGCCACGGCCAACCCGGCCAGCGGCCCGGCGATGCCGATGTCGAACAGCGCCTTGCGGTCCCGCATCGGGGCCCGCTGGAAAATGACGGCCCCCATCGTGCCCAGGATGCTCATCGGCATCGGCACGAAATAGGGCAGGCTGACCGGCGAGCCGTACCGTCTGGCGACAAAGTAGTGAGCCAGTTCGTGGGCCAGAAGGATTCCCATCAGGGCGACGGCGAAGGGGAGGCCGGAGAGATACCAGCGGGGGTCCTCCAGATCTACCGCCGGAGAGAGCCCGGCCAACATCGCCGAAAGGAAGGTGGCGACGAAGAGGAGAACGTGGAGGCCCAAGCGGGTGGGCTGGGGACGGGCCACCCCCCGCACGGCGACGATCCGGTAGGTCCTGTGGTCCACTCTGGAGAGCATCGCCGTATATCCCATCTGGTTGAACCGCTCGGAGACGTGGTCGAAGACCTGGTCGGGATCGGCATATAATGGACCGTAGAAGGCGACGACTCGATCCGGTCCCTGCCGTATCTCCACCCGTTCCACCGCCATCAGGCCGCTCAGTTCCTCCCGCAGCCGCGCGACCGCCAGGTTCTCTCCCAAAAGAGATCGCTCCATATTCGCTCCTCGCATAGGGTGGTCGATTGGATTATACTCCAATTCGTCCTGGCAGGCGAGGGGGAGAACCGGTGGTCAGTCACGCCGTCTGCGCGCTTCTCTCCCCTCGCCGGGCAGGAGAGCGCTGGCGACGGCCAGAGCAATCGAGAAGAGAAAGGCTGCTCCGAGGAAGGTCGCCCGGTAGCCGAAGGCCACGGAGATGGCCGTGCCGATCATCGGGGCAACGGCGTTGGCGCCGGATACGACGGTCGCATCGAGCCCGTAAACGGCCCCGTGGTGTCCCTCCGGAGCCAATGAGGCAAGAGTGGCGCTGAGAGCCGCCAGTACCCCGCCCATCGCCAACCCCGTGACGGCCTGGAGGGCGGCCAGTTGGACGACGTCGCGCACGAGGAACTGGAGGGTGTAGAGGCCGACCAGGGCCAGCGCGCACGCCAGGAGGACCCGTCTCCGGCCGATGCGGTCGGCCAGCCGCCCCAGGGTCAGCGCACCTACCGCCCCGCCCGCCGCGTTCGCCATCCGCACCACGCCGGTGAGGGTGGCCGTGGGGGCAAGCGGGGCCAGTTGCTCAACGAAGTAGGGCAGGATCGGCCCCAGCAGTCGGCCAGCCATCCGCATCATCAGCCGGACGCCGAAGGCTCCCAGAAGCGGACGCCGCCTGAGGACCGGGCCCAGGCTTTCCCGCAGGGCTCCCCATCCGCGTCGGGAGGAGCCTGCCACCGGATGGAACTCCTCCCGCACGAAGAGCGCCACCAGCGTGCCGCCGGTGAAGAGCAGCCCGGCGGTGGTCAGGAAGGCGGCGCGGAACCCCACCGTATCGGTGATCACGCCCCCCACCACCGGCCCCACCGCTGCGCCGGTGTAGATCCCCATCTGGAGGATCCCCAGGGCGTACCCGCTCCGCTCCCTCGGTGCGGTGCTGGCCACCAACGTCGTGGCGGCGGTCACGGTGCCGGTGAGCATTCCCTGGAGGGCGCGCAGGAGGGCCAGTTGCTGCACGGAGCGGGCGAACCCCATCATGCCGATGAGGACCGCCCCGGCGAACATCGCCCGCTCCACCATCAGTTTCCGCCCGTACCGATCGGCGAGGGTGCCCCAGATGGGGGCCATCACCGCCATCGCCACCGCGTGGGCGGAGAAGACCACACCCGACCAGAAAGTGGCGGCGTCGGGGTCGGTTACCCCCAGTTCCCGCACGTAGAGGGGCAAGATCGGGATGACCACCGTGAAGCCGATGATGGAGGTCAACTCGGCGAACCAGACGATCCAGAGGGTGCGACGCCAGGAGCGGTTCGAGGTTCGAGGTTCGAAGTTCGACGTTTCACGCATCACGCATCACGTATCACGCATCACGTATCACGTATCACGTTCTGCGTTCCGGGTTCTACGTTCGACGTTCGATGTTTCAGGTTCTACGTTCGACGTTCGACGTTTCAGGTTCTGTACGACGGCCAGGGCCAGGAAGAAGGCGAAGGCCAGGTCGATTAGGAAGAAGGAGTGGTCCACCAGGCCGTGGGCCAGGAGGTCCGCCATCCCGCCCATCAGCCCCAGCGCCAGGGCCCGGTCGTCGGGATCGCGCAGCCGCCGCAGGGGGAGGGCGGCCCGCCAGAAGGCGACCTGCAGCCAGACCCCCACCGCCGCGCCGAACACGCCCAACCGCACCCAATGGTCGAGGAGCCAGTTGTGCGGATGGGAGAGGTCCGGCTCCTGCCAGGCGTCGGGGAGGATGTACCGGCCCCGGTACTGGTACAGGAAGTTGTCCAGCCCCACCCCCAGCCAGAAGTGGTCGCGGATCATCGACACCGTGGCCTGCCAGAGTCTCAGCCGGAAGAAGGTGGTGCCCTGCCGGAGGTCGAACAGGGAGGCGAAGCGGGGCAGCCGCAGGAGCGGTACCATCGCCAGCCCCGCTGCCGCCACCGCCGCCAGCGTCGCCCACAGCCACCGCCCCCCGGCCAGGAGGCCGATGGTGATCAGGGAGGCTGGGACCCCCAACAGCAGCGCGCCTTTGGAGAAACTGAGCAGGATCGCCGCGCCCACCGGCAGACCGGCCAGCCCGTAGGCCCACCGACGCTTGCGGTGACGGCCGAAGAGGGCGACCGCCACCAGCACCGGCAGCACCCGCCCCAGGTACAGCCCCACGTTGTTCGGGGAGCCGAAGACGGACCGGAGCCGGGGTAGTCCCCCCTCAGCGGTGATCAGGTTGACCCCCAAAGCGTACTGCACCAGGCCGATCAGGGCCACCGCCAACCCACCGGCGACGAAGAAATCGATCACCCGCCAGAGGTCCTTGCGGCTCAACCGGGCGGTGCGCAGCATCAGGTAAAAAGCAGCCGGCTCCAGGATCACCAACCGTAACTCCCGCCACGCCACCCGCTTGAAGTCGGCGAAGAAGGGGGAGAGGAAGGAAAGGAAGACGAGGGCGAGGACCGCCAGGTCCAAAGAATTGTGGATTGGGGATTGCCGATTGCGGATTGCCGATTTCCAATCCCCAATTCCCAATCGGCAGTCCGCAACCCGCGATCTCACCCACGAGGCAAGGCTCATCAGCGTGACGATCTCCGCCATCGAGAAGGCTTTGGAGAAGACCCGCCAGGGGAACGCGTAGAAGGGAGCCAGACCGGCGATGAGGGCCAGCCCCAGGTCGAGCCGCAACAGGATCAGGATGAACAGAGCCAGGCCGGAGAGGACGGTCAGCAGGAACCAGGGGGAGTAGTAGAAGAGACCGGCGGCGGCGAGCGTGGCGGCGATGCCGACCCCGTCCCCCAGTCGACGAAAGGCGTTGCCCCCCTCCAGCCCCCAGGTCATCCAGGTGGAAGCCCAGAGGAGCCCAGCGGTGAGCAGGGTCGTCAGGACCTGCCAGCCCTCGGAGAGGCGGCCCCACGCAGCGGCGGCGGCCCGGCCCAGCCTGCCCCACCGGACCCGTCGGCCGGCCCATACCGTCCCCGCCAGACCGATCAGCCCCATCCCGATCAGCCCTGCTATCGACCAACGATAGACGGTCTCGTCGGGGTGGTAGGCGACGGACCAGCCCGCCAGTGGCCATTGGTCCCACCCTCGCTCGGCGACCACCTCGGCGACGTGGGGGCCGGGGTCAAGCCCCTCCGCGACGGGGAGGGTGACCACCTGCGGTTGGTAGTCTGGGGAGGTGAGGACCAGGTAGGCCCGGCCGGCCTCGTCCCGAGGAAGCGCGTTGGCCGGTTGGCCGTCGATAGTAACGTAGAAGTAGGCCCGATAGTGGCCCCGCCGCACCCGCAGGCCGAAGTCGGTCCCCCAGAAGGGGATCACGACCCGCTCCCCACCCTCCTGGCTGGGGTCGGCCCCCAGGTCGGAGAACTCCCAATCCCCCTCCCAGCGGGCGACGCCGGAGGAGGGGGTGTAGGCCCCCGGGTAGTTGGTCGGCTCGGCGTGGGCCAGTCCGGAGAGGGCGTGGAAGACGGGTCGCGGCGTGCCGTCGGGCCCCACGGCAGCGAAGCCCCAGTGGCCGCGGGCGTCCGGCACCCCGGAAGGGTGGGCCGCCCGGGCGGGGTCCGGCTGCAGGTGGGCCCAGCACATCGCGCCCATCCACGGCCACTCCCGTCGTGCCCGCTCCACCGCCCCGGCGGCGTAGGCGGCCTGGGTCGCCTCGTCCACCTGCCCCCAAATGGAGGGGACGTCGTCCCAATCGGGCGGGAGGCTGTTCCAGCCGAAGTGGGAGGCCCAGACTGGCTTGGCACCGTCCCCCTGAGCGACCATCTCCTCCCGCAGAAGGACAACGCGGGAGAAGTTCAGCACGGCCTCGTCCACCCTCCGGTCGTCGGGGCCCGTGTCGAAGCCGTAAGGCTGGGCGGAGAGGATGTCGAAGTAAGGGGCGGCCCCGGCGGCGTAGAGGCCGCGGAGGAAGCGGACCTCGGAGAGGTTCTCCGGCCCCGTCTCGACGGTGGGGGCCAGGCTTCCCAGAAGGATACGGGCGTCGGGGTCGACCGCGCGGATCGCTTCGGCGGTCTTCTGCAGGAGCTCGGCGTAGGCGGCCGGGTTGGGGAGGTCGCCCCAGCCGTCGGCGAGGTTGGGGTTGTGCCAGATCTGGTAGTCGTCGATCCGATCGCCGTAGCGGGTAGCGAAGGCACGGGCGAAGCGGGCGAAGTCGTCCGCGGGCGGCGGGGTACCGGCCCAATCCGGCGCGGTCTCCAGCACCCCGATGATCCGCAGGCCCTTCTCAGCAGCCGCTTCTACGATACCATCCCACGGCTCCCACTCGTACTCGCCCGGCGTCGGCTCGATCTGCGCCCAGGGGAAGGACTGCCGAACCCAGGTGAAGCCCCCCTCGGCGACCAGGTCCAGCGCCCAATCCCGCTGCTCCCCCGAATACTGCTCCAGCGACACGTTGATGCAGAAGGGAGGAACGTCCGCCCCGGGGATCGGCTCCGGCAGCCCTGGGGGAATGCCCCGCAGCGCGGCACGGTGGTTGGCGGCAAGAGCGACCCCTGCCAGGAGGGAGATGAGGAGCAGGAGGCAGGAGGCAAGGAAGCAGGAAGCAGGAAGCAGGGAAGCGGGGAAGCGAGGAAGCGATCCCCTTGTCCCCTTGTCCCCCTGTCCTCTCATTCGCCGCCTCCGGTCCAGCGGACGGTGGTGATCGAGCCGTCGTCGGTGACGCGCCGGACCTGGCCGTCCAGCGTGATCAGGTAGAGGTCGCCCCGGTAGACCGCCATCAGCCGCCCTCCGGCGGGGTCCCACGCCACGGCCGGGTACTCCAGCCCCGGTTCGCGGGAATCGGTCGGGAACAGCAGCCGCCGGTCCGACCCGTCCCGGTCCATCACGTAGAGGTCGTAGGTGCTGGTCTGGGAGGTGTAGGGGATGCGGGCCCGGCCGAAGAGGATCCAGTTCCCGTCGGGCGAGAAGGTCGGCGCGGCCCACATCCCGACCTCGGAGGCCAGTTCGGCCGTCAGGGGTGGGGTAGGCTCCTCCACCCCGCCGCCGTAGACGCCGGGGACGCCCAGCGCGTAGAGGTCGAACACGGGGCTATCCTCCGGGCTTTCCCCCGCCAGGGGCGGGCCGTGGACGACGGTGAGGAGGAGGTCCCCTTCGGGCGACCAGGCGAGGGAGGGGACCCAGGCCCACGGGCCGCGGGTGCGGTAGGGCGGGAACCGGATCAGGGGGGTCGTCTCGCCGGCGAAGAGATCGACCACCCCGACCTCCTCGGCCCGGGCGTAGGCCATCAGGTCCTCCCCCGGCCCCCAGGCGAAGGTCGTCCCCCACCACCCGTAGGTGCCCCCCGCGGAGGGAGAGAGCACGCGACGGCGGCCCAGCAGCAGGCCGTCGGTGGGCCGGGGGATGGCGATGTAGAGGTCGTTGGCCGCTTCCCAGCCGGGGGCTCCGTCCCGGACCTCGCCGGTGGAGAAGCCGATGTGCTCCCCGTCCGGCGCCCAGCCGGCCCAGAGGACGTTCTCCGCGTTCAGGCGGATCGGCTCGGCGTCGGCGGTGACGGTGTCCACCATCCACAGCGTGTTCAGCGTGTCCGTCGCAGCGCGGGTGAACAGGAGCCAGCGCCCGTCGGGGGAGAGGTCGAACACCCGGCCGTCGAGGTCGCTGCTGGCGGTCAACCGGCGACGGTTGCCCGTGTCGGCCCGCATCACCCAGGCGTTGTGGCCGGAGAGGTAGGCCACGGTCCCCGTGATGGGCACGGCGACCACCTCCTCCCGGGCCCCGATGAGGATCACCTCGTTCTGGGGCTCCTGGACGGTGACCCGCTGCACCACCCGCCGCTCCACCTCGACGCCGTCCTCCAGGGTGATCGCGTAGGTGATCTCCTCGATCCCGTTGACCCCGGCGCGCAGCAACCGCGTCTCGCCGACCGGGACCGTCGCGTCGCGGACCGTCTCCCGGCCGTAGGGGATGATTCGCTGCTCCGTCTCGGTACGCACCTCGACCCGGATCACGCGGACGGTGAGGCCGTCGGTGAGGAAGGTGTTCTCCGGTGGGGAGACGCGGTCGTCCTCGTCGAGGCGCACCCCGGCCTCGATCAGCAGGTCCCGCACCGTCTCGGCGTCGGTGGTCAGGGTGCGGGTCTCGCCGTCGGCGATCAGGGTGACGGTGATCGGCCCGGGAGGGGTGCAGGCCACCAGCAGCAGGAGC
>DROW01000262.1 GCA_011388675.1 Chloroflexota bacterium | reverse complement strand
GTGGCGATCTCCGTCGCCGACATCGGGGCCCGGAGGACCGGGGGCTGTTCCCGCCCCATAACGAACTCCTGGTACTGGGCCTGCATATCCTCGACGACCACATCCCGCAGGGAGCCCAGTTTGACCGCGTAACTGATGGGCACGCCGGGATCGGGGACGTGGACGTGAACCTTCACCGCAGAAGGGTCGCCCACGACCAGGGCACATTCCCCCATCGCATCGATGTCCCGCCGGATGGTCTCCACATCCAGCCCGTCGCCGACGATGATGAACTGAACGTCGTACCCGTATCCCTCCTCCTCGGCGGGAGCAGGAGCGGTAGCGGTTAGGTCCACCGCTCGGATGAGCCCCAGGTCCTCAGCGACGCTCTCGCCACGCAGGTAACGCAACATCCCCTCCAGGATCACGTACAACCCCTGCCCGCCGGCGTCCACCACCCCCGCCTCGGCCAGCACGGGCAGCAGGCTCGGCGTTCGGGCAACGGCGTCCCGCGCCCGATGGACGATGTGCTCCAGAAGGTAGACCAGGTCCTCAGAATGGCGGACCGCCTCGGAGGCCGCCTCCGCCACCTCGCGGGCCACGGTGAGGATCGTCCCTTCGACGGGGCGGATCACGCCTTTATAAGCGGTCTCCGCACCCTCTTTCAGCGCAGCAGCCAAGTCCTCTCCCGTCATCACCTCTTTCCCGTCCAGGCTGCGGGCCATTCCCCGCCAGATCTGAGAGAGGATCACCCCGGAGTTGCCGCGGGCGCCCATCAGGGCACCGTGGGCCACTTTATGAGCGATGGTGCCCACCTCTCGTTCCGGAGATCGAGAAACCTCGTTCCAGGCGGACTGCATCGTGAGCACCATATTGGTGCCCGTGTCCCCGTCGGGCACGGGGAAGACGTTCAGGGCGTTGATGGCCTCCTGGTGGTGCTGAAGCCACCCCAGGCCAGCCCTCACCCATTCCTTGAATTCCTGCCCATCGACCACGAATCGACGCTCGCTTTGTCCCGGCATTCAAACACCCTCTTGGTCGCTTTCCTCTCCCATCTACTCCAGACGTGGTGGCTAGTCCTCGTCGGAGATCCGCACGCCCTGCACGTGGACGTTCACCTCCGCCACCGGGATGCCCAGAGCCTTCTCCACGTTGTATTTAACCACGTTCATCGCGCTGCGGGCGACCGAGGCGATCCGGGTGCCGTACTCGATCACGATGTACAGGTCGATGATGATCCGGCCGTCCTCCACACGCACGACCACGCCCCGCTTGCTCTCCGGAGAGAGAATATCTCGGATCTCCCTGGTCAATCCCTTGGATACGGTCCCCACCACACCGTAACATCGCGTCAACGCCTCGTGGGCGATGCTGGCGATGGCCGTCGGCGAGACCTCAATACGCCCCTTGGGTTCGCTCCGCTCACTCATCGCATGTCCCCTCCGCGGTTGCACGAAACCGCGTCCTGTGGTATGATTATGCCCGCTTTGACACGAGGAGGATATGGGCTATGGCAAAATGCGAATTATGCGGCAAAGGCCCTCAGTTCGGCCACAACGTCAGTCACTCCAACAAGGCGACCAATCGTCGGTTTAACCCGAACATCCAACGGGTCCGCGTTCGGATCGACGGCCAGGTGCGCCGGATGCGGCTATGCACCCGCTGTCTCCGAACCCTGACCAAGAAAGCACATTAAGTGCTAAGATCCTCCCCCCTCCCTTATGACGCCGGCCTCACCACGAGGTCGGCGTTTCAACTTTAAACCTGCTCTCCCAACCCCACCTCAGCGGCCGCACGGAGGGCCTGGACCGCCGCCCGAACGCCCGCCTCAGCGCCGTAGATGGCTTCCCCGGCGACCAACATGCGCGCCCCCGCCCGTACCACCTGAGGGGCCGTGTGGGGAGCGATCCCCCCGTCGACCTCCAAGACAGCCGGGCTGTGCGCTTCATCCAACATCCGCCGTACCTCGGCGACCTTGGGGAGCATACTCTGGATGAACGTCTGCCCCCCGAACCCCGGGTTGACCGTCATCACCAGTACCAGGTCCAGGTCTCCCAGCACCTGGCTGATCGCTACTGGCGGGGTAGCGGGGTTGAGGGCCACGCCGGCCCGGGCCCCCAGGCCCCGGATCGTCTGCAACACCCGGTGGAGGTGAAGGCAGGCCTCGACCTGGACGGTCAGAATGTCCGCCCCCGCTTCGACGAACTGCCTGAGGTACCGCTCCGGCTCGACGATCATCAGATGGACGTCCAGCGGCAGACGGGTAACCCGGCGCAGGGCGGCCACCACGGCCGGTCCGACGGTGATGTTGGGGACGAACCGCCCGTCCATTACATCCACGTGGATCGCGTCTGCACCTGCCGCTTCGGCCTCGGCGACGGCGTCGGCGAGGCGAGCGAAGTCGGCCGAGAGTATCGAAGGCGCGATACGAACACCGGTTTCAGCCATCGAGGGGATATGATACAACGGAACGGGGAGAAAATCAAGCAGCGCTAGTTCTTGCGCCAAGAGATCGTTACCAGGTGTTGGTAGGGATAATAGGCAAAGCCGATCCTCTCCTGGTAGAATATATAGGGCAACCATCCCCCCAGGAGGTGGATCGGCTATGCCAGACCTGGCCTACGGGGAAGTATACGCT
>DROW01000261.1 GCA_011388675.1 Chloroflexota bacterium | reverse complement strand
GCATACGGATGCAACGGCTTGGCGAAGAAGGCGTCGGCATCGGACATTTCCACGATCTGGCCCGCGTACATCACCGCCACATCGTCGGCCAACTCGCTGGAGGTCGCCACATCGTGGGTGATGAGGATGTAACTTGCCCCCAACTCCCACTTGATCTTCTTCAGGACGTTCATAATGTTGGCCTGGGTGAGCACGTCCAGGGCCGAGGTCGGCTCGTCCAGCACGATCAGGCGGGGCGACGTGACCAGGGCCATTGCGATGGCCACCCGCTGTCGCATCCCCCCGCTCAGTTCGAAGGGATACCGGGTCAGAAAGGCCTCCGGAACGCCCACATAGCGGAACATCTCGCGGGCCCGGTCCAGGGCCTCCGCCTTGGTCATATGCCGATGGAGCAGCAGCGGCTCCGCGATCTGATCGCTGACCCGGATAACGGGGTTCAAAGCGTTCATCGCCGCCTGCGGCACCCAGGTGATCTTGTTCCACCGGATCTGGGTGCGGAACGCCTCGTCATCCAGCGCCATAATGTCTTCCCCATCCAGCAGGACCGTGCCCGTGAACGCGGCCACGTTCCGCGGCAGCAAGCGCAACACCGCACGGGTCAGCGAGGTCTTCCCACAACCGGATTCGCCGATGATGACCACGGCCCTGTTCTCACCCAGGTGGAAGTCCACGTGGTCCACCGCCTGAACCACACCCCTGCGGGTCTGGAAATACAGGACCAGGTCGTGAACTTTCAGGATATACTGGTCTTGAGATGCCATATCACAACTCCCGCAGTCGGGGATTAAAGATACGGTCCAGGGAGAACCCCAACATCGCGAAGGCGATCCCCGTTACCATCAGAGCGAAGGAGGGCTGAAGGATCCAGTAGAAGTGCCCCTGCAACAACGCGCCGTTGACGCGGGCGTCGTTGATCACCTTGCCCCAGGTGGGCAACACCGGATCGCCCAGCCCCAGAACGGCCAGCGAGGCCTCCAAGAAGACGAAGGAGGGGATCCCCAACACCAGGGAGGGGATGATCGTCGGGATGATGCGGGGGATCATATACAGGAAGATGATGCGGAGGTCGCTCGCGCCATACGACCGGGCGGCCTCGATGTAGGGCAGGGATTTGACCTGGAGGAAAATGGCCCGGTTGGTCTTGATCCCCGCACCGAAGATACTCAACGCCACAATCGCCACCAGCATCAGGGCCAGGCTGCGGTTCCAAAAGACGCCGATCATGATGAGGATGGGCAGGACAGGCAGCACCATGTTCACTTCGGTGATGCGCTGGATGATGGAATCCACCCATCCCCCATACCAGACCCCGACGGCCGCGATGATCATCGTGGTCACCGTGGTGCCGACGGCGGCCAGCAGGCCGAAACTGAGGGCCACGGGCGCACCCCACAACAGAGCGATGCTCAGATCTCGCCGCAGGTGGTCGGTACCGGCCCAGCCGTGGACTCTGCCGTACACCACCATCTTGCTAGTGACGGTGGACTCAGGCTCGAACAACGTGGTCTCCACGCGCAGGACATACGTCCCCTTCAACGGGACGGGGTTCTCCGCCTGGGGGTCCTCGGCGAAAAGGCCGACCACGGCCTCCACTTCCTCCGGGAGGCCCAACCGCGTGTGCAGCCTCTCCGACTGGGACACCAGAAACACCTGATGCCCACCCTGCACAGAGAGATCCTCCAAGCGGATCTCCTTCCCGTCGGGCCGCTCCAGCACCAGAGAGACGTACGGTGCTTTGTCCTCGAACTCGGCGTCCAGGGTCACCCCCAGGTCCTGGGGGAACCCATCATAAGGGAAATCAAACGTATAGATCACATCATGGATCCAAACGTTCTCAGCGGCCTGCTCCTGATGATGCTCCACCCCCTCGTCCGCACTCGTCATTTTGATGGTGAGGGGCAGTTTCTTCTCCCGGAAGAAGTTAATCCACGCGGGGGCGGCGAGCCGAGGGTTGTCTCCCCAGACGTCCTCCCCACCCCGCCACAGCCGCACGGCCTCCGAGTACGGAATGGTGATCACCGTGTAGATCGACACGGCCACGAACAGAACGATGATGACCAGGCCAAGGATGGCCGAGGGGTAGTATCGGATCTCACGCCAAGCACCTCGTAGCATTGGAAGACCCTCCTATACGGCGGATCGGGATCCGCCCACATCCACTCGGGGATCGACGATCGCGTAGATGATGTCCAGGAGGAACACCGTGAGGGCCAGCAGGTAAGCGTACAGCACCGTGATCCCCACGATAACGGCGGTATCGAACACGCCAATGGCCTGGTAGTATGTGCGCCCCAGGCCGGGCCAGTTGAACACGGTCTCGAAGATAATCTGCCCCAGCCACACCGCGATCAGGGTCAATGCGAAGGAAGTGATAATGGTGGGCAGGGTCGTCCGCAAAATGTACCGCCGCTCGATGGCCCGGGGCGGCAACCCCTTGGCTTTCGCCATCTCCACATAGTCCTCGCTGGAGTAGATCAGGAAAAAGGTACGCCAACTGTACACCCCGATGAACAACGAGGTTATGACCTGCGCGGTAACCGGCAGGATGAGATGCTTGCCCAGGTCCAGGATGTATTCGAGCGTGGTCTCTGGCGGGGGCGTGGAGATCATGCCGCCGAAGGGCAAGATCTTGAGCCACGCCGCGAAGATGGTGATGAGGAAAACGCCGTAGAACCACCCCGGCGCGGACGAGAGAGGGGAGAGAGAGACGAACAGCCGATCCAAGAAACTGCCGTAGTTCCGGGATAGGTAGAGGGAAATGAACAGGGAGAGGAAGAAGATGAAAAGGGCCGATGTGCCGAACAGGAGCAAGGTGGCTGGCAGCCGTTCCAATATGATCCGCTGGACCTGCTTCGAGCCGCTATCGCTGGTCATATTCTCCGCCCGCCCCAGGTCCAGCGTCAGGGCCTGCTTCAGAAACAGGAAACTACGGATGATGAAGGGCTTATCCAGTCCAAACCGTTTCTCCGCCACGAGGATCTCGGCCTCCATTCGGGCCTGCCTTTCCTCTGGAGGAAGGCTCTTAAAGGCAGGGTCGTTCTGTAGTCGGAGGCCCACCTGCTCGCGGATCTGGGCCCGGCGGATTTCGTCGACGTACCCTCCCATATTGGCGATCAGCACCGTGAGGTACACGCCGATCACCACGGTGATGAAGAGCATGATGGTTCGTACCACCGTGTACCGCAGCACACGCTGCCAGGTGGGGACACCCCGCTTCGGCTCTTCGGAGGGCACTTCCTGGGTCCGTGTGGGTAGAGCAGCCTCTTCTGCCATATCCTTACCTCAACATCATCGCCCTCACCGCGGAGACGCAGAGGACGCAGAGCACGGTCTGCCTCGCCCCTCTGCGTCCTCTGCGCCTCTGCGGTGAAGCATAGAGACCATACCTCCGATGAAAGGGGAGGCCCCGGGAAGGGGCCTCCCCTTCTCCCGCCGTCGCCTTACGGCAACAGCAGGAATTCCATACTCTGCAGGGTGGGGATGCTGATCACCTTGGAGGTCACCGCGATCTCCAGGCGGACCGCACCCACGCCCAGTTCGCCCAGTTGATCCGGCGTGAACTCGATGGCGTAGTGACCGTCCTCCACCAGGGTGGCATCACCGGTGAGCGCTACGTTGCCCTCGGCGTCGAAGAGGAGGTACTTGACGCCCGCGATCTCGTCCGCCGGATAGGGCTCACCCTGGAAGGTCACCATCACGTCGAAGGTGGCCCCATCGGACGCCTTCACCCGGGCCGGGCCGTCGATGGAGACCTCGGCCAGTTTCGGCTCGCCGAAGCGCATCCACTTGTCGGCCGGGTCCGGATACTGCTCGAACCGCTTGAGGGTGACAGTGTGCTCCAGCGGGAAGACCTTGTCCAGGTAGAAGGGACCGGTCCCGATCCAGAAGTGGCCCATCTTCTCGTACCAGGCCTTGTAGTTGGCCCAGCGCTCGGCGGCCTCGTCCTCGCTGATGTACTGGCTCAGGAAGTTGGCGTAGGGGATGTAGTTCTCGGCCGCGGCCTGGTCGAGGTACTTGGCCAGGATCTCCAGGCTGGGGCCGGAGATGTAGCTCATCCACTCGACCTCAAGCGCGTCGGCCTTGTCGGAAGTGAAGGCCAGTTCCTGGTTCTCCTCAGCCAGCACGCCCAGGCCGATCATGTGCCAGGAGCCCTCGCCGTAGTCGTACCGCGGCCACAGGGTGGTCACCGTCAACTCGGCGTCCAGCGCGAAGGCGTCGGTGTACCACTCGATGACCAGCGGGTCCTCCGAGACGATGCGGACGCCCTTGAAGACGCTCATGAAGGACTGGAACGTCGGCACGTAGGATTCGTCGTAGATGGGGCTATCCTCCTTGGCCCGGTCGAAGGTCAGGATGAGGTTCATGAGGACGTCGGCGATGTCGAAGGAGGAACCATCATGCCACTTGACCGTGTCGTAGAGGTCCTCGGGGTAGTAGACCACGCTCTTCACCCGGGCGGTCACCGGCTGCGTGTACACCTCACCCGCGGTGAGGAACCGCTGCTCCGTGGCATCCCAGTCCACCCAGGCGTCGTCCGGGACCACGATCTCGTCCTGGAACTCCAGGGTCACCCAGTCCAGCGTCTTGGCCATCGGCGTGCCGGTCTGGGCCACCACCTCCGCCCGCTCGATGCGCTGCGGCCAGGCTAGGCCGGTGAAGGGGTCGGCCACCACGCCCCAGTCACCCAGCGCCCGGATGGCCTGCATGTCGTAGATCCAGTCGGAGCCGCCCACCGGGTTCCACGGATCTCCGAGGATACCGGCGTTCAACCAGGTGACGGAGCCGCCCTCCTGATCCCCTTTGCGGAGGGTGTAGGGCCAGAGGACCGCGCCGGAGACACCGCCGGCCAGGTCGTAGGCCACGCTGATGTCGCTGCGGACCACGGAGAAGGACTTCTGGTCCACCAGCCAGACGCGGAAGGCCTCCTGCGGGGCCAGTTGCAGGGCCTCACGGAACAGTTCGTCCCGCTCCGCCATGTCCGCGAACTCGTTGTTGGCCAGCCGCTTGGAGACCTCGTCGAACTCGGGGCTGGGATCGTAGGCCATCCACAGCGGCACGGGGATGCCGCGCGGGGTGTAGAAGAACTCGAAGTTGCCACCCTGATCCCGGGAGACCGCGGTGGTGATCCAGCCGCCGGTGTAGGCGTGCCAGGAGCCGTCCGCGGGGTTGCCCCGGATCCAGAAGGCGGCCAGTTCCGAGGAGGTGCCGTAGTGACGGTTCACGGCGAAGCCCAGCGCCTCCAACTGGTTGGCAAAGTAGTCCCCGATCTCCTTCCGCTCATCCTCGGTGCGGATCAGGATGGTGAGTTCCACCGGCTCGTCGTTGTAGGTCCAGATGCCATCCTCGTTCAGGGTGGCCCCCATCTCCTCCATCGCGGCCGTCACCGCCTCCTGGGCCTTGTCGAAGTTGTAGGCGTACTTGGCCTCGATCTCCCGCACCGTGTCGATGTAGCGGGCGTAGTCGGGGAAGGCGCTGGTGATGGGCAGGTACTTGGGCGTCGCCAGGCCGCCCATGATCTCCCGGGCGATGTAATCGCGGTCCACCAGCCAGTTCATTGCCTCGCGGATCTTCGGGTGGCCAAAGGGGTTGAGGGCACCGTTGTCAAACTCGCAGATGCCAACCTCAGGCCCCTCTTCACCCTCTCGCTCGCCGCACACGCCCGGGGTGCCTTCCGCCACCTCGTCGGCCGGCTTCCACTGCTTGTAGGGGTTGAAGGTCAGCTCGTTGTAGACGCCGTAGTACTCCAGCACCTTCACATCCGGGTTGGACTTCGCGTCCCGGTAGATGTCGGGGTTGCCGATGGTGAAGGCGTAGACGTCCACCAGGCCGCCCTTCACCTGCTCGTAGCCGGCCACGTCGTCCGTCTCCGTCATGAAGGTGACCTCGTCCACCCACGCACCGTTACGGGTCACCTCCGGCGTCGCCTCCGGCGTCGCTTCTTCCGTCGGAGCCTCTGTTGGGGCCTCCGTCGGAGCCTCCGTCGGAGTGGGGGTCGGGCTGGGCTTGCAGGCCGCCAGCACCGTCATGAAGACCGTCAGCACCCCCAATACCAGCATCCACTTCTTAGACATTGCTTCTCCTCCTTGCTTCAGGAATTGCATAATTTCCCGATCCGTGACGCTCTGCTCGCCCTGTGCCTGTGCACCCCGACACATCACCTCCTTTCCAGGCCTCCCTCAAAAGGCATGCAGCAGATGCGGAAACGCGCTTCTCATTATACTCAAATCGCTATGAAACACAACCTCCCTTAAATATTACCGTTTCACCACCCTCAGGTTCAAAAGCCGCCGATTGGTCTCTTGGTGAGTTTTGGAAATCTTTTTTCCAAATGGTAGAGAGGAATCCCCCTGTGTCGTAGTCGTAGTCGGCCTGTTCATGGTGGGGATAAGTGGAAGGTGGAGAGGCCTCTCCGGTATATGTGCGGGGGAAGAGGGGCGGAGGCCTTTACATAGGGGGGAGGGGAGAGGGACATCTAGTCCACAAGGGGTGGGGATAAATCGAGCCTTCCGGCAGGGCTGCGCGTAGCGGGGTCGGCGGACAGGGCGTGGGACCATCAGATGAGGCGGGGATTTCCACAGTTGCG
>DROW01000260.1 GCA_011388675.1 Chloroflexota bacterium | reverse complement strand
TGGAGATTAGAGAGGAAGGCATCCGAAAGCGCGATCCCGAGGAGACAGAGAAGGGCCAGGCCCATCAACGCGATCAAGGGATGTCGCCGCACTACCCCTTCGATCCACGCTTGGTTGATCCATTTCCCCTCTCGTTGTGTGCCCTTCGCCATCCGCTCCACTCCCCGGAGGTGTTGTCGCTGATTGGAATGCGTTCGATGCTATTTTGCATTATAAACCGCGAAAAGTCAAAATCCTCTTTCGGAAACCCTCGCTCTCTCCCCTTTACAAGCCCCTTAAATCAGGTACAATCCCCCCACGGACTTCCGATCAAGTGGAGGTGAACAATGCCAACCCAACCCGATCCCTCCCCCTTCCTCCTCGAAGCCGGGCCGGTGGGGATGCTCCTCATCCACGGCTTCACCGGCTCGCCGCCGGAGATGCGGCTGGTCGGGGAGTACCTTCACGCGCGGGGGATCACCGTCTCCGGGCCGCTGCTGCCCGGCCACGGGACCACCATCGAGGAGATGAACCGCTGCCGGTGGACCGACTGGACCGGCCACGTGGAGCAGGCGTTGGCCGATCTGCAGGCCCGCTGCGAGACGGTCTTCGTCGGCGGGCTCTCAATGGGCGCGCTCCTCACCCTCCACCTGGCCGCCTACCAGCCGGACCTCCCCGGCATCGTCCTCTACTCCCCCGCCACCATCGTCGCCGACCGCCGTATCTACCTCACCCCGCTCCTCAAGCACGTGATCCGCGTCCTGCCCGGCTCCGAGGAGACCGACCTGACCGACCCCGAGGCCGAATCGCGCATCTGGCATTACCCCGACAACCCCATCCCCGCCGCCCACGAACTCCTGAAACTGATCCGCCACGTCCGACGGCTCCTCCCAACGATCACCTGCCCCGCCCTCATCATCCACAGCACCCGCGACCAGGCGATCCACCCCCAAAGCGCCCACTACACCTACGACCGGTTGGGCTCGCAGGACAAGAAACGGATCACCCTCTACAACTCCGGTCACTGCCTGACGGTGGACAGCGAGTGGGAGCGGGTGGCGGAAGAAACGTATCGGTTCATCCGGGAGCACGCCGGAGGGGAAGCGGGGAAGCGAGGAGGCGAGGGAAAAAGTGGCAGATCTGTTTGAGGCGTTGCCGACGCTGCGGCGGGTCTCCCACCCGCTGCTGAGCGGCCGGAACATCCGGCTCATCGGCGTCTCGGCGATCCTGTACGACGACGAGGCCTACTACTTCGAGGTGAACAAGCCCCGCTACTGGGCCCGCCGTCCGGATGGGACCCTCTCCATCGGCATCGGCGGGATCGGCGGCCGGATCGAGCAGGGGGAGAAGCCGCTGGTCTGCCTGCGGCGGGAGGTGGAGGAGGAACTGAGGACCGGCTTCCGACTCCAGATCCCCGACCGAACGGCACTGATCCACCGATGGGAGGTAGTCGATTGGCTGCGGCTCGGCCCCAGCCGGAAGCATCCTACCCCGTATTTCCTCAACCTCCTGCCGCCCCGCCTGGGCGGGGGCGAGGTCCCCGACTATCTGGCGATCCTCACCTTTTTGGGCCAACTGCGCGGGGAGCCCCAGCGAGGGGACCTCTTCGGCCTGGTCGCGGTGGAACGTTCCGCCCTGGAGACCTTCTTCTCGCAGGCCGAGTGGCCTCTAGAGGATGTCCGCGCACTGCCGGGCGTCGCTTTCGACCTGGCCGAAGGTTTGCCGACAGGCTGCGTCCTCCGCCCCACCCTCACCGCCCGCGCCTTCCGCGCCCTGTGGCTCGCCGAAAGACGAGGGCCCACCACAGAGCCGCGGAGGACGCAGAGTTTTCTTTAAATTTGAGGGAGACTATCGGCGGCTTCCACGGCAAAAAACGGATCCCTGCACGCGCGGCGGCCCCCCTAACGGCGACGCAGGGTCAGGTAGAGGCCCAGGAGGACCGCCACCACCTGCAGCACACAGGCGATCCCCAGGACGGGGCCGTATCCCCCTGCGACGGGCGGCGCGGGAGTGGGCGGCAGAGGGGTCCAGGTAGGGAAGGGGGTAGGCAACACCACCTCGGCGACCTGCAGTGGGGTCGGTGTGGGGACGGGGGGCAAGGATGTGGCGGTGGGCGACGGGGACGGCGTGGGGGTCTCCGTGGGCAGGGGCGTCGGTGTGGGGGTGTCGGTCGGCAGGGGGGTCGGCGTGTCGGTCGGAGGGAGCGGGGTCGGCGT
>DROW01000259.1 GCA_011388675.1 Chloroflexota bacterium | reverse complement strand
GCGTCCTCCGCGCCTCTGCGGTGTCACAACCCTAGGGCCTCCCGCAGCCGGTCCACGAAGGTCGGCTCGCGGGTTTTGGCGACCTCCTCACCGCCCAGCGTAGCAGCCAGTTGCTCGAACAGTTCCCGCTGTTTGCGGGTCAATTTCGTCGGCACCTCGACGCGGACCAGCACCAGCAGGTCCCCGCGGCCGTTGCGCCGCAGGTGGGGCACTCCGCGCCCGCGCAGTCGGAAGATGGTGCCGGTCTGCGTGCCGGGCGGGATGTCGAACTGCTCCTCGCCCTCCAGCGTGGGGATGGTCACCCGCGCCCCCAGCGCCGCCTGCGCCACGTTGATCTTCAACTCGACGATGAGGTCGTCCCCGCGGCGGCGGAAATAGGGATGGGGCTCCACCTTCAGGACGACGTAGAGGTTCCCCGGGGGACCGCCCCGCACGCCCGGCTCCCCCTCCCCGGCCAGCCGAATCTGAGTCCCCGTATCCACCCCCGGGGGGACATTGACCGTGATCCGGCGGGTGACCTGGGTCTGACCGGTCCCTCCGCAGTGGGTGCACGGGATGGGGATGACCTCCCCCGTTCCCTGGCAGACCGGGCAGGTGGAGACGTTGACGAAAGAGCCGAAGATGGACCGCTGCACGCGGCGCACCTGCCCCGTCCCGTCGCACTCCCGGCAGCGCACGGGGGTGGTGCCGGGTTCGGCCCCGCTCCCCTTACAGTGGGGACACAGGTCGCGGCGCACCACCTCAATCTCTTTCTTGCAGCCAAAGACGGCTTCCTCAAAAGAGATTTTGAGATCATAGCGGAGGTCAGCGCCGCGACGGGGACCACGCCGTCGGGTGGTACGGAAGCCGAAGCCCAGGTCGCCGAAGAACTCCTCGAAGATCTCGAAGGGATCGCGGAAGCCGAAGTCGAAGCCGGGAGCACCGGGCCCTGTGTGGCCGTATCGGTCGTAGATCGCCCGTTTCTCGGGATCGGATAAGACCTGGTACGCCTCGTTGATCTCCTTGAACCGCACCTCTGCGTCGGGTTCGTCGGAGACGTCGGGGTGGTACTTCCGGGCCAGTCGGCGGTAGGCCCGCTTGATCTCCTCCTGCGTGGCGGACCGGTCCACCCCCAGGATCTCGTAGTAGTCCCGCTTCGTGCTCATCGTGTGGCTCTAGAACGGTCGGCCGAAGGCATCCTCGCCCGTTTTCCCGCTCCCCGTTAATCCGCGCTGAACTCCCCTTCGATCACGTCCCCTTCCGGACCTTCCTCCTCGCTGGGGGGCGGGGAGGCGGCCGGGCCGGCTCCCTGATACATTTGAGCGCCGATGGCCTGGAGGGCCTCGTTCAGTTCGGCGGTGCGCTGGCGGATGCGGGCCACGTCCTCGCCGGAGAGGCTCTCGCGGAGAGCGCGGACCTTCTCCTCCAGGTTCTTCCGGGCCTCGGCAGGAACCTGGTCACCCAACTCGCGGAGGAACTTCTCCGCTGCGTAGGCCGCGTTGTCGGCGAGGTTCCGGGCCTCGGCCAGTTCCTTCTTCTTTCGGTCCTGGTTCCGGTACATCTCCGCCTCTTGCACCATCCGCTCGAT
>DROW01000258.1 GCA_011388675.1 Chloroflexota bacterium | reverse complement strand
GTCGGCGAGGGCCGGTGCCGCCGTCGCCAGCAGCACCAGAACCGCCGCCACTCCAGCAAGAACTCTGTACCCCTTCATCGCTCCTCCTCCTGTGTGGGTTTCTACCCTCTAGACGCCGGAGGAGGCGCGGGGGTTCCAGGCGGGGAGAAAGGAGCCTCCCGCAGGTTCAGGGAACCCGCGGGAGGCTGGTAGACTGTCGGGTGGCGTGGTAGTTTACACTAACCCAACACGACGCGGACGTCCACCGCCCAGGCCCCCTTCCCCGCCGGTCCCACGATCAGCGGGTTCAGGTCCACCTCGGCGACCTCGTCCATTTCCGCCATCAACCGGCCCAGGCGGACCAGCACGTCGACCACGGCGTCGATGTCGCCCGGGGGTTGGCCCCGCACGCCGGCCAGGAGCCGCCCCGCCGCCGTCTCCTCGATCATCTCCCGGGCCTCCGCTTCACTGAGGGGAGCCAGGCGGAAGGCGACGTCCCGGAACACCTCGACGTACACCCCACCGAGGCCGAACATCACCAGGGGGCCGAACTGGGGATCCCGCTGCGCGCCGACGATGACCTCCAGGCCGGAGGGGGCCATCCGCTGGACGAACCCCTTCTCCCCCGGCCCGACCATCCGGGCGAACGCTTCCCGCACCGCGCGGCCGTCCTCCAGACCCAGGGCGACGCCGCCCGCGTCGCTCTTGTGGACCAGGCCGGGGGCCACCCGCTTGAGGGCCACCGGGAAGCCCAGCCGCTCCGCCAGCGCCGCCGCCTCGTCTGGGGTGGAGGCCAGCCCCGACGGGGGCACCGGCAGGCCGTAGGCCGCCGCCAACTCCGCGCCCGCCTGGGGGTCCAGCACCTCCTGACCGACGGCACGGGCCGCTTCCACGACTTCCTGCACCTGCGCAGGCGGGTCGGCCAGCGCGGGGAGATCGGCGAAGGTGGAGGGCCCTCTCTCCCGAATGGCCCGATACCGCCACAGCGCTCCCAACCCGAAGGCGGCGCGGGCGGGGGTGATGTAGTGAGGGATCGAGTGGGCGTGGAGGGCGCGGGCGGCGGCGCGGATACCGCCCCCGCCGGGGATGCAGCAGACCACCGGCTTCTCCGCCGTCTCGGCGGCCTGCCCCACGGCGACGGCTACGTCGTAGGGTGGCGTGATCGCCTGGGGGACGAAGAGGACCATCACCCCGTCCACCTCGGGAGCCGCCAGCAGCACCTCCAGCGCGGCCGCGTAGTGCTCCGGCATCGGCCCGCCCAGCATGTCCACCGGGTTGCCCACCATCGTCCCTCGCGGGCAGACCTCCCGCAGCCGGTCCTGCGTCTCCGGGCTCAGGTTGGCCAACTGCAGCCCCAGCCGGTCCAGCGCGTCCGCCCCGACCGCCGCCGGGCCGCCGGCGTTGGTGAGGATGACCATCCGCGGCCCCTTTGGGGGGCGACGGTAGGCCAGGGCGATGCTGGCGTCCACCAGTTGCTCCAGGTTGTCCACGGGGATCGCTCCGGCGGCGCGGCAGGCGGCCAGGAAGACCTGCTCCGCCCCGGCCAGCGCGCCCGTGTGGGAGGCTACCGCCCGCGTCCCGCTGGGGGTCCGACCGGCCTTGAGGACCACCAGCGGCTTCTCGGGGGTCGTTCGGGCAGCCACCTCGACGAACCGGCGACCCTGGGGAAGGCCCTCGATGTAGGCGGCGGCCACGCGGGTGTGGGGGTCGGCGGCCAGCGATTCCAGCGCGTCCGCCGCGTCCACGTCCGCCTGGTTACCCAGGCTGAAGATGCGGGAGAACCCCACGCCGACCGCGCTGGCCCAGTCGATGGTGCCGCCGCAGACCGCGCCGGAGTGGGAGATGAAGCCGATGCTCCCCTGGGTGGGCATCGTGCGGATGAACGTGGTGTCGATGGGCGCGTAGGTATCCACCACGCCGACGCAGTTGGGGCCGATGAACCGCATCCCGTACCGACGGGCCACCTCCCGTAGTTGCTCCTCCCGCTCCCGCCCCCCGGCCCCCAGTTCGCCGAAGCCGGAGGCGATGAGGATAGCGGCACGGATCCCGCGTTTCCCGCACGCCTCCAGCGCCTCTACCGTCCGGTCGGCGGAGAGGACGATCACCGCCAGATCCACCGGGTCCGGCACCTCTGCCACGGAGGTGTAGACCCGCAGGCCGAGCATCGCCCCGCCCTTGGGATTGACCGGGTAGACAGGGCCGCGATAGCCGTGGGTCGCCAGGTTCCGCAGCACGCCGTAACTCAACTTGGTCGGGTTGGCGCTGGCACCGATCACCGTCACGCCGCGAGGATAGAAGAAGTCTGCCAGGGGGTCTGCCCGTTCCATACCGTCCTCCTTCCAATCGATGGGTTGCTCACAACGGGTGGATTATACCCATCTGCGTCGATCTGTCCAGGGGAATGCCCTGCCGGGCACTCGAAGCGGAGGGTAAGAGAGACCAGCACTTGCGAAACGAAGGCAAGAGCGCCTGTTATTCCGAAGCACACCCGAGCCTCTACAGGTCAGCAATCGCCCCTGAAGGGGCCGGACGTACCGATCACCTTCCGGGTGGCGCGATCCCCCTCGAATCCCCAATTTGGGCGGCGAAAGGTTTGACGCTCTCCCCAAGGCTGGTATAATCCCCTTGAAGCACAGTGCAAGGAGGAAAGGATGATCGATGTAAACGATCTGCGTCGCGGCACGACCTTCGTTCTCGATGGGGAACTGTATAAGGTGCTGGAGTACCAGCACTACAAACCCGGCCGGGGCAACGCCATCATCCGCACCAAACTGCGCAACCTCCGCACAGGGGCCACCATCCAGCGCAACTTCCTCTCCGGCGACCGCGTCCAGGAGGTCCGCATCGAGCGACGCGGGGTTCAATATCTCTACAACGACGGCGATCTCTATTATTTTATGGACACCGAGACCTACGACCAGATGGCCCTGCCTGCCGCGGCGCTGGAAGGGCAGACCGGCTATCTGAAGGAGGGGATGGAACTGGTGATCGCCGTGTACGAAGGGCAACCGCTGGAGGTCGAACTGCCGACGACGGTGGATCTGGAGGTGGTGGACACCGAGGCGGCGGTGGCCGGAGACACGGCGACCAGCGTGACGAAGAAAGCCACCTTGGAGACCGGCCTCACGATCCAGGTCCCTCTCTTCGTGCAGAAAGGCGACACCGTCCGCGTGGACACCCGCACCGGCGAGTACGTCACCCGCGTGTGATCGGGCCTCTTGGAAATGACCGTTGCTCCCCGCCGCAACGCTGCGCCGGATCGCGCCGGACGGAGGAAGCAGGCTGTCGCGTTGGGTTCCGTCTTCACCTCCGCCTTTCTGGCCACCGCCAAACTGATCATCGGCCTGGTCACGGGTAGCCTCGCCGTCCTGGCCCAGGCGGCCGACAACGGGCTGGATCTGGTGACCACGCTGATGACCTATATGGCCGTCCGGCTGGCGGAGCGTCCTCCCGACGAGGATCACCCCTACGGCCACGGCAAGGTGGAGAGCCTCTCCGCCCTCTTCGAGACCGCACTGCTGGCCCTCACCTGCGGTGGCGTCGCCTATCAAGCCGTCCGTCGGCTGATCGCGGGGGGAGCACCGATCCGCTACTCCGGCGTCGCCATCGGCATAATGGTCCTCTCCATCGGCGTCGACCTGGTGCGCACGACCGTCCTGCGTCGAACCGCCCGCCGCTACCACAGCCAGGCCCTGGCGGCCGACGCCCTCAACTTCACTGGCGACATCCTCAGTTCCGGCCTGGTCATCGCCGGCCTGCTCTTCGCCGAGTGGGGCATCCCCTGGGCCGACCCGCTGGCCGCGATGGTGGTGGCCGGGGTGGTGCTGGTCAGCGCGCTGCGACTGGCGCGAGAGGCGGTGGACGCCCTGCTGGATCGGGAACCGGCGGATCTGGCAGAACGGGTCCGCCAGATCGTGGAGGGCGTGGATGGGGTCATCTCCTGCCGCAGGCTGCGGGTCCGCCGCGCGGGAGCCAAATCCTTCGCCGAGGTGACCATCGGGGTGGACCGGGCCGCCGGGGTGGAGGCGGGGCACGAGGTGGCCTCGGCCGTGGAGGCCGCCCTTCAATCCCAACTGGCCCCGGTGGACGTGGTGGTCCACGTGGAGCCGGTCCCCCGGCCCGACGAGACCCCCACCGACCGGATCGTCCTCCTGGCTCAGCGACACGGCCTGCCGGTCCACCAGGTCTTCGTCCGCCAGGGAGCGGATGGGACGGTGGTGGACCTCCACTGCGAGGTGGAAGGCGACCTCTCGCTACGGGAGGCCCACGCCCTGGCCTCCCGGCTGGAGGAGGCGATCCGCCAGGCGATCCCGGGCACCGCGCGGGTGGTCACCCACATCGAACCTCAGCGCGGCGGCGTGGTCGGCACCGAGGCGGACCCCCGAATGCGGGAGCGGGTGGAGGCAGCGGTGCGGGAGGCGGCCCGGCAGGTGGAGGGGGTCGCTGGATGCCATCAGGTGGAGGTCGGTTACAGCGACGGGCACTACGTGATCAGCCTCCACTGCGAGATCGACGGCGGGGCCTCCGTCGAAGAGGCCCATCGCATCGCCAGCGAACTGGAACGGCACCTCTACCACCAGATCCCTCACGTCCGTCAGATCATCGTTCATACAGAACCTGCCTGAGAGAGCAAGTGTGATGAAAACAAGAGGTTTTCGGCGGATCGTTTGGATTGTCGTCGTGGTTCTGATCCCGGTCTTGATCTTTTTCCTTCCCGGCTTACTCGAAGTGTGGGCCACCCTCTACACCGATTGGCTCTGGTTCGACAGCCTCGGCTACCTTTCCGTCTATAAGATCCGGCTGGCGGCCCAGATCGGTGTGTACGCGGTGGGGATGCTGCTGGCCCTCACCTTCACCGGGGTCAACTGGCTTTTGATCCCACGCCGCCTCCTGCCGGCGATCCCGGAGGTGGTTACGCCACAGGTGCGGAAGGTCCGCCTGCCACGTCTGTCCCGCGCCGCTCTCACCGTGCTGGCCGCCATCGCCGCGGCGGGGGTGGCCCTGCTGATGGGCTCCTGGGCCTCCGCGAGGTGGAAGGAGTACCTCTTTGCCCAACACGCCGTTCCCTTCGGCATCGCCGACCCGATTTTCGGGCTGGACGCCGCCTTCTACGTTTTCAAACTCCCCTTCTACCGCGCCCTGCTGGAGTGGTTGCTGGCCCTGGTGCTGCTGACCCTGATCGGGGCGGCCGTCCTCTACGGCGGTCGCCGGGCTCTGCGGTGGCCTGGCCCACGCCGCCATCTCTCTGTCTTGGCCGCTCTCTTCCTCATCCTAATCGGCCTCCAGTTCCAGTTGTCCCGCCTGGCGATCCTGGATTCGGCCCGCGGGGTCGTCTTCGGAGCGGGTTACACCGACGTCCACGCCCGACTCCCCCTCTACCACGTGTACACGGGGGTCTCCTTCCTGCTGGGCGTCACCCTTCTGGCCTACGCCTACCTCCGTTGGCGATGGCCGTTCTACGCCGCCCTGCTGCTGACGGTGCTGGTTGTGATCGCGGGGAGCCTCTATCCGGCCCTGCTCCAGCGGTACGTCGTCGCCCCCAACGAACTGGCGATGGAGCGGCCGTACATCGAGCACAACATCACTTTCACCCGCTACGCCTTCGGTCTGACGGACGTGAAGGAGTACGATTTCCCCGCGACGGGGAGCCTGACCCCCGAGGCGCTTGAGGCGGAGGCCCTAACCCTCCGCAACATCCGCCTCTGGGACTGGCGACCGCTGCTGACCACCTACGGGCAGTTACAGGAGATTCGACTCTACTACGCCTTCAACGACGTCGATGTGGACCGGTACGTGATCGGTGGGGAACTGCGGGAGGTGATGCTGGCCGCGCGGGAACTGGAGGTGGATCAGTTACCGGAGCAGGCGCAGACCTGGGTGAACCGCCACCTGGTCTTCACCCACGGCTACGGGGTGTGCCTGAGCCCGGTCAACGAGGTGACGGAGGAAGGGATGCCACACCTGCTGGTGCGGGACATCCCTCCGCAGAGCGACGACCCCGTGCTGGAGATCACCCGCCCGGAGATCTACTTCGGCGAGGCCACCGACAACTACGTCATCGTGGACACCGCTGAGAGGGAGTTCGACCGGCCCAGCGGCGACGAGAACGTGTATACGCAGTACGAGGGCCCGGACGGGGTGCCGATAGGGAGCCTGATCCGTCGCCTCGCCTTCGCCATCCGGTTCGGAAGTTCCCAGATCCTCTTCTCCGGGGCCATCCGCCCCGAAAGCCGCATCCTTTTCCACCGCACCCTCGCCGACCGGGCCTGGACTCTCGCCCCCTTCTTCTGGTACGACCCCGATCCCTATCCAGTCATCGCCGACGGACGCCTCGTCTGGCTGTACGACGCCTACACCTGGACCGACCGATTCCCCTACTCGGAGCCCTTCCAGGGGGTGAACTATATCCGCAACAGCGTCAAGGTCGCCATCGACGCCTACACTGGCGAGATCACCTTCTACGTGGTCGATCCAGAAGACCCGATCGTCCGCACCTACCAGGCGGTCTTTCCGGACCTGTTCACGCCGGTGGAGGAGATGCCGCGGTCACTGCGCGATCACTGGCGGTACCCGGAGCAGCTCTTCCGGGTGCAGGCGGAGGCCTATGCCGCCTATCATATGGAGGACCCTCAGGTCTTCTACAACAAAGAGGACCTTTGGACGACGCCGACCGAACTGTTCGGGGCCTATGAACAGGAGATGGCTCCCTATTACGTCGTGATGCAACTCCCGGGGGAGGAGGAGGTCGAGTTCCTGATGATCCGCCCCTACGTGCCCAACGGACGGCGGAATATGATCGCCTGGCTCTATGCCGACTCCGACGGGCCCGATTACGGGGAGTTGGGGGTTCTGAAGTTCCCCAAGCAGGAACTGATCTACGGCCCTATGCAAGTGGAGGCCCGGTTCGACCAGGACCCCTACATCTCCCAGCAATTGACCCTCTGGAACCAGCAGGGGTCCGAAGTCATCCGGGGCAATATGATGGTAGTCCCCATCGACGACACGGTACTCTACGTGGAACCCCTCTACCTCCAGGCGCAGGCCGGCCGACTGCCGGAGTTGAAGCGGGTGCTGGTGGCCTATGGCAACCGGGTAGCGATGGGAAAGGATTTAGAGGACGCCCTGGCCCAGATCCTCTCCGGCGAGCCGGTAACGGAGGCCCCGCCAGAAGGAGCCGTTGAGGCCCCGCCGTCGGGCGATGTGGGAGCGCTGGCCCGTTCCGCGCTGGATCACTATCAGGCGGCCCAGGAATGTCTCCGCCAGGGGGATTGGGCATGCTACGGGCGGGAGATGGAAGCGATGGAGGCGGACCTGGAGGCACTGGTGGAGACGACGGGAGGGGAGTAAACAGGGAAGAGGCAACCGAGGAAGCAGAAAAGCAGGAGAACGGAGAGTGCGGACACCGGCGGGAAAGGAATGCCGGTACTATTACGAGGACTTTCACCGGGGACGGGCCATCCAGGAATGTCGGTTGCTGAGCCGGGAGGAGTGGCGGCCCCGGATCTGCGAGTCGTGCCCGGTGCCGTCCATCCTGCAGGCCAACCGGTGCACCCATATGCGGTTGGAGGCCCGCCTGGTCCGCCGATGGCTGCGGCGCAGCGTCGAAGTGCGCGCGTACTGCAAGCGCTACGAGGTGCCGGTGGAAAATCCATACGTCGGCTGCGGTCGCTGCCACCCCGAGGCCAGCGCCGTGCTGGCCCCCACTCCCCTGCGCAATGAGGAGGAAAAATGACGGACCATCCGCCTTCGTCCCGACCCAACGTGCCGATCAAGGCCCTCCTGCTGGACCTGGATAACACGCTCCTGCGGAACGATATGGAGGACTTTGTCCCCGCCTACCTGGGGGCTCTGGCCGAATTTATGGCCGATCACTTCCCCCCCGACACCCTCATCGCCCACCTGATGCAGGCGACCCGGGCGATGATGAACGACACGGACCCCTCGCGCACGAATATGGAAGCGTTCGACGCCGTGTTCTTCCCCGCCCTCGGCCGGACCCGACGCGAACTCGCGCCGCTCTTCGAGCGGTTCTACGCCACCCGCTTCCCCCAACTGCGCAGCCTGACCCGACCGGACCCGGTTGCCCGCCCGCTGGTGGAGTGGGCCTTCGCGCAGGGGTTCCAGGTAGCGATCGCGACCAATCCGCTATTTCCGCGCACCGCCATCGAGCAGCGGCTGGAATGGGCAGGCGTGCCCCCCTCCGAATTCCCCTACCACCTCATCACCAGTTACGAGGATATGCACGCCACCAAACCCCACACCGCCTACTACCTGGAGATCGCCCGGCGGCTGGGCCGCGCCCCCGAGGAGTGTCTGATGGTCGGCGACGAGTGGGAACTGGACATCCTTCCCGCGCTGCGGATCGGTATGGAGGCCTACTGGATCTCCGACGCCGATGAAAGACAAGAGACCGGTGATCGGGAGCCGCTGGGGGTGGGTTCCCTCGCCGATTTCTACGACTGGGTCAGGAGACTCCCTCCCCCTCCCACCTAGACCTGGTTCGCCGTTCCCCACCGAATCCGCACCGCCCCCACCCGGCCGGCGCGCCTCAGTTTGGGGACGAAGGTGTCCGTCGGCTCTCGCCCCCCACCCGGCCCGCCGATGGCAGGCCGGGGAGGGGAATGAGGGCGTTCGGGCCCTTCTCAATCTGTCCCTACTCTGAAGCACACCCGGCCCCGCCCGGCCCTATCTCCGGGCGGTCAAGTTCGCAATTTTATGGTACAATTAAGGATAGATTGACACCCCGGGAAGATGGGGGGAGGGAGATGCACCCTTCCCGTTCGGCGATCCGGGCCGCAGGTCTTTTCCTCACGTCGATGATGGGCGCGGTAAGGGCACGCGGATGAGAGAAGCAACTGTCTGGGTTATCGACCCCGATCCATCCTGGCGCGCGAGGGTGGCGAAGACGCTCCGCGGCGCTGGCTTTCGGGTTATCGCACGAAAAGCCCTTCCCCCCTCCCCGCGCTGGAAAGAAGCCGACGCCCTCATCGTCTCAGCCCACCTGCTGCCGGTTCCGGACCCCCCGGCGACCGTCATCGTGCTGGTCCCTCCCCACGAGGCCGCCCGGTTCGTCCAGGCGTGCGAGCGGCATCTGTGCTGGTGCATCCCCAGAGACCCGGTGTGGCTGCTCCACCTGCCCACCGTGCTGACCACCTTGATGACCTGGCAGACCCACACCCTCGGGTCCGCCCTCTACGCACGGGCACTGGAACAGATCGAGGAGGGCGTCGTCATTGAGGACACCGAGACCCGCATCATCTACGCCAGTCCGCGGGCAGCACAGATCCTTGGGGAGTCCCCACAGGCCCTTCTGGGCCGCTCGTCCCTGGAGTTCATCCACCCCGAAGACCGCGAGCGGGTCATCGCCGAAACGGCGAAGCGGCCCCACGGCATCGCCAGCCAGTACGAAGTACGACTGATGCGAGAGGACGGCTTCACCTTCCCGGTACGGATCTCCGCCACCCCTCTCTTTGAGGAGGGACACTTTACCGGGGTGTTCGTCGTCTTCCGCGATCTCACCCGCGAGAAGCGGCTCCAGCAGCGATCCACCGCCTTCCAGCGAATCGCCGCTGCCATCACCGAGGAGCACAGCCTGATCGAGATCTTCCGGGAGGCCCGGGAGGTCCTGCAGGCCACGGTGCAGGGCGCGCGAGAGGTCGTCTTCTCGGTGCTGGACCCGGAAGAGGGGGATTTCCACTTGATCGACCTGGTCAGCGAGGCCGCCCTTTTCGATGGGCTGAGGAAAAGGTCCAGCACCGCGGCGACAGAGATCCGCTTTTCCCTCTCCCGTTTCCCCGTCGAGTGGTACGATCGATTGAGACAGGGCAAACCCGTGGTCCTCCCCGAAATGGAGGAACTGCGGGACGTCCTGGAAGGGATCATCCCCCCGAAGATGGTCGAGCGGAACCTCCGGCGCCATCAGATCGCCGGGGTATGCATCCTTCCGCTCCTCGCCGGCGGCCTGCTGCGCGGGGTCGTCGCCCTGATGCTGAGTCAGCCGCATATCCTCCAGGAGGATCTGGACCTGGCGATGGCGATCACCCACCTGGTCGCGGCGGCGATCGAAAGCCGGTCGCTCTTGGAGCAGGCCCGACACCGCACTATCGCCCTCGAACGGCTCTTCCAGATGGCCCAGGCGGCGGCCTTCTCTACGGAGCCCGCCGACCTGGCCCACCTCGCCGCCCACCAGTTCATCGAGGCCTTCGGCGTGGAGAGGGCGCGGATCTGCCTGCGCGATCCCCACACCGGTGTGCTGCGCGTGATCGCGGATCTCCGCAGCGAGCCAACGCAGGGGAACCCCCCGCCACCCAACGAAGAAGTGGTCCTCACCCTCGAGAAGAGCCCTTTCCTCCGGCGCGTTTGGGAAACCCAGGAGCCCCTCCAGATCACGGCGAGCACCTCCGGCCTTAGAGAGGAAGAGAGAACCTACCTGGAGAAGGAGGGGGTCAAAACCCTGGTCGTCTTGCCGCTGGTGACCAAAGGGTGGACCATCGGTTGTATCGAGTTGGGAGACCTGCGGGCGGAACAGCGGCTCGACGAGGAGCATCTGAATCTGGCGATGACGATGGCCGGTCAGGTGGCGGGCGTGCTGGAGAACGCCCGCCTGCTGGCCGACGCGAGGCGCAGAGCGCTCCAGTTACAGGCCGCCGCTGAGATCGCGCGGGACGCGACCGGCATCCTCGATATGGACCACCTGATCTGGCGGGCGGTCGAACTGATCCGTAAACGGTTCGACCTCTACTACGTCGGGCTTTTCCTCCTCGACGAGAGCGGGGAGTGGGCCGTGCTCCGGGCCGGGACGGGGGAGGCTGGTCGGCGGATGTTGGAGGCCGGTCACCGCCTGAAGGTCGGCGGCGACTCGATGATCGGCTGGTGCGTCGCCCACGGCGAGGCCCGCATCGCCCTCGACGTGGGCAGGGAAGCCGTCCGCTTCGACAACCCCCTCCTGCCAGAGACGCGGTCCGAAATGGCCCTACCTCTCATCAGCCGCGGACGGGTCATCGGTGCGATGACCATCCAGTCGATCTGGCCCGCAGCCTTCACCGAGGAGGACATCTCCGTGCTGGAGACGATGGCCGGCCAACTGGCCAACGCCATCGAGAACGCCCACCTCTTCACCGAGACCCAGCGGCGGATGCAGGAACTGGCGGTGCTCTTCAACACCAGCCAGCAACTGGCGGGAGCCCTGCTCCAACCGGAAGAGGTCGCCGAAATCGTCGCCCGCCAGTTCGTGGAGGTGCTGGACATCCCCGAAGCCTCCGTCTCCCTGCTCGACCCCAGCACGGGCATAATGCGCGTCGTGGCGAATTTCTACGTGGGGGAGCGGGGCAAGATCGAGCGGAGAGTGGAAGAAGAGACTTTCCTGCTGGCCGATTATCCGGTTACCGCCCGCGTGATGAAGACCCTCCAGCCGGTTACCGTCCACGCCAGCGACCCCAACGCCGATCCGGCCGAACTGGCGTATATGCAGGCCAACAAGACCCAGACCCTCATCATCCTCCCCCTGGCCGTCAAAGGGCGGGCCATCGGCGTCATCGAACTGGAGGATTGGACCAAAGAGATACGCCTCACCCGGGCCCAGATGAACCTGGCGATGACGCTGGCGAACCAGGCTGCAGTGGCTATCGAGAACGCCCGGCTCTTTGAGGAGGGACGCCGTCGCGCCGAGGAACTGGCCGTGCTCAACGAACTGGCCCAGGCGCTCACGGCGAGGTTGGATGTGACGGAGATCGTGGAGGAGGCTTACCGGGGCACGGCCCGACTGCTGGACGCCGCCAACTTCTACGTCGCCCTCTACGACCCCGAGACGGACCAGGTTACCTTCCCGCTGGTGGTGGAGGAGGGGAAACGGATCTCCTGGCCCCCCCGCAGGCAGGGGAAGGGGCTCACCGAATACGTCCTCCGAACGAAACAGCCTCTGCTGATCCCCGAGAACGCTGCGGAGCAGATGAGGCAGTTGGGGATCGAACGGATCGGACGGGAGGCTCTCTCCTGGCTGGGGGTGCCGATTATGCGGGGCGACCAGGTCCTGGGCGTGATAGCCGTTCAGAGTTACACCACCCCCCGCGCCTACACCAAGCACCACATCGGCCTGCTGACCGCCATCGCCAGCCAGATGGCCATCGCCCTCCAGAACGCCCGTCTTTACACCGAGGCCCGACAGCAGGCGGAGGAACTGGCTGCGCTCAACGCCGTCGCCGCTCGGTTGGCTCAGACCCTCGACCTGAACGAGGTGTTGAACACCGCCATCGAGGAGGTGGTCCGCGTCCTCAACGTGGAGGCGGCCGCTGTCAGCCTGCTGGATGAGCAACGGAGGGAATTGACGATCCGCGCCCAGCGCGGGCTTCGGAACTCCTACGTCGGGGTGCGCATCTCCGTGGACCAGGGGCTCTCCGGCCACGTGGTCCGCACCGGGGAGCCTCTCATCACCGGCGACGTCCAGAACGACCCCCGTCTGGCCGTCCCCGCCTTCGCCAACGAGCGGATTCAGGCGATGGCCCTCATCCCGATGCGCGTTCGGGGAAGGGTGGTCGGCGTGCTCAGCGCGATGAGCCACGCCCCCCACGAGTTCACCACCCGAGAACTCATCCTCCTGGAAGCCATCGCCAGTCAGGTGGCGATGGCCGTGGAGAACGCCCGCCTGTTCGAGGCCGAACGGTCCCAGCGACGGATGGCCGAGACGCTCCGCAGCGTGTCCGCCGTCCTTACCTCCAGCCTGGAGATCGAGCAGGTCCTCCAATGGCTGTTGGACTACCTGAAGGAACTGACCCCTTACGACCGGGCGACCGTGATGCTGCTGGAGGGGGATCGACTCCAGGTCGTCGCCACCAGCGGCTATACCCACCTCCCCGACGGCAGAAAGGCCATCGGGCACACGGTCAATTTCGTCGAGGATCCCCTGCTCTCCCAAGTGGTTCAGGCCGGGAAGCCGGTCCTCATCAAGGATACCGACACCGACCCCCGGTGGAAGTACCCCCAGCCAGTGTGGACCACCCGGAGTTGGATCGGCATCCCGCTGATCGTGCGAGGTGCCACCATCGGCGTGCTGAGTATGGCCCGGGAGCGGTCCGTGGGGTTCACCGAGGACGAATTAGCCGTGGCGACGGATTTCGCCACCCACGCCGCCATCGCCATCGAGAACGCCCGCCTCTACCGGAAGGTCCAGGAGCACGCCGCCCGACTGAAGGAGGCCTACGACCAACTGAAGGAGGCCGACCGCCTGAAGGACGAGATCATCCAGAACGTCTCCCACGAACTCCGGACCCCCCTGGCCTTCATCAAGGGATATGTCGAGTTGATGCGGAGCGGCGAACTGGGCCCGCTGACGCCCAGTCAGGAACAGAGCCTGGAGATCGTGGCCCGGCGCACCGATCACCTGACCCGCCTCGTCAGCGACTTCATCACGCTCCAGGTGGTCAGTTGGGAGACCCTGGCCCTGCAAGAGGTGGATCTCGGCCAGTTAGTGCGGACGGCGCTGGAGGATTGCCGGTCGACGGCCCGGCAGAACGGGATCGAGGTGAGGGGCGAGGTGCCCGAAGGCCTCCCCCCGGTGCTGGCCGATCCGGGCCGGATCGCGCAGGTCCTGGACAACCTGCTGGCCAACGCGATCAAGTTCAGCCCCGAGGGAGGGACCATCACCGTGCGGGTGAGGGACGAGGGGGAATGGCTGCGGACGGAGGTGAGCGACACCGGCATCGGCATCCCCCCCGACAAACTGACCCGGGTGTTCGACCGGTTCTACCAGGTGGACGGCACCACCCGCCGCCGCTTCGGAGGGGCCGGGCTGGGGCTGGCGATCGTGAAGCAGATCGTCGAGGCCCACGGAGGGAAGGTGGGGGTGGAAAGCGAACTGGGGAAGGGGAGCACTTTTTACTTCACCCTGCCCAAGGCGGGTCACGGCCGCTCCAGGCCGTGAGCCTCAAGCAGATGTTCGTCGGACAGGATCTCCGCCGTGGGTCCATCCGCCACCACCCGACCGCCGTCCAGCACCACGGTCCGGGGCAGTAGTTCCGCCACCAGCCGCATATCGTGGGTGGCCACCAGCATCGTCTGCGGCAGTTCCGCCAGCAGCCCGATCAGCCGCCGCCGGGCGCGCGGGTCCAGACCCGAGGTCGGCTCGTCCAGCAGCAGGACCTCCGGCCGCATCGAGAGGACGGTCGCTACGGCGACCCGTTTCTTCTCCCCCACGCTCAGGTGATGGGAGAGCCGCTCCGCGAAGCCCTCCAGTCCCATCTGGGATAGCGCCCAGGCCACGCGACGGTTCACCTCCTCCTCCGGAAGCCCCGCGTAAAGGGGACCGTATGCCACGTCGTCGAAGACCGTGGGTGAAAAGAGCTGATCGTCCGGGTCCTGAAAGACGAGGCCGATTCGAGACCGCATCCGTTTGACGTTCCGGTCGTCCAGCGGCTCGCCGAACAGCCGCACCTCCCCCTCGCCGTGCAGCAGGCCGGCCAGGATCAGCAACAGGGTGGATTTCCCCGCCCCGTTCGGCCCCACCAGGGCGACCTTTTCCCCAGGGGCGACTGTCAGGTCGATCCCTCGCAGCGCCTCCCGGCCGTCGGGGTAGGTGAACCGCAGGCCCCGCACTTCCACGCACGCTTCCATCGGTCGCTCGCCCTCACGCAGCGCGGACACGCTACATCCTCCCCCACAGCAGGATCAGCCCCAACACCCCACCGACGAGCGCGCCGACGATCCAGTCGGTCGGGCGGAGGGAAGGCGGAGAGAGGGTTCGGACCGTCCCATCGTATCCCCGGGCCAGCATCGCCATATAGATGCGTTCGCTTCGCTCGTAGGAACGCAGGAAGAGAATCCCGGCCATCGAGCCGGTTACCCGAGCGCGCCAGGCGACGGTCCCGCCGCCCCGACCATCGGGGGCGGCGGAGCGGGCCTCCCGCGCCTGGAGCATCCGCCGCGCTTCGTCGGCCAGGACGAAGAGGTAGCGATAGAGAAAGCCGACGATCGCCACCAGCGGACGTGGGAGCCGCAGTGCCCGCATCCCCCACAGCAGATCGGGGAAGGGGGTCGTCGCCGCCAGCAGGACCGCCGCCTGAATGGAGAGGTAGGAGCGGGCCAGGATGGAGAGGAACCGGACCACGCCGGATTCGGTGATGGAGAGGGTGCCGCCGAGAAAGGGGACGGTCCATAGCACCCTCCCTGGCGTGGCGAAGACCGCGGTTACCGCAGCCAGCGCGAAGGGCAGGGCCACGGCGGATCGGCGCTGCACCCGGAGCAGCCCCACACGGGAGAGCAGCGTGGTCAGAAGGACCAGCCCCTCCATCACCCCGAAGGCCCCCCATTCGCGCTCGGGGAGAAGAGCAGCGGTGAGGATGAAAAGCCCGGTAAGGAGCAACTTCACCCTCGGGTCCAGGCGATGGACGGGGCTGGTCCCGGGACAGTAACTGTCGAGCGCGTGGATGTGCATCCCCTGGCTACGCCTCCGCCGCCCTCCGACGGCGATAGAGGGAGGCCAGCCCCACGGCCAGCCCGAAGACGATGATCGTGCCGACCACCCCGGCGGCGATGGTCGCCAGCGCTTCGTTGGAGAGACCGGGGAAGGTGTAGTCCGGGATCACGGTGTAGGGAGCCTCCTGGGCCGCCTCGATAAAACCGAGGTTCTCGGCCACCCGCTCCAGGCCGTCCGGGTAGGGCGATGCCAGGGGGGAGAGCAGGGTCAGCGCGAGCGCCACCGCCAGCCCCACCAGGGTCCAGCGGAAGCCGCCGGCCGCCTTCGCCCGGCCCATCTCCACCAGATCCGGACGGGCCACCGAGATCAGGGCCAGCGCGCCCAGAGTGATCAACCCCTCGCCGATGCCGATGAGGGCGTGGACCCCCGCCATAGCCGGGAGGGCAATGCCGATGGGCGAGGTGCCGGAGAAGCCCAGTTCGACGGCGCAGGCCACCGCCGCCACCACCACCGAAGTCCACGCGGCGGCGAACCCGCCCGCCAGCAGGCCCCACCGCCGCTCGCCGGCCAGGAGCCGCACCCCGCGGTAGACGCCGTACCCCACCAGACAGGCCACAATGGCCATATTGGTGATGTTGGCCCCCATCACCAACAGGCCCCCGTCTTGGAAGAGGATGGCCTGCACGGCGACCACGGTGGTCATCGTCAGGATGCCGGCCCACGGCCCCAGCAGGATCGCCGCCAACGCGCCGCCGATCAGGTGGCCGGAGGTCCCCCCGGCAACGGTGAAATTCAACATCTGGGCGGCAAAGATGAAAGCAGCCAGGACCCCCATCAGGGGGATCTGCCGCTCTCCCAGCGCCTCCCGGCTGCGCCAGAGGGCCAGCCCCACCCCAACGGCCGCGATCACCCAGCCGACCAGCGCCACCATCGGGCTGAGGAAGCCGTCGGGAATATGCATCAAGATGGGTGCGGGATGGAGTGTACTGAACAGCATAGTCCAACCTCCTCAATCTGGGTCTGCGCTGCCCTCCCCTCTTTCCTCCCTCGCCCGACAGTCCTCACAGAGACCATACAGGGCGAAGTGTTGGGGATGGCAGGTGAAACCGTACCGGGCCTCGATCTCTTTGAACAGGGGATCAAAAGAAGCGATGTCGGCGTCGATCACCCGTCCACAATGCCGGCAGACGAGATGGACGTGCGGGCCGTGGCGCGCCGTGGCGTAGACGACCCGCCCTCCCCCCAGATCGGCCCGGCTGGCCAGCCCTTCCTCGACCAGGAGGTCCAGCGTCCGATACACCGTGGCCAGGTTGATCGAGCGGGTCTGCTCCCGTATCTCCTCGAGGACCTCCTCCGCCGTCATATGGCGGCCGCTGTGGGCAATGGCGCGGACGATCATCTCCCGCTGAGGGGTGATGCGGTATCCTCGCCGACGGAGTGCCTGCAGGAACGTCTCACAATGGGGCATTGCAACTATTTCCAATAGCAACTATTTGCAACTACGACTATTATACACAGGATCGGGTCGATGTCAAGGACCGTTCGTTCCTGCTCAGGGCCATCGCATTTTTGCACGGGGGGCGCTGCTTCTTGCTACCCCCCAACCCCTCCCCTACCCCCGCGAGCGGATGGCCCCGGTTCTTGCTTCCGCTCCTCTTCTATGTTACAATCCGAACGCCCCGCCGGAGGGGGAGTGGAGGGGTGAACGGTCGATGTTGGATCTAGGGATCGTCATCGTCAACTACAACACGCGGGACCTGCTACGAACCTGCCTGGAGACGGTGTACGCCAGCGAGGGCCCCGTCTCCTTCGAGGTCTGCGTTGTGGACAACGGCTCGACGGACGGGAGCGCGGCGATGGTAGCGAGCACCTTTCCCCAGGTTCGCTTGATCGCCAATGGGGACAACCGGGGCTACCCCGCGGCCAACAACCAGGGGCTGCGCGCCTTCGGCTTCCCGGACGGCGCCGACGCCCCCCGCTTCGCGCTCCTGCTGAACCCGGACACCGAACTTCCCCCCGGCGCTCTGAGGGAGATGGTCGCTTTTATGGACGATCGTCCGGATGCCGGCGTCGCCGGCCCGAAACTGGTCCGACGGGACGGCTCGCTGGATCTGGCCTGCCGCCGCTCTTTCCCCTCCCCGGAGGTCGCCTTCTACCGCCTGGTCGGTCTCTCCCGGCTCTTCCCCCGCAGCCGTCGGTTCGGCCGGTACAACCTGACCTATCTCGACCCCGACCAAGTGGCCGAGGTGGACGCTGTGGTCGGCGCGTTTATGATGGTCCGGCGGGAAGCCATCCGGCAGGTCGGCCTGCTGGACGAGGCCTTCTTTATGTATGGGGAAGACCTGGACTGGTGTTATCGGATCAAGGCGGCGGGCTGGAAAGTCTACTACAACCCCGCCGTCACAGTCCTCCACATCAAGCGGGCGTCCAGCCGCCGGAACCCCCGCGCGCGGGTGGAGTTCTGGCGGGCGATGTCGATCTTCTACCGCAAGCACTACGCCCACCAAACCCCCTTGCCGATCCACCTCCTCATCGAGACAGCCCTCCGCTTGCGCACGGCGTTGGAGGCCGCTCACCTGAGAGACGGAGCGAGAAGGAGGGGCCGATGAAGGAGCGGAAAGCCCGCCTCCTCTTCATCGCCACTCTGGTCGTGACCGATGTGATGATGGCAGCGGCTGCCTTCTACGGGGCCTACTGGCTCCGGCGCTGGATACCGGTCCCCGACCTGGCCCTGGACCTGCTGCCGCCCGATCGGTACCTCCACCTGATGGGGGCCCACGTGCTCGCGGTCCTTCTGACCCTGGCCTACTTCCGTCTCTATCGACTGGCCCGTTCCCCCTCCCAGGTAGACGAGTTCTACCGCATCGTCGGCGCTGGCACCGTGGGGACCGTCATCGGCGTCGCCCTCGCCTACCTCCTCTACAAAAACACCCCGCTGGAGGTGGACTACCCCCGCGGGATGGTGCTCTACGCCTGGCTGCTCACCATCGTTCTGGTTACCCTGGGGAGGCTGGCCCACGGCTGGCTGCGGACCGCCCTGCAGGCCCGTGGCTGGGGGCGGTCGCGGGTGCTCATCGTGGGGACCGGCGAGGTGGCGCGGATGATCCTCCACAAGATCCGGGGAAACCCGGGGATGGGGTACGAGGTCGTCGGCGTGGTCGCCACCAACGGCCCGCCGGACGCGGCGTTGCCCGCCCCCATCCTCGGCCACGCCGGCGACCTGGCTCACCTGATCCAGGAGCACCAGGTGGATGAGGTGATCATCGCCCTCCCCGAAGCGACCCATCAGGAGATCCTGACCCTCATCTCCCGATGTGAGCGGGGACAGGCGACGATCAAGGTGTTCCCCGACGTTTTCCAGATTATGGCCGGCCAGGTGGACATCGGCGATATGGGAGGGCTGCCCCTGCTGACCCTGCGCGACGTGGCCCTCCGCGGCTGGCGTCAGGCGGCCAAGCGGGCGATGGACATCGTGGGGGCGACGGTGGGGCTGATCCTCTTCTCCCCACTGATGCTCCTCACCGCCGTGCTCATCAAACTGGATTCCCCCGGGCCGGTCTTCTACATCCAGGAGCGGATGGGGCTGGACGCCCGTCCGTTCCCGATGCTCAAGTTTCGTTCGATGCGACAGGACGCCGAGGCCCACGGCCCTGGCTGGACCCGTCCCAACGACCCGCGGGTAACCCGCATCGGCAACATCCTCCGCCGCCTCAATGTGGACGAACTCCCCCAGTTGATCAACGTCCTGCTGGGGGAGATGAGCCTGGTCGGACCACGGCCGGAGCGGCCCTACTACGTGGCCCAGTTCCGCCGCTCCATCCCCCGCTATATGGACCGCCACCGCGCGAAGGCGGGGATGACCGGCTGGGCCCAGGTGAACGGCCTGCGGGGGGATACGTCTATCGTGGAACGAACCAAGTACGACCTGTGGTACATCGAAAACTGGTCCCTCCTGCTGGACATCAAAATCCTGATCCGCACCTTCTTCAACCTCTTCCGTTTGCCGAACGCCTATTGACGATTGAGGGATTGCGGATTGAATCCGACATCCCCAATCCACAATCCGGAATCATTTGGGAGGTGGACCGTGCCCTTCTCCATCGGAGAGACCGTCGGCCCGTACCGGATCGTGGAGAAACTTGGGCAGGGAGGAATGGCTACCGTCTTCAAAGCCTACCATCCGGCCCTGGACCGGTACGTGGCCATCAAGGTGTTGCATCCAGCCTTTCAGGAAGATCCCCACTTCCTGGCTCGGTTCCAGCGGGAGGCGCGGATCGTTGCCAAACTGGACCATCCCAACATCGTCCCTGTCTACGATTTCGCCGAACACCGGGGGCACCCCTATCTGGTGATGCGCTTCATCGAGGGGGAGACGCTGAAGGCACGCCTGCGCAGGGGGCCATTGAGCCTGGAGGAGGTGTGGCGGGTGATGCGGGCCGTTGGCGACGCTCTCTCCTACGCCCACCGACAGGGGGTCCTCCACCGGGACATCAAGCCCTCTAATATCATCCTGACCCCCGACGGTCACGTCTACCTCACCGACTTCGGCCTGGCGCGGATGGCCCAGGCGGGGGAATCCACTCTCTCCCGCGATATGATGGTCGGCACGCCTCAGTACATCTCGCCGGAGCAGGCCAAAGGGGAGACCAACTTGGACGCCCGCACCGACATCTATTCGTTGGGCGTGGTCCTCTACGAACTGCTCGTGGGACGGGTTCCCTTCCAGGCCGATACCCCCTACGCCGTGATCCACGACCACATCTTCACCCCCTTGCCCCTCCCGCGCAAGATCAACCCCGATCTCCCGGAGCCGCTGGAGCGCGTGTTGCTCAAAGCGCTGGCGAAGGACCCGGACGACCGCTTCCAATCCGTGGAAGAGATGATGCAGGCCTTCGAAGAGGCCCTGGGGACGGCCTCGACCGTGGCGTCGGCACTGCCCGAGACGGTGATCGCACCGCGGCCAACGGAGGCGCTGCCCGAAAAGGCGAAGGCGCGGCGACGGTGGTGGGTGTGGGTCCTGGCCGGGCTGGGAGGACTGCTGTGCCTGGTCGGCCTGCTGGCCGTGCTGTCCGGAGGATGGGGTGGAATCGAGCCCGGCGTGTCGACGGTTCCCCCCGGAACCACCAGTACGGCGCTCCCACCAAGCCCCGAGGCAACCGTGCCGACGGGACAGCCATCGGGGCAGAGGCTCCTGGAGGAGGCGCACGCCGCCCGGAACAACCGAGAGATCATTCGGGCCCTCGCCCTCTACCGACGGGCGATCGAGGCCGACCCACACCTGGAGGCGGCTTACCTTGAACAAGGGGACCTCCTGGTGATGCTCGGCGAGATCGACCGAGCGCTGCAGAACTACGTGGACGGAGTGAATGCGAACCCGGACAGCCTCGCTCTTCGCCAGCAGCTGGCCGAGACGGCCGCGTTGCTGGGGGCGACCGAGATCTTGCACGATCAGGTCGATTGGCTCGTGCAGAACGCGCCGGATGACCCCCTGATCCCCGCCGCCAACGGGATGCTCGCGTTCTACGAGACCTCCTGCCTGGAGGCGCTCCCTCAGTTCGATCAGGCCCTACAGGCCGATCCTGCGCAGCCCCTGGCCCTGTTCGGCCGCGGACTGTGCCAGTTGTTCGAGGGGAACGCGGAAGGAGCCCAGGAGAGTCTGCAAGCCGTTCTGTACCGCCAGCGGACCGGCCCCCTGCTCCAGGCCATCGCTGAGGTCTGGTTGACGGTGATCGAACGGGGACCGATGGGCGCGGTGGAACAAGGCGTGGCGGATCTGCAGTCCGCGATTGAGCGCATCCCCCCCGAGCAGAAGGACCTACGCGATACCCTCTCCAGCCACGTCGACCGCGCGATGAACGAGTGGAAGGCAGGGCGAAGCGAGAAGGCGGTCCAGGAACTACGGGGGGCGCGAGTGGAGTTGATCGGAAAGTGGGACACCCTGGAGGAGCGGTTGATCCTCGACATCGCCCGGTCCCTGACCCGTTTGATGTATATGATGGACGTCTTGAGCCCCGATATGGCCAGCCTGGAGACGTCCACCGGCCAGGTGTGGGAAAGCCTGCGCACGCTGGCAGCGGATGTGCCTGAGGAGGGGAATCTGCGAAACGAGTACAAAACGATGGTGGATCAGATCATCGTGACCTGGCAGCAGGGCGACGTCGAGGGCGCGATTGAGGTGGCGAAGGGTCTGATCGACTGGGCCGAGCAGCACCGGGAAGCGCTGGGCGATCCGTTGACGGAGAGGATCGTCACCAGCACGGACGAAGCCATCCACTGGATGAAGGGCCAGTGAGGAGCCGGTTCGTCCCGCCGAATCTCCGTGCTGAAACCCAATCTGGAGGAAGTGAACGATGCGAACCCCTTTCATCGCCGGCAACTGGAAGATGCACAAGACGATTGAGGAAGCCGTTGCCCTGGTGACGGAACTGCGGGCGCTTCTCGATGGGATCGAGGGGATCGATGTCGCCGTCTGCCCGCCGTTTCCGGCGCTGGAAGCGGTGCGGCGGGCACTGGACGGCTCCCCTATCGGCGTCGGCGCGCAGAATATGCACTGGGAGGAGCAAGGGGCCTTCACCGGTGAAGTCTCCCCTCGGATGCTGGTGGACCTCTGCGACTACGTGATCATCGGCCACTCGGAGCGGCGGACCCTCTTCGGGGAGACCGATGAGATGGTCAACCGGAAACTCCGCGCCGCTCTGGCCCACGGCCTGACCCCCATCGTCTGCGTGGGGGAGAACCTGGAGCAGAACCGGTCCGGTCAAACCGAAGCGGTGGTCGGCGGGCAGGTCCGCGCCGCCTTCGAGGGGGTTCCGGCAGAGCGGGCCCGCACCGTGGTCATCGCCTATGAGCCGATCTGGGCCATCGGCACGGGAGTTCCGGCCCACGGACCGGACGCGGCGCGGATCATCGGCGAGGTGGTGCGGGGCACGCTGGCCGACCTGTACGGCGAGGAGGTGGCTCAGGCCGTCCGCGTCCAGTACGGCGGCTCGGTCAAGCCGAACAACATCGCGGAGTTCATCCGCGAGCCGGAGATCGACGGGGCGTTGGTGGGTGGGGCGAGTCTACGGGCTGAGGACTTCGCGGAGATCGTGCGGATCGCCAGAGAGACAGGGGAATAAGGGAGCAGAGGAAGCAGGGAAGCAGGGGAGCAGGGAAGCAGGGGAGCGAGGAAGCGGGGGGGACGGGCTGATGGACTCCCTTTGGGTCGCTTTCGGAGCGTTCGTCGCTGCGCTGATCCCCCTGCTGATCATCGAGCGATGGATTCACCGCCATCTCCAGGGGGTTGCCCTCCTCCTCACCGGCGACCCGGAGATGGCGGTCTGGTTGTACGCTCTGCCCTTGCTGCCCGGTGTCCTTCTCCACGAAACGAGCCACGCGCTGACGGCCTGGCTCCTCGGCGTGCGGGTGGGCCGCGTCTCCGTCCTCCCACGCCGCCAGGGCGACCGCATCCAGTTGGGGTTCGTGCCGGTGGAGCGGGTCGGGGTGGGGAAGACCGCTGTGATCGGCCTGGCCCCGCTGGTGACCGGCTGCCTGGCCCTCTTGTTGATCGGTCGGCTCGGCCTGCGGCTCGGCCCCCTCGGAGCAGCACTGGTGGCGGGCGATCCAGGGGCGGCCTGGGCCGGGCTGAAAGAGGCCCTCCGCGCCCCGGACGCTGGGGTCTGGGCCTACCTCGCCTTCGCCGTCAGCAACACGATGCTCCCCAGCCGCTCCGACCTCCGTGCCTGGCCGGCCCTCCTCCTGTTCGCGGTCGGTGCGGGGGGGCTCGTGGCCCTGCTGGGAATGGGGCCGGCCCTGGTCCCCCCTCTGACCGACGCGCTACGCTGGCTCGCTGTCGCCATCCTACTGACGCTGCTGATCGATCTCCCTTTCGCCCTTCTCATCCTGGGGGCCGAGCGGCTCCTGGGGCGGGTGCGCGGGATGCGGGTCGAATATCGGTGATTGGAAAGGGTTACCACAGAGGTACAGAGGGCCCAGAGTCTTTCTCCCAAATATAGAGACCTCTGTGCCCTCTGTGTCTCTGTGGTTTTTTCCTCATTGACTGACAAAACTTGAGGGTGCGGCAGTCATCGTGTATGCTCCTCGCAGACAGAAGAAACCACAAGGTTTAAGGAGGAGCGAACGATGGCTACCACACCCCGGCTCTATGATACCCTGTGGACGGTGTTTTCGACAAATTGCCAGGTTTGGGGCGACGTGCGTCGGCTGAAGACGTTTCTGTGGATGATGGTCGGCCTGATCATGGAGGGCGCTGTCCATCTGCCGGACTGGGCACCCTACGTGGTCAGTCGGGCACAACAGGCGGCCAGCACGGTGCGGCGGTTCGCTCGCTGGCTGCACAACAGCCACATCGCCCCTCATCGAATCTGGCAGGCCTACGTGCGTGACGTGTTGGCCTCCTGGGAGGGAGAGGTCTCGGTCGTGCTGGATACTACAATGCTGTGGGGCACCATCTGTTGGATTCGGGTCAGTATCGCCTATCGAGGACGGGCCCTGCCCATCGCCTGGCGTCTGATCCGACACCGGAGTGCCCGGGTTGGCTTCCACGACTATCGCCCGGTGCTGGAACAGGCCGCCCAGATATTGCCCGAACACCTGGAGGTGCTCTTCCTGGCCGACCGAGGCTTCGCCGATATGGCGCTCCTGGCCTGGCTGCAGGCTCAAGGATGGCACTGGCGGGTGCGCATCAAGCAGAAAATGAAGGTCTATCGGCCACGTCGCGGGTGGCGACCGGTGAAGGCTTTCCTGCCCGCTTACGGACACGCTCTCTGTATGCGGGGAGTGTTCGTGGGCCCGACGGCCGGAATGGGCCCCTTCCATCTGGCCGTAGGTTGGGGCTTCGACACGCAGGACCCCTGGTACTTGCTGAGCAGCGACCCCACCACCCCCGAGACCTTCTCCGAATACCATAGCCGGATGTCCATCGAGTTCGAAATCCTCGACAACAAGTCGAACGGGTTCCACATCCAACGCTCGGTGCTGCGCGATCCCCACGCCCTGGATCGCCTCGGCCTCGTCCTGGCAGCGGTCACCCTCTTCCTCGTCGCCCAGGGCGTGGAGGTGGTCGAGCGCGGAGAACGCCGTCTCGTCGACCCCCATTGGTATCGGGGGTGCAGTTATCTCAAGATCGGCTGGCGCTATGTCAAACGGATGTTCTCCCATCCGACGGTCACCCTCATCCAACGGCTCTCCTTGCCACCTGGCCCCGACCCATTGCCCGCGATCGCCTCCCGCTCGCAGACCCGCCAAGCCAGATCAGCCCACTTCTACCGCTACCGCATCCTATATGCGTAGAGTTTTGTCAGTCAACGAG
>DROW01000257.1 GCA_011388675.1 Chloroflexota bacterium | reverse complement strand
CCCGCCACAGGTCCCGCACTGAATACACGTCTTCAGCCGCTCCCCGCCGGGGATCGCCGCCACCTCGTCCAGAAAAGTGCGCCGTGTTTCTTCCGCCATCTCTTACCTCTCCTGCCTCCTGCTCCTTGCTCCCTGCTCCCTGCTCCTTGCTCCTTGCTCCTTGCTCCTTGCTCCCTGCTCCCTGTCCCCTGTCCCCTGTCCCCTGCTTACAGGAACCCTTCCAGGAACTCCGCGATCTCGTACTGCCAGAACACCGGCCCGTCGGTGCAGATGAACTTCTCCCCCAGGTTGCACCGGCCGCACTTGCCGATGCCGCAGTGCATCCGGGCCTCCAGCGTGGTCAGCATCTGCTCCGGGGTGAACCCCAGTTTCTTGAGGGTGAGGAAGACGAAGTGGATCATGATCGGTGGGCCGCAGGTGATGGCGACGGCGTTCTCCGGCGAGGGGTTGACCTCTTCCAACAGTTGGGTGATCAGGCCGACCCGGCCGGTCCAATTCTCGTCCCCCCGGTCCACAGTGACGTGGAAATCGGTGGCCCAGGCGGTGCGCCATTCGTCGAACTCCTCCTTGAAGACCAAGAGGTCCGGGCTGCGGGCGGCCCAGAGGATGGTCAGGTGGCCGTAGTCCTCCCGATGGTCGAGGATGGTCTGGATGACCGGGCGGAGGGGGGCGCCACCGATGCCGCCGCCGAGGATGACGATGTTCTTCCCCTTCAGTTGGTCCATTGGGAAACCGTTTCCCAGCGGCCCGCGCACGCCCACCGGGTCCCCCTCGTCGAGGGCGTGGAGGGTGAAGGTGACGTGGCCCAGGGCGTTGACGGCGAACTCCAGGTACGGCCCCCGCTCCGCCGACTTCGCCAGCCCAAAGGGGGCCTCCCCCGCCCCAAAGGCGGAGACGAAGGCGAACTGGCCGGGTTTGTAGTCGGCGAAGGCGGCCTTCCCTTCGTCCTCCAGCAGTTCGATCTGGAACAGTTTGATACCTGTGGCCAGGTCCCTCACGCCGACCAGTCGGCCCAGATAGGGGCGCATCGGGTTGGTCTCTCGACTCATCACAGCCTCCCTCGCCTCGCTCAGATCTCGTGTTCCGTCCGGGCGATGATCTCGTCCTGAAGGTCCTTGGTCAGGTCGCAGAAATAGTCGCTGTAGCCCGCCACGCGCACGATGAGATCTCGGTATTGCTCCGGATTCCGCTGCGCTGCCCGCAGGGTGGCAGCGTCTACGACGTTGAACTGGACGTGGTGGCCGTCCAGCCGGAAGTAGGTCCGGATCAATCGGACCAGTTTGTCCAGGTCCTCCTCGGTGCGGAAGACCTGGGGGGTGAACTTCATGTTCAAGAGGGTCCCGCCGGTGCGGACGTGGTCCATCTTGGCGACGGAGCGGACGACGGCGGTGGGCCCGTTACGGTCCGCTCCCTGGACGGGGGAGACGCCCTCCGATAGGGGGGTCCACGCCCGGCGGCCGTCCGGCGTCGCGCCGACCACCGAGCCAAAGTAGACGTGGACGGTGGTGGGCAGGAGGTTGATGCGGTAGAAGCCCCCCTTGGTGTTAGGACGGCCGTCAATGGCCTCGAAGTAGGCCTCGAAGACGGCCCGCATCACCCCGTCGGCGTAGTCGTCGTCGTTGCCGTACCGGGGGGTGCGGTTGAGGAGCATCTGCCGCATCCGCTCGTAGGGCCCGGCGAAGTCGGCCCGCAGCGCCTCCAGCAGTTCCGCCATCGTCAGCGTCCCCCGGTCGAAGACGTGGTACTTGATGGCGGTGAGGGCGTCGGTCATCGTGCCCAGCCCCACGCCCTGGATGTAGGTCGTGTTGTACCGCGCCCCGCCGTCGTGATAGTCCTTCCCCTTGGCGATGCAGTCGTCGATCAGGAGGGAGAGGAACGGCGCGGGGAGGTAGCGGGCGTAGAGGCGCTCGATGACGTTGTTGCCGCGGATCTTGATGTCGATGAAATACCGCAGTTGCTGCCGATAGGCCTCGAACAGTTCTTCAAAGGTGGTGAAGGTGGTCGGATCGCCCGTCTCCAGCCCGATCCGCTTCCCTGTGCGGGGGTCCACCCCGTTGTTGAGGGTGATCTCCAGCACCTTCGGCATGTTGAAGTAGCCGGTGAGGATGTAACTCTCCTTCCCGAAGGCCCCCACCTCCACGCAGCCGCTGGAGCCGCCGCAGCGGGCGTCCTCGATGGACTTGCCCTGGCGGACCAACTCCTGCACGATCAGGTCGGCATTGAAGACGGAGGGCTGGCCGAAGCCGGTGCGGATGATCCGCGCCGCCCGCTTGATGAACCGGTCGGGGTTCTTCTTGCTGACCTGGATGGAGGCGCTGGGCTGGAGGAGCCGCATCTCTTCGACCACGTCCAGGATCAGGTAGGTCACCTCGTTCACCCCGTCCGTGCCGTCGGGGCGGAGGCCGCCGAGGCTGATCTGGGCGAAGTCGGTGTAGGTGCTGCTCTCCGCCGCCGTCACGCCGACCTTGGGGGGAGCGGGCTGGTTGTTGAACTTGATCCACAGGCATTGGAGCAGTTCCTCCGCCTGCTCCCGCGTCAGCGTCCCCTCCTCCAGACCCTTCCTGTAGAACGGGTAGAGGTGCTGGTCGAGCCGGCCGGGGCTGAAGGCGTCCCAGGTGTTCAGTTCGGTCGTCACGCCGAGGTGGACGAACCAGTAGTACTGGATCGCCTCCCAGAAGTCGCGGGGTGGGTGGGCGGGGACGTGGCGGCAGATCTCGGCGATCCGCTCCAGTTCGGCCCGCCGCTGGGGATCCTGCTCCTGTCGGGCCAGTTCCTCCGCCTTTTCGGCGTGCCGCTCGGCGAAGCGGATCAGCGCGTCGACGCAGATCCGCATCGCCTTCAGTTCCTCCTGCTTGTCGTAGGCCTCTGGGTCGTTCAGGTAGTCGAGGCGCGCCAGGCTCTCCTCGATCTCCCGTCTGAAGTCCAGGAACCCCTTGCGGTAGATCTTGTCGTCCAGCACCGTGTGGCCCGGCGCGCGCTGCTCCATAAACTCGGTGAAGATCCCCGCCTCGTAGGCCGCCTTCCACTCGTCGGTCATCTCCCGGAAGATCCGGTCCCGCATCGACTTCCCCTTCCAGAAGGGGATGATCTCCTCCTCGTAGACCCGCCGGGCCTCCTCGGTGACGACGAAGGAGATCTTCTCGCGGGAGTTCAGGATGTCCAGATCCTCCAGGCTGTGACAGCAGAGTTCCGGGTAGGTGGGGGCGGCCTTGGGGAAGGGGCCCTTTTCGCCGACGATCAGTTCTCCCTCGCCGATGTAGATGGTTCGGTGCTCCATCAGGTATTGGAAAGCGAGGGCGCGGCGGACCGGTTCGGAGACGGGGCCGATGTCCTGCTTGTAGAAGGCGGTGAGCAGTTCGGCCCGTTCGGTCGAGAGGGTGGGGCGGGCTTCTAGGCTCTGCTGTCGCAGTCGAGCGACCCGTTCCGTCATCGCCATCGGCTCATCCTCCGATTCCAACTTCCAGGCCGAAGTTCTCCAGCAGGCGGGCGATCTCTTGTATCCGTTCCTCCGACGGAGGACGCAGGTCGGGCAGCGGGTACTCCCGTCCCAGCCGCTCGTACTTTCCCTTGCCGGTGGGATGGTAGGGCAGCAGATCGACCCGTGTGACGTTGGGCAGACGGGCGGCGAAGGTTCCCAGGCGGTGCACCTCCTCCTCGTCGTCGTTGACGCCGGGGATGACGGGGACCCGCAGGCGGATCGACGCGCCCAGTTCGGACAGGCGGCGGAGGTTGTCCAGGATGCGGCGGTTGGAGGCGCCGGTATATCGTCGGTGCTTGGCGTCGTCCATCAGTTTGAGGTCGTACAGAAACAGGTCGGTCTCCTCGGCTACCGCCTCCACCGCTTCCCAAGGGCTGTAGCCGCAGGTGTCCACCACGGT
>DROW01000256.1 GCA_011388675.1 Chloroflexota bacterium | reverse complement strand
GACGCCGACCCCGACGCCAGCGATGCCCTTTACCGCCACCGTCGACTACCAGCCCGCCGAAACCTGCCAGCGAATCGAACTGACCGGGACGGTCGTGGATCGAGAGGGCACGCCGCTGGAGGGATACCCGATCCACGTATGGGGGCCTGGCGTGGACCGCATCGTCCTCTCCGGCTCGGATCCCCGGCACGGCCCCTCCGGCTGGTCGGTCGTGCTCAAAGAGGGAGGGACCGCCGTCCAGGGGACGTGGTACGTCCAACTCCACCGGTACGACCCGCACAACGTCCATCCCCCCCTCTCCGCCATCGTTCCGATCGAGGTACACGGGACCTGCTCGGAGAGCCTCATCGTTGTTCGGTTTCAGGAAGGAGGAGGCCGTTGACCGAGAAACGCGTCCGTACAGGGGTGCCTGGCTTGGATGAAATGCTCCACGGAGGGTTTCTGCCGGGGTCAGTGGTGCTTGTTCGAGGGGCCCCGGGCACGGGGAAGACCTCGCTGGGCCTGCAGTTCCTCATCCACGGGGCGACGAAGGAAAACGAGACGGGCCTGCTGATCTCCTTTGAAGAATTCCCCCGGTCGCTCTACCGCGACGCCGCTTCCCTGGGCTGGGACCTGCGATCGCTGGAAGAGGCTGGGAAACTGCACCTGATCTTCACCTCGCCGGAGGTTTTCCTCGCCGGGCTGGAGACGCCGTCGAGCATCGTGGAAAGGCTGATCCGGGAACACGACGTCCGCCGGGTCGTGCTGGATAGCATCACCCACTTCAACCGACTGGCCAGCGACCGCCACGAACTGCGCCGAATCTACACCCGGGTCGCCAACGGACTGCGGCGGGAGGGGATCACCAGCCTGCTCCTGGGCGAGGAAGCCCGCTCCGAAGCCATCCGGTCCGACAAGGGCGGGCTCGCCTTCGTCGCCGAAACCATCATCTTGCTCCGGTACGTCGAAGTGGAGAGCGCCATCCAGCGGGCGATCGTCGTCCTGAAGATGCGCGGCTCCGACCACGACAAGGCGATCCGCCGGTACGAGATCCACGAGGGCGGGCTGATCATTGGCGACGTGTTCGAGGGGCGACAGGGGCTCCTGCGCGGGATCTCCTATCGGGCCGCCTAGCCGGAGGAGGCGACGGTGGGCACCCTCTACCTCGTCGGCACCCCCATCGGGAACCTGGAGGACATCACGCTCCGCGCCCTCCGGGTCCTGCGCCAGGTCCCGCTGATCGCCGCCGAGGACACGCGCCGGGCCCGCGTCCTGCTCGACCGGTACGAGATCACCACGCCGGTCGTCAGTTATTTCGAGGGGAACAAGGCGGCCCGGGAGCGCCAGTTGCTGGGTGCGCTGGAGCAGGGCGACCTGGCCCTCATCTCCGAAGCCGGGATGCCAGGGCTTTCCGACCCCGGATACGAACTGGTCCGCGCCGCCATCGAGCGCGGCCACCGGGTCGTGCCGGTCCCCGGCCCCTCGGCGCCGATCGCCGCCCTGGTCGTCTCCGGCCTCCCCACCGACCAGTTCGTCTACCTGGGTTTCCTGCCCCGGCGACGCAGCCAGCGGCGGGCGCTGCTGGCCGAGGTGGCCCGCGAGCCACGCACGCTCGTCGCCTTCGAGGCCCCCCACCGGCTACGAGAGACCCTGATCGACCTAGAGGAACTGCTTGGAGACCGCCCGATCGCTATCTGCCGTGAACTGACCAAGCGGTTCGAGGAGATCTGGCGGGGCACCCTCTCCCAGGCCCGCGCCCGATTCCGAGAGGAGGAGCCCCGAGGGGAGTTCACCCTGGTCATCGGCGGCGCGCCCCGCGGAGAGACGTGGGACGCCGAAACAGTGCGCCGGGCTCTGGAGCAACGGCTGCAGGCAGGGATGCCCCGCTCGAAGGCGGTCCGTGAAGTGGCAGCCCTCTCCGGATGGAACCGCCGTGCGGTCTACCGACTGAGCCTGGAGAAACCCTAAACCCCCAACCTCGAACCTTAAACCTTAAACCTTAAACCCTCATTGACTGACAAAACTTGAGGGTGCGGCAGTCATCGTGTATGCTCCTCGCAGACAGAAGAAACCACAAGGTTTAAGGAGGAGCGAACGATGGCTACCACACCCCGGCTCTATGATACCCTGTG
>DROW01000255.1 GCA_011388675.1 Chloroflexota bacterium | reverse complement strand
GCGACGAGTTCGGGGGTCAGCACGTGGCCCTCCAGCCGCTTCTCCGCCTCGTAGGCCCGGATGGGCTTCGGGGCCACGGCCCCCATCGCGATGCGCGCCTTGCGGCAGGTGCCATCGTCCCCCACCTCCACCATCACGGCGACGCTAGCCACGGAGATGGCGTCCGCCTTCCGCAGGCCCAGTTTGTAAAAGCCGCCGAACGTACCGGACGGCGGGACAGGGAACCGGATCGCCGTCAAGAGTTCGTCGGGCTGACGGAGGGTCTGCCGGACGCCGAGGAAGAACTCGTCCAGCGGGACCCAGCGGGAGCCCTCCTTGCTGGCCAGTTGGACCTCGGCGTCGAGGACCAGCAGGGGCGGGGCCGTGTCCGCCGCCGGGGAGGCATCGGCTAGGTTGCCGCCGACCGTCGCCCGGTTGCGCACCAGGGGGTTGGCGAAGACCCGCGCCGCGCTCCACAACACCGGTGCGGCCTCGGCAATGAGGGGCTCCTCCAGCAGTTCGGCCACGGTCGTCGTCGCGCCGATGACCACGTGACCGTCCTCCCGACGGATCCCCCGCAGTTCCTCCAGACCAGCGACGCTCACCAGGACGGAGGGCCGGTGACGCCCGCCGCGCATATCCACGACCAAGTTCGTGCCGCCAGCGATGGGCGCCATCCCCTCTCCGGCCCCCGCCAACATCTCCAGCGCCTCGGAGAGGGTCCGGGGCATCAGCAGTTCAAATTCTGGCAACACTGCAGCACCTCCTCAAATGACGCATGTCGCAGGTCGCATGTCGCAGGTCGCATGTCGCAAGTCGCAGGGCTCACTTTGCCGCGCAGTCCAGGACGGCGCGGACGATGCTGGCGTAGCCCGTGCAACGGCAGAGGTTCCCCTTCAGGTAGTCGCGCACGTCCTGCTCGGTGGGCTTCGGGACCTCCTTGAGCAGGCTCTTGGCCGTGATCAACATCCCCGGCGTGCAGAAGCCGCACTGGAAGGCCCCGTGCTCGATGAACGCTTCCTGCAAGGGATCGAGTTGGCCGTCCGGCTGAGCCAGACCTTCCACCGTGAGGACCTCGCTTCCGTCCGCCGACACCGCCAGCACCAGGCAGGAGAGGGCCAGTTTGCCGTCGATCATCACGGTGCAGGCCCCGCACTCGCCGATGCCGCAGCCGTACTTGGAGCCGGTGAGATGGAGCCGCTCCCGCAGGACGTTGAGGAGCAGTTCGTTGGGCGCGACCCACAGCCGGTGCGTCTCTCCGTTCACCTTCAACGTGATTTCGCACCGGTCATCGGCCGCCACCCGCCTCCCCTGCTCCTTGCTCCCTGCTCCCTGCTCCCTGCTCCCTGCTCCTTGCTCCCTGCTCCCTGCTCCCTGCTCCCTGCTCCCTGCTCCCTGCCTCCCCGCTTCCTCGCTTCCCCCTTGCTCCCCTGCCCTCCTCCACGCCTCGTTGAGCCCGTCGATGGTGAGGACCCGCACCACCTCCCGCCGATACCAGGCGGTGGAGCGGACGTCGTCGATGGGGGAGACCTCCTCGGAGGCGACCTGGGCCGCCTCGGCGACCAGATCGTCGCTGAAGACCTGACCCACCAGGACCGCCTCCGCCTTCCGGGCGCGGAAGGGGGTCGGCGCAACGGAGCCGAAGACCAGCCGCGCGTCGGCGACGCGGTCGCCATCCCGGACCAGCACGACCGCACCGTTCACCTTCGCCAGGTCGGCCGCGACGCGGGAGACCTTGTAGAAGACGGAGCCGGTGTTCGGCCGGGGGCGGGGGAGCACCACCGCCGTCAGGAGTTCCCCCGGACGGAGGACGGTCTTGCCCGGCCCGAGGAAGAAGGACTCCAGCGGGAGCCGCCGTTCGCCGCTCGGCCCGGCGATGACCACCTCCGCGTCGAAAGCGATCAGCGGCGGGGCGGTGTCGGAGGCGGGCGAGCCGTTGCAGAGGTTCCCGCCCACCGTCCCCATCACCTGCACCTGGGTCGTGCTGAACGACGCGCACGCCTCGGCGAGGGCCGGGTAAAGGGCCCGAATCTGTGGATCGCGCCGAATGGCCCGGATCGAGGTTCGTGCACCGATCTGCACGCCCTCTTCGCTAACCTCGATCCCTGCCAGACCCGGGACGCGGCGGAGGCTGACCAGGTAGCGGGGGGCGAGCCGTTCCATCTTCATCTGGACGATGAGGTCGGTCCCGCCCGACAGCACCCGCGCCTGGTCGCCGTACTCGGCTAGCAACGAGATCGCCTCCTGGAGCGACGTCGGCTCCAGGTAGTCGAACGTGTGCACGAGAATGTGAGTGTTCGTCATTGCCACCTCCACTGGTCGCGGGGGAGCAAGGTCGCAAGTCGCAAGGGCCCGCTCCCTCGCTTCCTCGCTTCCTCACTTCCTCACTTCCCCGCTTCCTTTTCCTTCAAGGCTCGCAGGATCTTCTCCGGCGTGATAGGCAGTTCGTAGAACCGGACGCCGATGGCGTTGTAGATGGCGTTGGCGTAGGCTGCTGCCACGGGGTTGGTCGCCGCCTCGCCGATCCCCTTGGCCCCGAACGGCCCCGTCGGCTCGTAGGTGTCGGCGAAGTAGGTGATCAGATCCTTCAAAAGCGGGCTCTCATCCACGCCGGGGATCTTGGCGTCGATCAGATACCCTTTGGAGAGGACGTGTCCGTTCTCGTCCCACTGATTGTCCTCATACAGGGCGAAGCCTGCCCCTTTGGAGAGGCCCCCTTCCAACTGCCCCGCCGCCATATCCGGATTGATCACCGTCCCGCAGTCGCTGCCCATCGCCGCCCGCACCGTGCGCACCCGTCCGGTCCAGGTGTCCACCTCCACCTCGACGAAGACGGAGACGTAGGCCGGCGGGCAATTGGTGGGCCGGTAACTGACCACCGCCGCGATGGTCTTCCAACTCTCCATCCAGCAGCGGGTCGCCAGTTCCTCGATCGTCATCTGCCGGTCGGGGATGGAGGGAGCGTAGATGACCCCCTGGCCCCGTTCCTCGTCCAGTTTGAGGTCCAGCGCGTCCGGCATCACGTTGAGGTAGCGGGCCGCCGTCTCCAGCAGTTCCTTCCGCACCTCCTGGGCCGCCTTGAAGGCCGCGCCACCTCCGGCGTAGACCCCGCGGGTGGCGTGGGTGACGCAGTCGTAGACGGTGGTGGCGGCTCCGGCGGGGACCACGTTGACCTTGTCCAGCGGCACGCAGAGCGCCTCCGCCACCAGTTTGGCAATCGCCTCCAGCGTCCCGCCGCCGTGGTCCATCACCGCCGTCACCACGTCGATGGAGCCGTCTTTGTTGACCTTGACCATCGCGCCGGAGTAGTCGATGACGTCGCCGGGCTGGGGCGCGCCGGCGCTGGAGGTGTGAAAACCCCGCGCCATCCCGATCCCCCGGCGGTAGCGGCCCGTCTTGGCCTCGGGCGGCTCCCGCCGGTCCCAGCCGATGATCTCCTTCCCCCGCTCCAGCAGTTGCGGCACCCCGTCGGAGCGGACGATGGAGCGGACCAGCGGGCCTTGTCCCCAGAAGGTGTCGCCCAGACCCACGTAGTTCTTCAGCCGCAGTTCCACAGGGTCCACCCCCAGTTTCTCCGCCAGTTCGTCCATCAGCGACTCCACGGCGAAGGTGACCTGGGGGTTGCCGAACCCCTGCATCGCGCAGGAGGGGGTCTTGTTGGTGTAGACGGCGATGCCCTTGTAGCGGACGTTGGGCAGTTTGTACATCGACACCAGCCAGCCGATGCAGACGCCGAGGAAGGAGTAGGGCTGGATGTTGTGGGCGCCGGTGTCGGTGATCAACTCCATCTCCGCGCCGAGGAGCGTGCCGTCCTTCTTTGCTGCCAGGCGGAGATGGATCTGGGTCCAGTAACGGGTGTGCTCCAAGAAGTCCTCTTCCCGCGTCAGGCTCAACTTCACCGGCCGACCCGCCTTGAGGGCGAGGGCAGCGCAGATGGGAATGGGCGTGTTCATCTGGATGCTGGAGCCGAAGGTGCCGCCCACCGGCATCCGGATCACGTCGATCTTGCTGAGGGGGATGTCGAAGATCTCGCCCAGGAGAATGCGGACGTTGTGGATGGACTGGGTGGTGGCCCAGACGGTGAGGCCGCCATCCGGCTCGGGGCGACAGACGGCGGTCTTGGGCTCCAACTGCATATGGTAGATCTTCGGCGTGCGGAACGTCCCCTCGACGATCACGTCGGCCTCGGCGAAGGCCCGGTCCACGTCCCCCTCCTCGATCTCGCGGGTGCAGGCGATGTTGTTCTCGATCTTGATCTCCTTATCACCCCAGAGCACCGTTTCGTGGACGGGGACGGCTCCCGGTCTCATCGCTTCAAAGGGGTCGGTAAGGACCGGTAGGGGCTCGTACTCCACCTTGATGGCCCGCACTGCCCGCTCTGCCAGTTCCTCCGTCTCTGCCGCCACCGCCGCCACCGGCTCCCCCATTCGGCGCACCTTGTCGGCCAGGACGGTGAAGTCCTTGTGGAGGACTGGGGGGATAGTGATGATCCGCTGGTTGAAACGGACGTGAGGCACGTCGTCCCAGGTGATCACCACCGCCCCCATCGCCTCCGCCTCGCTGGCGTCGATGCTTTTGATGCGGGCGTGGGCGTAAGGGCTGGAAAGGATCCGACCGTACAACATCCGGGGGAGGATAATGTCGGAGGGGTATCGCTCCCGCCCCGTCACCCGCGCCACGCCGTCCTTACGCGGCGTCACCTTACCCAAAATATTGAACGACCTCTGCATAACCTGCCTCCCAATCCCCTAGTCACCTAGTCACCCAGTAACCCAGTCACCCAGTCATCCAATCCCCCACCCAATCCCCCAATCACCCAGTTACCGGTTACTTGGCGACTTGGCGACTTGGTGACTCGGTGACTCGGTGACTTGGTGACCCGGCGACTCGGCGACTCGGTTACTCGGCCACTCCCATCACCAACGCGATCAACGCCATCCGCACGTACACCCCGTTGCGCACCTGGCGGAAGTAGGCAGCGTTGGGGAGGGCATCCACGTCGGTGGTGATTTCATTAACGCGGGGGAGCGGATGCAAGATCGTCACGTCGGGACGGATCCGTTCGACCATCTCGCGGGTAAGGATGTAACTCCCCTTCAGCCGCTCGTACTCCGCCGGATCGTCGAACCGCTCCTTTTGGATGCGGGTCATATAGAGCACGTCGGCCTCAGCGAGGGCAGCCTCCAGGTCGGCGGTCTCCTCGACCTTCACACCTTGCTCCCGCAGCCGGGTGGTGATCTCCGGGGGCATCCGCAGCGCGTCGGGGGAAACGAAGATGAGACGGCAACCGTAGTGCTTGTACAGTTCCACCCCGGCGTGGACCGTCCGGCCGTACTTCAGGTCGCCGCAGAGGACGATGGTAAGGCCGTCCACGCGACCCTTCTCGGAGCGGATGGTGAACAGGTCGAGGAGGGCCTGCGTGGGGTGCTGCCCTGCGCCGTCGCCGCCGTTGATCACCGGCGATTCCGCCGCGTCGGCCGCGATCTGCGCTGAGCCGATCTGTGGATGACGGATGACGATGAGATCCACGTACTGATCCACCGTGCGGACCGTGTCGGCGAGGCTCTCTCCCTTGGCAACCGAGGTGCCAGCGGCCGAGGCGAACCCCACCACTGCCCCACCTAGCCGGTGCATCGCCGTTTCGAAGGAGAGGCGGGTCCGCGTGCTGGGCTCGAAGAACAGCGTCCCCATCACGTACCCCTTCATCAGGTCCAACGACCGCTCCTCCTCCAGCCGCCCGCGGAACCCCTCCGCTACTTCCATTATACGCTCGATCTCCTCCCGCGTAAACT
>DROW01000254.1 GCA_011388675.1 Chloroflexota bacterium | reverse complement strand
CCGCCGGTTGACCCGGCCCAGCGTGAGATGAGGGGTGAATCCCCGTCCTTCAGGCGGGTAGCCAAGGGGAGCCATCACCTCCTCGATGGCGTCCTGCAGGGCGGCCAGCCGCCCCGTGGGCTCCTGGACTCCCACCCAGATCACGCGGGGACGACGGAGGTTGGGGAAACAGCCCAGCCCCTCCACCGTGAAAGTGGAGGAGGGCGCATTGCGGGCCACCGCTGCCAGCGCCCCCTTGATCTCGGGGAGTTTCGCCACCGGCGTCTCGCCGAGGAACTTCAGCGTAAGGTGGATTCCCTCCGCCCGCACCCAGCGCACGCTGCGCGGCGGCGTCTCACGCTCCAGCCGCCGCTGCACCTGAGCCAGCCGCTCCAGCAAGTCGGCCGGAAGCGGGACAGCGATAAAGGCTCGAATGGTCCCCATTGGGCCCTCCTGTCTTTGGGGAAGGGTCAGTCTGCCCCTGTCATATCACAGCCAGGCCGTTCTGTCAACGTCCGCAGGCCGTGCTACAGTTCCCGCTGCTTCCATCGGCCCCGGCGGAACCAGAGGGCGAACAGCAGGCCGTTCGCCAGGTTGGCCAGCGCACGCCCCCACCACAGGCCGGTGACGCCCCACAGCAGGGCCAGCCCCCAGGCCAGGGGGATTTCCAGGGCCCACAGGCTGAGCAGGTTGATGGTCATAGCCGGGACGGTGTTCCCCGCCCCGTCGAAACCCCGCGCCAGCACCACACCGACCGCGCTGGCGATCAGCGTGGGGGCAACGATCCGCAGACACTCCGTGCCAATGGCGACGACCTCCGGGGTCGAATCGAAGAGGCCGACCAGGGAGGGGGCGAAGGCGAACAGCAACGTCGCCACGACGGTCGTATATCCCCCGGCGTATGCGCTCACCCACCACGCGCTCCGCTCCGCCCGGTCGGGCTTGCTCGCTCCCAGGTTTTGCCCTACCAGCGTTCCCGCCGCGTTCGCCAGGCCGAAGTTGGGGATGAGAGCAATCAGCAACAACCGGTTCGCCACCCCGTAGCCGGCCGTGGCAAAGGTCCCATACATCCCCACCAGCCCCAGGACCACCAACCGCGAGGTGGACCGCAGGGTCATCTGGACCGTGCTGGGCAGGGCGACGCGGATGATCCGGCCCATCAACCGGAAGTCCGGACGCAGATCGCGCAGGTCGATGCCGATCCGGGCCCGTCCGCGCAGGAGGACCACCATCTGCATCGCCAGCCCGGCACCGTATCCGAGGACAAAAGCCCAGGCCGATCCGGCGACCCCGAGCGGAGGCAACGGCCCCAGGCCGAAGACCAGGATCGGCTCTAGCACCACGTTGACCGCTGTGGCGAGGAAAAGCACCCCCATCGCCAGCCTCGCCTCGCCTGCGCCGCGCAACATGGCGTTGATGACGAAGACCAGGATGAGGGTGAACGTGCCTCCAAAGGCGACCCGGAGGTATGAGGTCGCCAACGGCAGGACATCCTCCCCCGCCCCCAGCAGCAGCAACAGCGGGCGGGCCACCGCCAGGCCGAGGCCGCCGAGGACGAAGGAGACGACGAGGGCCAGGAGCACGGTCTGCCAGGTGGCGTGATCCGCCGCCGCGCGGTCCCGCGCGCCGATCCGTCGCGCGACCACAGCCAGCCCGCCGACCCCCAGCCCGTTGGAGAGGCTGTTGACCACCCAGCGGATGGTCATGCTCATCGTCACCGCAGCCAGCGCTGCCGACCCGAGCCGCCCCATCCAGTAGGTATCCAGCACCTGGCTCACGTTGAGAATCCCGGCCTCGAGGATCATCGGCAGCGCCAGATAGCCGATATTGCGGTGCAGGCTACCGCTGGTCAGATCGCGGCCCCATCGGGATTTCTCTGCTTCCACTTCCACCTCATCGCTTCCGACAAAAAAGCGGCCACTCCGGAATTGTGGCCGCTCAAGACCGTCCCCAACCCCTTGTTATCGACCGCTCAACACCGGCCTCAATCCCTTGTACACCCGCCCGCCAGAGAGGGTGCGCAGGATCCGCTCCGCCGGTCGGCCCGTGATGTCCGCCAGTTCCTTACAGGTCAGCGGCCGATTGCCGTTGGCCAGGAAGACCCGAAAGACCACATCGACCAGGGAGACGTCCCGCCCCAGATACCCGGGCTGTTTGCTGCAATGCTCACGGATGAGATGCTGCAGCCCGTCGACCTGGATCACCTCTCCCGTCCGCTCGTCCACCCAGTCGATCGCCTCGGTGTCGAAGTGGCCCTTGTAGATGGCCCGATGCTCCGGACAGAGGTGGGCACGCAATTCGATGCGGAAGTCCCGCCCCTCTCGCTCCCACCACTCGCGGCTGATGTGGAAGGGCGTGTCCAGCGTCGGCTTGATCAGACGGAGTTGCAGGGGAGAGACCTTCATTTCACCCATATTCACCCCGATGCCTCACATCTCAAACTCAACCACGGGCTCTCCAGTAGTTGTCCCCGATGGCAACGAACCGATCGTCCCGGACGAGCGTGGCGAGGATCGGCCCCGGAGGCACCCGCATCACCAGGTTGACGGCACTGTAAAGGGTGCTGGCGTGGACCATCCCCTGGGGGCTCAGCTTGGCCAGTTCGGGGAAGACCTCCGCCACCACCTCCTCCAGCGGGACCCTTTCCCGGCGCAACTGCTCACCGATCTCGTCGAGCGATTGCAGGTCCTCCACAGCGATCCCCATCAGTTCGTCCATCTTGCAGGAGATGGGGTACCTTCCCATCTCGAAGGTCAGGCGACCATCGAGGACCGTTCCGATCCGCACCCACTCCCGCCGGGTTCGCTGTGCCTGCCGTCGGATGAGAATCACACCTGGCTCCGGCCCTCGGGAGATCTCCAGGTAGGCTCCGATCGGTACATCGTACCGTTCGTACCACTCCTTCAGACCATAGACGTACCGCCGCTCGCGGACCACCCACCCTTCCATCTCCTCGCCCGTGTCGGCGTCGCGGAAGGTGAACCGGATCCGGTGGGTACGGCCGGTGGGGAAGACTCGAGAAAGGCGCGAGGAGAGGGGCAACGTCCCCGCCCGCCGGTGGGGGCAGATCAGGACAATGGTAACCGGTTCTTCCACCTCCGGCGGTGCGATCAACTCCGACCACTCATCGTCCAACTGACGCTCCAGGTCGAGCATCGACTCGTCCAGCAGGCGGTGGTCGTATTCCACGACAGCCGGCGTCAGCCAGACCGGGGGATCCAACACCTCAGAGGGCTCCAGCCGTCGCAGGTACCAGAGGACTTCTCCGGCGGGCCCCACCTCGTCGAACCGCTCGTCCTCCTGCAAGGCGTAGTTCAGGGAGAAGATACCCAACTGTCGGTTGATCTCTTTGGGGAGGTCGAGGTGATCGATCAATGCCTCTGTCGGCAAAGGGCCACCACCCGCCATATCCAACACTGCCTCGGCCAGGTTGAGATGGCCTTCGTGGATCTCCGCCAAGAGGTCCTTGACAAACCACTGCCCGGCCAGGCGGATGAAAGTGGGAGCAGCCTCCAGGCGGGCGTTCAGCACCTCCCGCACCCGGTCGCCATAGGCGGCGTACAGTTCCTCCGGGGAGAGGAGCCCTTCCTCTTCCTCCTGCGCCTGCTGCATCTCGTTCAGGGGATGGTCGGCCAGTTCGGAGGCAAACTCACGGGTTTCCCCATTGGGGAATCTCACCTGGATGACGCGAAAGGTGCCGTATTCGGGGTTGCGCCCTTCCCGCACGCCGGTTACCTCTCCGACGGCGTACTCCAACGCGGGAAAGACCAGCGTCTCGCCGACTTCGTACCGATTCTTGGGAAGGTAGAGGGTGCCCTTAGAGAGTTCGCGGGTGATCCGTTCTTCCTCACGGCGGCAACGGAAGGCGACCAACTCCCGGGCCAGTTCGTCCAAAGGAAGCGGCACCTCCCGCTCGACGAGCAGGTTGGCGAGGTAGTCCAGGTCCTCGTCGGTAACTTGGAAGTCCTCCCAATAGGCTGGATCTTGAGTATTGCGCCGGATCACCGCTCTTTCCCTGGTTCGCAGTATTGAACGGCGGGCATTATACCAGGCTTCGGCCGATTTGACAAATACTCATTTTCCGTAACCCCGACCGGCGCGGTCAACCCGCCGCTTTAGGGCTGACAAGCCCTGCGCGACCGTAGGGGCACGGGGTTGCCGTGCCCCTACGGTGACGTGCCCGGTTACGGCGCGTACCGGAACGGGTGGCGGGCAGCCGCCTTCTCGTTGAACAGTTGCGCCAGCGTGGGCCGCCCCTCAATGGCCTTGCGGATGGCCTGGTTGGTGGCCTTGAAGTTGTTGAAGGCCACCCGCTTGGCGATGGAGGCCGCCGGGTGGACGAAGGCGTTGACGATGAGCACCACCTCGTCCAACACCTCCTCCGGCAGAAAACCGCTCTCGACGTTCTTGCGGATCGCCAGGTTGACCCCCTCCGCCGCGTGCTCGTAGAAGAGGCGGCGCTGCTTGGCGGTGCGGATGGTCACGGTGGGGACCAACAGCGTCAGCGGTCGCTCGTTGATGACCTTCAGGCCCCGCTCCTCGCCCCATCCGGCCATCGCCCGCTCCACCGCCCGGCCCACCGGCCCGTCCCTGCGGCCGATCAGCAGGTCCACGTGAGCCAGTTCCTGGAAGGGCGGCCCGGCGAACCCCTCGCCCACGCGCAGGGTCCAGCCGGAGACCACGGAGGGGGTGTCGGGCGTCGCCGGGACGCGGGTGCGCACCCGCTTATCCCCCAGGTCGTAGACGACCTCCGCCTCCTGGAGTTTGCCCAGCGACTCCAGTTGCAATCGGAGTTCCTCGTAGTCCTCCCGTCGGAAGCCGCCGCCGGGCATCACAGGGTGGCGGGAATCGCCCACATCCACGCCCATCATCCGCAGCCCCTCTTTGACCGCCTGGGTGGAACTGGCGCGGACGACGATGCGCACCAGTTTCTGAACCCGCTGCTGCCACATCTGGGCGGTCGCCAGGTCCCCTTCCAGCGTGGCCCGGTAGACCTTCTGCCAGATGTCGGGGATCAAGTTGGCGGAGGCCAGGATCGCCCCGTCGGCTCCGGCGGCCAATGCCGCCTGCACCACCTCGTCGTGGCCGACGAAGATGCTCACCCGCCCCTTGACCTTCTCGAAGAGGGCCTCCATAAAGGGCAGGTCGCCCGAGGAGTCCTTGATCCCCACCACGTTGTCGAAGTCGAGGATCATCCCCTCGGCGGTCCACCAGCGGAAGTGGGTGCCGGCGCACTGGGGGATGTTGTAGAGGACCAGGGGGACCCCCAGTTTGTCCAGCGCCCGGTAGTGGTCGTAGACCTCGTTGAAGGAGGGCTTGAGGTAGTAGGGGGCGACGACCAGCACGCCGGTCACTCCGGCGTCGCGGGCCCACTCGGTGAGGGCCAGCGTGTCGCGGGTGGAGGGGCAGCCGGTCCCGGCCACCACCGGCACGCGGCCGTCCACCTCGTCCAGGCAGACCTCGATGACCCGCTTGCGCTCTTCGATGGTCATATAGGAAAACTCACCCGTGGTCCCACAGGGGACGACCCCGTTGACGTGGGGGAGGACGTGGCGGATCAGCCGCCGGTAGGCCGCCTCGTCGAACGAGCCATCCGCCGCGAAGGGGGTCACCAAAGCCGGGTAAATGCCTCGGAACCACTCCGTCTTGTAGCCCATTTTTTCCTCCTTAAGTCTCACCACAGAGGCACGGAGGACACAGAGGTTTTTAGGCTAGAGAACCAGCCGTCGAATTCCCCGCCTCAACACGGGAACGTTGAAGTTCAGCAAAAGGCCGACCTGCCAGCCCCCCAGGCGCAGGTACGTAAGCAACTGCGCTTCGTGGAGGGGAAGGACCTCCTGAACAGCCTTTACCTCCACGACCACTGTGTCCTCCACCAGTAGATCAAGTCGGTATCCACAGTCCAGTTGGATTCCCTTGTATGCAAGGGGAAGCGGCACTTGCCGTCGAAACACAATCCCTCTCAGGGCCAGTTCGTGGCACAGGCACTCCTCGTAAGCCGATTCCAGCAGTCCAGGCCCTAACGCCCGATGAACTTCGATGGCGGCTCCGATGATTTCTCCGGTGAGCGCGTTAACCCGCTCCATCGTCGTCTCCCACGTCCTTCGGGTTCTCCCTAAATCATAAGAACCTCTGTGCTCTCTGTGTCTCTGTGGTTCAGCCTCCCGAAAACGCCTGGGCGATGGCGGCCCGGGCAGCCTCGTAGACGCTGTGGTACAGCGCGTGACGGTCCAACGCCTTGGGGTGGACCGTTGCCAGGACGATCATCACCTCCTCGTCGGCCGCTTCCTCCGGGATCACCCCCGCCTCCAGCGCGTCCACGATGGCCCGCGCCAGCGCCGACTGGGTAGGGCCGTAGATCATGTTGGCTTGCCGGAGGTTCTTCTGCGGCAGCGTCGGCAGGAGCAGGGTGGACGGCCGCACCGTCAGTCCCGGCTCTAGGATCGTCGTCAGCGCCTCGCGACCGTGGAGGGGATAGGTCAACTGGAGGGCGTAGGCATCTCCCAGCGGGGTCTCCTTCCGCCCGGCGATGAGGTCCAGTTGCACCTTGTTCAGCCCCTCCCCCGCCGTCCCGGTGCCTACACGAAGGCCGTGAGCCCGGATGTCCTCCGGCGTCAACTCCAGATCGCCGAAGCGGGCCTCCAGTGGACCGGAGGGGTACTCGAAGGGCTGGTCGTCGACCTGGATCTTGCCCAGTTTCTCCAGTTCCAGCCGGATCTCGGCGCGGACCTCGTGGATCAGCGCGCCGCCGACGGATTTGAGGGGACGGCGGGGCCGGCCCACCGGCACCCCCATCATATTGAGGGCCGCCTTGACCACCACGCCGCCACCGTAGCGGCAGAAAATGCGCGAGAGTTTCTGCACCTTCCGTTGGAGGGCGCGGGCTTCCTCCACGCGGCCCTGATCCATCAGCCGCAGCACCTCCTGCCAGATCTCGGGGTAGACCTGTGCGCTGGCGAGGATCATCCCGGTCACCCCGCCGGCCAGAGCGGGCACCACGATCTCGTCGCAGCCGATGAGGACGTCGATGCGGTCGCCCGCGTACTCCAGGATCTCCATCGTGTAGGTGAGATCGCCGGAGGAGTCCTTTAGCCCCACCACGTTGGGCAGGTCGGCCAGGTCCTCCACCACCCGACGCGGGAGGTAGCGATCCATCACCTGGGGAATGTTGTAAAGGATGAGAGGGATGTCCACCTGCGTGGCGATGTCGTAGAAGTGCTGATAGACCCCCTTGTCGGAGGGGTGGAGGAAGTAAGGGGTGACGACGAGGACGGCATCGGCTCCGGCCTCTTTGGCGTCTTGGACCAGCGCCAGCGCCTCGGGGGTGCCAGAGGCCCCGCATCCGGCGATGACCAATTTATCCCCCACCTCCTCTCTGGCGATCTCTATCAGTCGGCGTTGCTCCTCGCGGGTGAGGTAGGGGAACTCCCCCGTCGTGCCGCTGGTGACCACCCCGTCCACGTAGGGGAGGACGTGGCGGATCAACCGCCGGAAGGCTTCTTCGTCCAACGCCTCCGTCTTGCGGTCGAAAGGGGTCACCAGGGCAGGGAAGACACCTTTTAGACTCAAGCCATCCTTTCTCATTGTGTACTCCTCTTGCAGGGGGTTACAGATTCAGGTTTCGCAACCACGTGAACAATTGCCCCGGCGTCTCCACCTCCACCGGGATGTAACGGACACCGGGATAATACGTCCGGTAGAACTCCTCCAGGTCGCCCGGCCAGTGGGAAGGGTTGACTGCGATGACGGTCCGGCTGTCCAGATCGCCGATGCCGGCGTCGTCGGCGCTGCCGCCGACGGTGAACCGGCGATCGTCCCAGGTAGCGTCGATCACCGCCCGCGCCCAGGCGCTGTCGGCATCGGGCGGCAACAGCACGTAGATCCGGACGTACTGCTCCCGCGGGAGCCCTCGGCCGGGTTTCTCTGCTGGCTCCGGAGGAGGCGCGTTCGGTTCGTCTTTGAGGGAAAGGATGTAATCGACCAGGGCCGGGTAAGCGAACTCGTAATCCTGCCCGACCCATTCCTCCGTCGGCCCCAGGGTGAACGGGCAGAAACCGAGGACGTAGTAGTCCTGCCGGTACTTCTCGTCGCACCAGCGGACCTGTTCTACGACGTCAAGCGGGGTGGCACCGTGCTGCGCGTATCGACCGCCGTACCACTCGCTGATGACGAGGGGGACGACCTCCCGGCGCTGGTGGAGAAGGTGATAGAGATACCGATAGCGGAAGTGGAGCGCACCAGCCCCTTCCACCTCCGGCGCGCCGGGGATCCCTTCTCCCCACCACAGATCGATGGGCTGGCTGGGCCAGAAGACCCCCTCGTGAACGGCGAGGATGTGCCCTCCCCGTCGGGCGCGGGCGAAGACACCCGTTTCGGCCACCGCCACCATCTCCCGCCACTCCGGGGTGCCCGAGTTAAAGGAGAAGATCGCCACCTTCAGGCCGTGCTCCTCCGCCCGCTCCATACACCGGATCATCAGGTCGGCCAACAACCGATACCCCCGAACCCCCGCCGGGTCCGGCTCGTTAACGACCTCCCAGTAGTCCACCACCTCACGCAGTTCTGGGTCCTGCTCTAACCTGTCCAGGATCACCTCGACCAACCGGGAGGCCAATTGGTCGAGGTCCGTGTCGGGCTGGTCGATCCCCGGGCATCCCTCATAGGGACTGGTCAGACGGGCCATTGTGATCGTCTGAGGGCTGATCTGCCGGATTTCCTTTAGCCAGGCCAGATCGTCCACCGCCTTGACAACAGAAAAGGCCGCGCCATCGGCGGCCAACTGCTCGGCGAACGACTTTACCCGGTTGAGGTAGATGGCGTGAACGCCCAGTTTGCTCCCCTTGCGAACTACGGGGTAAGGCCATCGGCTGTTCTGAGACATTGGCTCCTCCTCATCGCGCCCTGACCGCGACGCCCGCTTCACAGATTATATGACGGGGGCGGGGCTTGTCAATCCTCCAACGCTCGGATGCAAAAGATCACGCCTGTCGTCGGGGTGTGCCGCCTACCCGTCCCGTCGGTAAACTCCATCGGGAACAGCCGGGGGGAATCGAGGAACGTGTGGACTGCCTGTTGCAGCCGCTCGAAATCGCGCCGCAACTCCCAGGTCCGGTCCGGATCGGCCGCGTCGTGCAGGACGATGAAGAGACGGTTGGCCCCGTGGAACCGCCCCTGTTGGGACTGGTGGATGTAGAGCCAACGCGCCAGGTCCTCGGGGTGATCGAGGGCGTAACGCAGGTCGTGTGGATAGGCGCGGGGGAACTCGCTCATCTTCAGGTCGAACCCGATGCCATCTAGGTAGAAATCCACCGTTGGGTGGAATGGGTCAGCCTCGGCCCGAGTGCGCGGGTGCGCGAGGATCATCTCCAGGACGATCTGGTGGGTATGGTAGTTGTACCAGCGCCGGAGCACGTACTGCCCAAACGCCCGTAAAGGCAGCCCCGCTTCCCTGGCGGCCCGCTTCGTCTCCCGCCGTAAGTCGTCTAGGGTGCGCACGGAGTAGATGAACCGGCTGGCCGCATCCCACGCATCGCTTTGGACGCGCCCCCAGGGAAGCATTGCCTGCACTCGGAGCAGTTCCTGGCGAATGTCGCTCGGCCGCTGAGGGCGCTGGAAGATCATCACGTATTCGTGCTTGAAGAGGTAGTATCCTCCGGCGAGGGCGCGATACCGCCAGAGGTTTTCCGTTCTCCCTTTGCCCCGCTCGTTGCGGGTGATGTTCTTGACCACGATAGCCTTGAGTCGAAACCCCACCCGCTGCATCCGGTCCATACAATAAAAGCCGAGAGGGATCAGTTCGCCCCGAGTGTACTTGTCGCCGACGACCAGGACGGCGAACCGACCGGGCTCCAGCAGGTCGAATCCGTTCCGGGCCACCGCCTCGAACCGATCCAGAAACGTTCCCAGATCGGGCGCGTTGGAAAGATCGGCTGGATCGTCCGAGAAGCGGATGATGTCGTGGTACGGGGGATGCAGGACCAGCAGGTGGGCGTGGGAAGCATCCATCCTCTCCAGGACTGTGCGAACCCGGTCGGCGGTCTCCCCCCGGGTGCTGTCCCCCTGCAGGACGAAGATCCGCTCGTCCAGCAGGTTGGCGGGGACCTTGCCCCGCACCTTCTCCACCAAGTCGGCCTGCAGTTCGACGCCGATGAGACGCCGGTTCAATCGCACCGCCTCGATCGCCGAGGTGCCGGAGCCGAGGAAGAGGTCCAGCACGATGTCGTCCTGCCGGGTGTAGCGGAGGAAGGTCTGGGTGGCAATCTGGGGGACGAACCCGCCGTGGTAATCCAGCCGATGCCCTCCAGTTCGGTCGCGGGAGGGGATGAGCCACAGCGACTCGACCCGAATGTGGTCGTACTCCCGCCAACGGGAGAGGTCGATGTCGGAATAGGGCAGCCGTTTGGGTTTCCCCTTCATTTTCGGAGTTCCCTGTCTTCTACCCAGCGGGCCGGGTTGGCACGTATGTAGCGGCGGATGGCCCGCAATGCCCGTTCGTCGCGAATAATGCGCTCGTAATAGTTCCGTTGCCAGGCGAATCCATCCCCGCCTGCCAGGCGGATCCGTCGAGTGATGGCGGCCTTGAGGGTGCGCACAATCCATCCCAACGTGGGGCGTTCCGGATCGACGGTGAACGAACGACCGATGGGGGAACCGTCCCCGGTTGGGGCGTCCGTTGAGACGTCCGTTGGGGCGTCCGTTGAGACGTCCGTTGGGGCGTCCGTTGGGGCGTCCGTTGGGACGTCCGTTGAGACGTCCGTTGAGACGTCCGTTGGGGCGTCCGTTGAGACGTCCGTTGGGGCGTCCGTTGAGACGTCCGTTGAGGCGTCCGTTGGGGTGCCCGTTGGGACGCCCGTTGAGGCGTCCGTTGGGGCGTCCGTTGGGGCGTCCGTTAGGGCGTCCGTTAGGGCGTCCGTTGGGGCGTCCGTTGGGGCGTCCGTTGGGGCGTCCGTTGAGACGTCCGTTGGGGCGTCCGTTGAGACGTCCGTTGG
>DROW01000253.1 GCA_011388675.1 Chloroflexota bacterium | reverse complement strand
CGGTTCGGCCCCAACTTCCATCCCGTGACTCTGTGGACCCCGCCACACCACCGGCTGGAGCGGTGGGCGCTGGGAGCGGAGATCGCCCGGCTGCGACTGGACCTGCTCCACAGCCCCGACTTCATCCCGCCAGCCTTCGGCGCTCGCCGGTTCGTGGTCACCGTACACGACCTGAACTTCATCTATTACCCCCAGTTCCTCACCGCCGAGAGCCGCCGGTACTACGCCGGGCAGATCGAGTGGGCGGTGCGCAAGGCCAACCACATCCTGGCCGACTCCGAGGCCACGCGGTCGGACCTGGTCCGACTGCTCGATGTGCCACCAGACAAGGTCACCACCGTCCACCTGGCTGCCGACCCCGCCTTCCGTCCCCTTCCCCCTTCCGCCGTCCGAACCACGCTCTCCCGATACGGCCTGGAGCCCGGCTATCTCCTCTTCGTCGGCACGCTGGAGCCGCGGAAGAACCTCCCCGGCCTGTTCGCCGCCTACCGCCGGTTGCGCGAGGGGGGAGCGACCGACGCGCCGCTGGTGGTCGTGGGGGACAAGGGGTGGCTGTACGAAGAGGTGTTCTCCGCCGTGGAAAGGCTGTCGCTCACCGAGCACGTCCGCTTCCTCCACGGGGTGCCCGGTGCCGACCTGCCCGCCCTCTACAACGGGGCCGCCCTCCTCGTCCTTCCTTCGTTCTACGAAGGGTTCGGCCTGCCCGCACTGGAGGCGATGGCCTGCGGGACACCAGTGGTCGTGTCCGACCGGGGCTCCCTCCCCGAAGTCGTGGGGAACGCGGGAGTGCTCGTGGACCCCGAGGATCCGGATCGGATCGCCGAGGGGTTGGCCGCCGTGCTGGGTGATCCCACCCTTCGGGAAAGGCTGGCCGCGAGGGGGAAGGCCCGCGCCGCGGACTTCACGTGGGAGAAGACGGCCAGGAAGACGCTGGAGATCTATCGGCAGGTAGTGGCGTAGGACGCCGGGGGAAAAGGTCAGAGGACGCAGAAACAGGATGACACCGGAGGCGGGAACCCCCGGAGAGGATGCGACGTCTATTATAAAGAGGGACGAGCGCCCCCGCCGGTGGGGTCTATACGTCCTGTACCGAGGGCCCTGCCCCTCTTGTGGCCGAACCGAAAGGAGGGGAAATGAAGAACATTCGGTTCATATTCGCCGGTGTGCTCATCGCGGGCTTCGTCGGAGCACTGGTAGCGGGATGCAACGGCACCCCCACGGCCACGGAGCCGCCGTCAGGATATGAAGCGCCCGCCTCCCCCATCCGCACCCCCGCCTCCCCACTGAACAGGGCCTCTCCCCTTTCCCCGCTTCCCACGCCTCTGCCGATGATCGAGGTCACGAGAGAGCCGGAGGTCAATCAGATGGACCAAGAGAGTGCGATCGCACTGGCCAAGCAGACCCTGGCCCAGTATCTTGGGATCGACGAGGCGGAGATCAAGCCCACGCACGTGGAGCGGATCACCTGGCCCGACACGAGCCTGGGATGCCCCGAGAAGGGGATGATGTACGCCCAGGTCCTGGTCCCTGGCTACCGGATTCTCCTTCGGGTGGGAGAGCGGGAGTTCTGGGTGCACGTCGGCAACGGTCGCGCGGTGATCTGCGGAGGGGAACCGACCGGCACCCCAATGCCGGATATGGTCTCCACCGCCGCCGAGTTGTATGAGAAGGCCCGGAGCGACCTGGCGCATCGGCTGGACGTGCCGGTGGAGGAGATCAAGGCCCGCTCCATCCAGCCGACCACCTGGCCCGATGGGCGTATGGGATGTCCTCAGCCGGGGGAGAGTTTCCCTCAGACCCCCACCGAAGGGTTCGTCATCCTGCTGGAGCACCAGGGTCGGACCTACGAGTATCACACGGACGGGGAGCGGTTCGTGCTGTGCAACCCACCCCAACCGTAACCGGCCCTTGCAGGGTTACGAGCGAAGGGGGAGGGCCAAAGCCCTCCCCCTCGTGGCTTATGGACGGCTTTCCTCCGCCGGGCGGGAGCACGCCCTCCCTACCTGAGCGTGAGGTAGAGGCTGTAGCGGTCGGGCAGATACATCTCGTACCCCTCGATGTACACCCACCAGGTGCCCGCCTCGGGGTTCTCGATCACCGCCCGCTCCGGCGCATTGCCGCTGACTCCCTGCCACGACGCCAGGTTGAAAGCGGGATCGAAGATCCACATATCGATGTCGCTGGTGGGATACCGGCTCCAATCCCGACGCCACGTCAGGTCGAAAGTGGCCGTCGTCACCCCGTCCGGGATCTCCACCGGAATCAGAAAGACGTCGCCCATCTCGATATGGCCTGAAGCGACCGGGTTGCGCAGCGGCTGCCGGAAGTTCTCCCGCGTGATGCGGACCCGGAAACGGACCGGCGCTTCGTTGGAGAAGTCCCCGATGAGGGAGAGTTTCATCAACCCCGGCTCCATCGGCTGGTAGGTCCAGGGGATCCCCCAGAACGTCCACGGCCCATCCTCGACCACGATGTCAAAGGAATCGCCGTACCAGAAGGGGTACCAGTAGACCTCGACCGGATGCTGCCAGGCGGTCCGCTTGGCGCTCTGGAGGTGGACCTCCAGGGCGTTCGGCCAGTAGGCGTAGCCAGAGTTGTCCGGCGTGGTGATGTCGAACACCTCAACGACGACGCGGCTGGTGTACCGATTGACCTCGAAGACGGCGTCAAAGGACTCGCTGGGGTTGAGGGTGATGACGTCGCTCTCCCACACATCCACCTGGCCCCGGCGCGGGCGCGGCAGCACGTTGGCGCGAAGGCGACCTGCGTTGACGATGGGCACATATCCCCAGGACTTTTCTTTCAGGATGCGCAGGGCGTGCGGTGCGTCGACGGCACCCCATCCCTGGTCGTTGAAGTCCCGCCAGGGCTCCGCCACTTCATCGGGATCGGCCCCCTTGAGCAGCGCCGCGCGCAGCACCAACGGGTTGGTCTCCCGGCCCTCGACGTTCTCCCAGTAGGCGTTGAGCAGCGCCGCCACACCGGCGACGGTAGGTGCGGCGAAGGAGGTGCCTCCGGCCCAGCGCAGTTCGTTCTGCGGCCCGGCGTGGAAGTTCCACAGGCCCAACGCGCTGATGTCCGGCCCGCCCCGACCGTCGCTCAGAGGCCCCCGGCTGGAGAAGTTCGCCACCCGGGTCTCATCGGTGGGCCGCATCACCATCCCCATCCCCGGCCCCTCGTCGCCGTTGAAGGGAACCCCATCCGCACCACGCGTGAGCCCCAGGTACTCGTAGAGGACCCGGGACGAGGTGGCGTAGTCCAGCGCACCCACACTGAGCGAGTCGTATGAGGTCGCCGGCGAGCCGACGGAGTTGGGGATCGGCCCCTCGTTGCCCGCCGAGGTCACCACGAAGATGTGGGCCTTCTTCAGTTCCCGGATGAACAGGTCGAACGTGTCCCGCCCGTCGAAGAAGGTCGGACCCCCCAGGCTCATGTTGACGATGTCGATATCCAGCAGCCCGCTCTTCTTCAGGGTCAGGACGTGGTCCAACCCGTCCAGGATGACCGAGGTCGGCACGCCGCTTCCGTCCTGAGGGAAGACCTTGACCGGGTAGATGTTGGCACCGGGAGCCTGCCCAAAGATGGGCACGAAGTTGGGCCACCAGGGAAGATAAGCGGAGATCGCCTGGTAGAGTGGATCGGTCGGATCGCTGAAGCGGAGCGCGCACGCGGAAGCGATCACCCCGGCGACGTGCGTCCCGTGCCAGTGGTTGCTCGGGTCGGTAGCCGGAACCCCATCCCCTGTGGCGTTGTACCCGTCCGGGAAGCCCGGGGCGCCGATCACGGCGTGGGAGAGACAGACGTTCGGCGCGACCCCGGTGTCGACCACCGCCACGACGGTCCCCATCCCGAAGTCCGTCATCGGCCAGATGCTGAACGCGCGAGTGTACTGGAAGTTGGCGTACCCCTCCGGCAGGGCCTCCACATCGATGGAGAACGGCTCGATCGCTTCCAGGTCGACGCCGTCCAACGCCTCCACCGTGTAGGCAAGCGGGTGAACGTCGTCGCCGACGTCGTCTGGGAGATAGACCATCTCGTCCTTCTCGACCAGAGCCACGCCAGGGAACTCGGAGAGCGCCTGCACCTGGTCGGCTGGAATGGATACGGCGACGACCGGCACGTTCTCATATCGGAAGTTGATCGTTCCCCCGATCGAGGTGACGAAGTCCACCAGGGCATCCACCGACCCTGTGGTCTGGATCAGGAGATCGACCGTCTCTCCCCCGCCCCCCGCCAGCGCCACCGGAGGGGTCCATAGGCCGACGAACAACACGAGCAGGACTACGACGGTTCCTATCCTTCTCATTCCTCGCATCGCTAAGCCTCCTCCTTTCGCATATCTGCACATCGTCAGGAACAGACTCCACCCGCACTCGGACCAGCCCGATCCGCCCAACCGCCTCCCTTACCCGGCGAAGACCCGCCCCAAAGCCGTCCACACGCTGGCCCTCCGAGGGAAGCGGTCCCCCTACCCCGATATTATAACACAATGTTATGTGCAAATCGCTTGCCAATGTACTAAAAATTTCATAAACCCGACCGGGTGTCCGAGGCAAATCGCGCTCCCCGGAGGGTGACCGGCCCTTTCCGTTCTGAAGCACACCCTGACCCCTCCGGCCTTGCTCCCCGGCTTCGCTGGTGCTACAATACCGGTGATTCGAGACCGGACCACAATCCATCAAGCGGAGGAGTCGTGCAATGCCGTCGGAAGATCCACGATCCCAATCGGACTTTCTTTTCCGCGCTGACCTTGAGGAGATCGCCCCCTTCGTCGCCGACCTGATCCGCTGGGAAGCGGAACGGCAGGCCCGCAAACTGATCCTCATCCCCTCCGAATCGTATGCGCCCAGGGCGGTCCGTGAGGCCCTGGGCTCCGTTTTCCAGAACGGCTACGCCGAGGGGTACCCGCCGCTGCGGATGACGCGCGACCCGGAAGGGCGGCTGCGGGACGTGGCGTGGCAGTTGGCCTTCTACCGCCGCTACGCCGACCGGCGGTTCTACAAGGGGGTGGACTACGTCCACTTCGTCGAGTGCCTGGCCCAGCGGCGGTGCGCCGAACTGTTCGCCCACGACGACGTCCGGGCCGAGCACATCTACGTCAACGTCCAGCCCCTCTCCGGCGCGGCGGCCAACCTGGCCGTCTACCAGGCGCTGATGGAGCCGGGGGACGTGCTGATGGGGATGGACCTCTACCAGGGCGGCCACCTGACCCACGGCTCGGAGTTCAACCTCTCCGGCCAGCGATACCGGGTGGTCTCCTACGGGGTCGATCCCAAAACGGAGCGGCTGGACTACGACCAGATCCGGGATCTGGCGCGACAGCACCGGCCGAAGGTGATCGTCGCCGGGTACACGTCGTACCCCTGGGCGCCGGACTGGCACGCGTTCCGGGAGATCGCCGACGAGGTGGGAGCCTACCTGATGGCGGACATCGCCCACACCGCCGGGATGGCCGCCGCCGGGGTCTATCCCAACCCCGTCGGCATCGCCGACGTGACCGTCTTCACCACCCACAAGACGATCTGCGGGCCGCGGGGGGCCTGCATCCTCACCACCGACGAAGAACTGGCCCAGGCCATCGATATGGCGATCTTCCCCGGCGAGCAGGGCGGCCCCCACGTCAACAAGTTCGCGGCGATGGCGGTCGCCTTCCGCATCGCCCAGACGGAGGAGTTCCGCCGCCTGCAGCACCAGATCGTCGCCAACGCCCGTGCCCTGGCGGAGGGGCTCCAGAAGCGAGGGCTGAAACTGGCCTACGGCGGCACCGACACCCACCTCCTGCTCATCGACCTGAAGTCGATCCCCTCCGACACCGGCTTCCCCCTGTGGGGCGAGCCAGCGGTCCGCATCCTCGACCTGGTGGGGATCGTCGCCAACAAGAACACCATCCCCGGCGACACCGAGACCGCCCTGGCGACGGGGGTCCGCCTGGGCACCCCCTGGGTCACCCAGCGCGGGCTCGACGAGACGGATATGGACACCCTCGCCGGGCTGATCCACAAGGTCCTGGTCAACATCAAGCCCTTCGCCTACAACGGCCTCATCGGGACCCTCCCGCGCGGCAAGATCGACCTGGACGTGATGGAGGAGGTACGGGCGGGGGTGGCGGAGTTGGCGGAGAAGGCGGGGGTCGATTTTGAGTACGAGAAGAGTGGGTATCCGCATTTCTATCTCCGGGAAGCAGGGAAGCGGGGAAACGAGGGAGGGGCGCACGGCCGTGCGCCCCGTGCCCTGCGGGTGACGGGCTGGCGGGCGCGGCAGTTCGTCCAGCAGGTGGTGACGGCGAACGTGGCCGAACTGGCCCCCGGCGTTTCCCTGACCGCCTATATGCTGGACCGGAACGGAAACCTGATCGCCGAGGTGACGGTGGAGCGGGAGGAGCCGGACGAGTGGGGGCGGGACCGCTACCTGATCACGCCGGCCTCCAACGGCGACCGGGTCGCCGCCTGGCTGCGGGCCCTCTCCGACGGGTACACGCTGTTCGACGAGGAGGACGTGTTCCGGAAGGTGGAGGGGCCGGTGGTGGTGGAAGAGGCAGGAGACGGGGAGCAGGGAGCAGGAAGCAGGAAGCAGGGAAGCGGGGAAGCAGGGAGGCAAGGAGGTGATGTGGCGGCGCTGTTCGCGGCGCATCCGGAGCGGTTCGATCTGACGAAGCCGTACTTCGTGGGCCAGGCGCATCTGAGGGAGTTCGCGCCGAAGGTCGAGCGGGAGGTGTGGAAGTGGCAGCCGACCGGCGGGCCGCTCAAGCGGACGCCGCTGTACGAGGTCCACAAGCGAATGGGCGCCAAGATGGTCCCCTTCGCCGGGTGGGAGATGCCGGTCTGGTACACCTCGGTGAGCGAGGAGCACCGGGCGGTGCGAGAGGCGGCCGGGCTGTTCGACGTGGCCCATATGGGCGTGTTCGAGATCACCGGCCCGCACGCTACCGTCTTCTTGGACACGGTCTGCTCCAACTACGTCGCCTGGCTGGAGGACGGCCAATCCCTCTACGGCTACCTGCTCGACCCCGACGGGCACGTGATCGACGACGTGATGATCTACCGCCTGCGGGCCGACCACTACCTGATGGTGGTCAACGCGGCCAACGAGGAGAAGGACTGGGACTGGCTGAACGCGGTCAACGAGCGGCGGGTGATCATCGACCGGGAACGGCCCTGGGTGCAGGTGGAGGCTCAGGCGGTGCTGCGCAACCTGAAGGACCCGGCCTCCGGCGAGCGGCAGAAGCGGGACCTGGCGTTGCAGGGGCCTGCGTCGCTGCCCACCCTCCAGGCGCTGACCGACGATCCGGAGACGAAGGCCGCGCTGCGCCGGCTGCGCCGGACCGAGTTGATGGCGTGCGAACTGGCAGGGGTCCCGCTGGTGGTGGCGCGGACGGGCTACACCGGCGAGGAGTGGGGGTTCGAGATCTTCGTCCACCCCGACGACGCCCCCCGGCTCTGGGAGGCCATCCTCGAAGCGGGGAAGCCTTTCGGCGTGAAGCCGTGCGGCCTGGGTGCGCGGGATAGCCTTCGCACCGAGGCCGGCCTTCCCCTCTACGGCCACGAACTGGCCGGCCCGTTCGACATCTCCCCCATCGAGGCTGGCTTCCCCGGCTACGTCAAGTACCACAAACCGTTCTTCGTCGGCCGCGACCCGCTCCTGGCGCGGGAGAAGGACCGCAGGCGGGAGGTCATCCGCTTCCGGGTCAACGAGAAGGGCGTCCGCATCCCCCACATCGGCGACCCGGTGGTCAACCGCAAAGGGCAGCAGATCGGCCACGTCACCAGTTGCTCCATCGATGTCGAGGGATACCTGGTGGGGATGGCCATCGTCGAGAAGCGGTACAACGTACCGGAGACCCCCATCGCCGTCTTCCCGCTGGGCGGCAAGTCGCTGGACGAGGCGCTGCTGCGCGGCAAGCGGGTCGCTCTGCCGGTGGCGGCCACGGTGCTCACCCGGTTCCCGGAGCGGGAGGACAGGCGACCGCGGATGCGGATGGGCGGCGAGGATTAAGAGGGAAAGAATACCACAGAGACACGGAGGACACAGAGTTTCTTCCCTTTAGAAAAACACGAGATTCCTCTGTGCCCTCTGTGTCTCTGTGGTGAAATTACACAAGGAGGCGCAGCATGGACCAGGAGACCTTCGACATCCTCTTCCTGGTGGCCCGTCCGGCGGCGGGCAAGAGCGAGATCATCGACTACCTCACGCGGACGGACGTGGAGGAGCGGCGACGCCGGTTCCACATCGGTCCTTTCGAGGTGCTGGACGATTTCCCGATGCTCTGGACCTGGTTCGAGGAGGACGCGATCCTGCGGCGGATGGGCTACCCTGGCCTCCACACCGACGAGGAGGGATACTTCAAGTACCCCTACCTCTGGCACCTCCTCATCGAACGGCTGGCGCTGGAGTTCGCCAAACGGGAGCGGGATCGACCTCCGGGCCAGGAGGTCACCACCATCGTGGAGTTCTCCCGAGGCAGCCCGTCGGGCGGCTACCGGGAGGCGTTCCGCCACTTTCCGGAGGAGATGCTGGCCCGGGGCGCGATCATGTACGTCCGGGTCTCCTACGAGGAGTCACTGCGGAAGAACCGGCTCCGCTTCAACCCGGACCGGCCCGACTCCATCCTGGAACACAGCCTGCCGGACGAGAAGATGGAGCGATTGTACAAGGAGGACGACTGGGATCTGTTCACAGCTGCCGATCCGGAGTACGTGGAGGTGAAGGGGGTGCGGGTGCCCTACGCCGTGTTCGAGAACGAAGACGACGTGACGACGGAGCGGGGGGAACCGCTGGGGCAGCGGTTGGAGGCAGTTCTGAGCCGGCTCTGGGCGATCTGGTCCCGCAGGTGAGCGCAGTTTCACCGCAGAGACGCAGAGGGCGCAGAGGTTTTCGTGGTTCTTCGCAAAGGTGAAGAGACGATGCGGAAAGACGTATCTACCCGGCCACTCGTCTTCGTCACCCGCCCCATCCCCGAGGCAGGCCTTCGCCGGGTGCGGGAAGCCTGCGAGGTTCAGATGTGGGAAGGGGAACTGCCACCGCCCAGGGAGGTGATCCTTCGGGAGGTGGCCGGGTGCGACGGCCTCCTCTGCCTGCTGACCGACCCCATCGACGCGGAGGTGATCGATGCCGGGAAGCGGCTGCGGGTGATCAGCCAGATGGCTGTGGGGGTCGATAACATCGACCTGGAGGCCGCGACGGCGCGAGGGATCCCGGTCGGCCACACGCCGGGGGTGCTCACCGAGGCCACCGCCGACCTGACCTTCGCCCTGCTCCTCGCCGCCGCCCGGCGTATCCCGGAAGGGATCGAGTATATCCGCCAGGGCCGCTGGCGCACCTGGGAGCCGATGGCCCTCCTCGGGAGGGAGGTGTGGGGAAAGACGCTGGGCATCGTCGGCCTGGGGCGGATCGGGACGGCGGTCGCCCGCCGCGCGCGGGGGTTCGCGATGCGGGTCCTCTACCACAGCCGGAGCCGCAAACCCGATCTGGAGGCAGAACTAGGCGTGGAGTACGTGCCGCTGGAGGACCTGCTGGCCCAGGCGGATTTCGTCAGCCTCCACTGCCCGCTGACGCCCGAGACGCGCTACCTGATCGACGAGGCCGCGCTGCGCCGGATGAAGCCGACGGCGATCCTGATCAACGCCGCCCGCGGGCCGGTGGTCGATACCGACGCACTGCTCCGCGCCCTGCGGGAGGGCTGGATCGGGGCGGCCGCCCTCGACGTCACCGACCCTGAGCCGCTGCCGGCGGACCACCCCCTGCTCGACCTCTCCAACTGTCTCGTCGTCCCCCACCTGGGCAGCGCGACGGTCGCCGCCAGGGAGCGGATGGCGACGATGGCCGCGGAGAACCTGCTGGCGGGGCTGCGGGGGGAGAGGCTGCCGTATTGTGCGAATCCCGAGGTCTATGACCGGGTGACTGGGTGACTGGGAGACTAGGTGACTAGGTGACTGGGTGATTGGGATATGGGACGAGTTATCTCTACGGAAGGACCGGGGAAGGTACGGAACCATCATCGGCGGACGATCGCCGAGGCGTTGCGGATTTTGAGCCAGAAGCAAGAACTGGACGAGGAGGTGAAGGACCTGGCCGCGGTCATCG
>DROW01000252.1 GCA_011388675.1 Chloroflexota bacterium | reverse complement strand
TCGACTTCTGGAAGCGGACCGACGCCTTCAAGAAACTGGTCGCCCTGCGGGCGAACGGCCCCCGCTGGTCCTTCATCGACGGGCCGATCACGGCCAACAACCCGATGGGGGTCCACCACGGTTGGGGGCGTACCTACAAGGACCTCTTCCACCGCTACAAGGCGATGCGCGGCTTCCGCACCCGCTACCAGAACGGCTTCGACTGCCAGGGCCTCTGGGTCGAGGTCGAGGTCGAAAAGGAACTGGGGTTCCGGTCCAAGCGGGACATCGAGAACTACGGCATCGACCCGTTCGTGCGCAAGTGCAAGGAGCGGGTGCTCCGCTTCGCCGCCGTCCAGACCGAGCAGTCGATCCGGCTGGGATACTGGATGGACTGGAACGACCCGGACTTCCTGCGCGACCTGGCGCGACGGCTGGTGGAGGACCCCCAGCAGGTCATCACCGTCCAGGGGCCCGACGGCCCGGTAACCGACACGGTGGAGCAGATCGTGGGCCGATTGGGGCTGCCGGAACTGGGTGGCTCCTACTTCACCTTCTCCAACGAGAACAACTACATGATCTGGACCTTCCTCAAGCGGTGCTGGGAGCGGGGGTGGCTCTACAAGGGGACCGACGTGATGCCCTGGTGCCCCCGCTGCGCCACCGGCATCAGCCAGCACGAGATCGTCACCGAAGGATACCAGGAGCGCACCCATCCGAGCGTCGTCCTCCGTTTCCCGCTGCGGGGACGGGAGAAGGAGAGCCTGCTGGTCTGGACCACCACCCCCTGGACCCTGACCAGCAACGTCGCGGCGGCGGTGGGGCCGGAACTGACCTACGTGAAGGTCCGCCAGGGGGACGAGGTGTTCTACCTCTCCAAGGGGACCCTCCACCAGTTGAAGGGCCCCTACGAGGTGTTGGAGGAGATGAAAGGGACCGCGCTGGAGGGCTGGACCTACGACGGCCCCTTCGACGAACTGGAGGCCCAGCAGGCCGCTGGCGGCCCCCAGGCGCACCGGGTGATCCTCTGGGAGGAGGTGGGCGAGGCGGAGGGCACCGGTATCGTCCACATCGCGCCGGGGTGCGGTGCGGAGGACTTCCAACTGAGCAAGGAATACGGCCTCCCCGCCATCGCCCCGCTGGACGAGGAGGGGTACTTCATCGAGGGGTTCGGTCCCCTCACCGGCACCCACGTCTCCGAGAGCGCCGAGCGGGTGTTCGACAATCTGCGGGAGAAGGGGCTGCTCTACAAGGTCGAGGATTACACCCACCGCTACCCGGTCTGCTGGCGGTGCGGTACCGACCTGGTCTTCCGCCTGGTGGACGAGTGGTTCATCAGTATGGGGCCGGTGTACGACAAGCCGCGCGAGGAACTGACGGAGGAGGAAAAGGCCCGCAGCCTCCGTTACCAGATTATGGACGTGGTCGACCAGATCCGCTGGATCCCCGAGTTCGGCTACGCCCGGGAGATGGACTGGCTGCGGAATATGCACGACTGGATGATCAGCAAGAAGCGGTACTGGGGGCTGGCCCTGCCCATCTGGGAATGCAAGGAGTGCGGCCACTTCGAGGTCATCGGCGACGAGCACGAACTGAAGGAGCGGGCCATCGCCGGGTGGGAGACCTTCGAGGGCCACACCCCCCACCGGCCCTGGGTGGACGCGATCCGCATCCGCTGCCCGAAGTGCGGCGCGGAGGTGGAGCGCATCCCGGACGTGGGCAACCCGTGGCTGGACGCGGGGATCGTCAGTTTCAGTACCCTGCAGTACCGCACCAACCCCGACTACTGGCGGCAGTGGTACCCGGCCGACTTCATCACCGAGTCCTTCCCCGGTCAGTTCCGCAACTGGTTCTACTCCCTGCTGGCGATGGCGACCGTGATGGACAACTCTCCGCCGTTCAAGACCTGCTTCGGCTACGCCACGCTCCTGGCCGAGGACGGGCGGGAGATGCACAAGTCGTGGGGGAACGCCATCGAGTTCAACGAGGCGGCCGATCGGATGGGGGTGGACGTGATGCGGTGGCTCTACTGCCGCCAGAAGCCGGAGAAGGACCTCCTCTTCGGCTACGGCAAGGCCGACGAGGTCCGCCGCCAGTTCCTCCTTCCCCTCTGGAACGCCTACGTCTTCTTCGTCACCTACGCCAACATCGACCGCTGGAGCCCCGGAACATCGAACTCCGAACCCCGAACTTCCCTACCCCGAACTTCCCTGGACCGCTGGATCCTGGCCCGCCTCAACCAGGTCGTCGCCAGGGTGACGGAGCGGCTGGACGATTACGACGCCTACGGCGCGACGCTGGCGGTGGAGCCCTTCATCGACGATCTGACCAACTGGTACCTCCGCCGCAGCCGCCGCCGGTTCTGGAAGAGCGAGCAGGACGAGGACAAGAACGCGGCCTACAGCACCCTCTACCACGTCCTCACCACCCTCTGCCGACTCCTGGCCCCCTTCATCCCCTTCGTCACCGAGACGATGTACCAGAACCTGGTCCGCTCGGTGAACCCGGACGCGCCGGAGAGCGTCCACCACACCGACTGGCCCGAGGCGGATCTCTCCCTGGTGGACGAGGGCCTGCTGGAGCGGATGGCGCTGGTCCGGCAGGTGGTGGCGCTGGGCCACGCCGCCCGCAACAGCGCCAACATCAAACTCCGCCAGCCGCTGGGCCGGGCGCTGCTCCACCTGGAGGAGGGGGCAGGGTTGCTTGACGAGGAACTGCTGGGCCTGATCCGGGACGAGTTGAACGTCAAGGAGATCGCCTTCGTGGAGACCCCGGACGAACTGGTGACCTACCGGCTGCTGCCCGACAACAAAGTGCTGGGACCCCGCTTCGGGAAGCGGTTCCCGGCGGTGCGGGCGGCGCTGGCGGCTCTGGAGCCGCTGGAGGCGGTCCGACGGCTGCGGGCGGGCCTCCCGCTGCGGTTGGAGGTCGAGGGCGAGGAGGTGGAACTGGCTCCGGAGGAGGTCCTGGTGCAGGAGCAGCCTCGGGAAGGGCTGGCCGTCGCCTCGGAGCGGGGGATCACCGTCGCCGTCGACACCACCCTCACCCCCGAACTGCGGGCCGAGGGGCTGGCCCGCGAGGTGGTCCGCCGCATCCAGAACCTGCGCAAGGAGGCGGGCTTCGAGCCGGACGACCGGATCGTCGCGGCCTGCCAGGCGGAGGGCGAACTGGCCGAGGCGGTGGCCGCCTGGCACGACTACATCGCCGCCGAGACCCTCTGCGTGGAACTGCGCGAAGGGGAGCCGGAGCCCGGGATGCACGTGGGCGAGTTCAAGGTGGACGGTCACGCCCTCCGGCTGGGCGTGCGCCGGGTAGGTTGAAAACCACAGAGGCGCAGAGGGCACAGAGTTTCTCCATCTTTATGAAATTTCTCTGTGCACTCTGTGCCTCTGTGGTAAAATTGCCTTTACTCTGCGTCCTCCACATCTCTGCGGTGAGTTAGGCGAGGGAAACGATGGACCGATCCGAGGCGGAGATCACCCGGCGCGAGGGGCGGCTGCTCCTGATCGCCGGGCTCTTCGTCGGCGTGGGGGGAGTGCTCCTCCTGCTCTGCCCCACTTGCCCCACAGCCTGCAACGTCGACGTAGATCCCCGGTCCGTGATCCTAGCCCTCCTTGCCTGGCTGCTCTCCTTCGCCACGGCCCACCGGACCCTGATCCGGGCCCTTCCCCGGCGGGATCCCCTGCTCCTGCCGGTGGCGGCGCTGCTGAGCGGCTGGGGGCTGCTCCTCATCGGCCGGCTGGCCCCCAACTTCCTCCCCCGTCAGACGACGTGGCTGCTGCTCTCCACATTGGCGATGCTGGGGGTGGTGCGGCTGGGGAGGGACCTGCGCTGGCTTCGGCGCTACCGATACACCTGGCTCACGGCCGGCCTGGTCCTCCTCGCCGCTACGCTCGTTCTGGGGGTCAATCCCTCCGGCTCCGGCCCTCGCCTCTGGCTGGGGATCGGCGGGGCCTACTTCCAGCCCTCCGAGCCGCTCAAACTCCTGATGGTCGTCTTCCTGGCCTCCTACCTGGCGGAGCGGCGCGACCTGCTGCTGGCGGTCGATCCGGCCCCCGGCCTGGCCTGGCGGCTCCGCATCGCCTACACGGGCCCCCTCCTGGCGATGTTTGGCTTGGCCCTCGTGCTCCTGGCCTGGCAGCAGGACCTGGGCACGGCGATGCTTTTCTTCTTCACCTTCCTGGCGATGCTCTATCTCGCCACGGGCCAGAGGGGATACGTCCTCGTCGGCCTGCTCCTCTTCCTGGTCGCCGGTGGGGTCGGGTATGTGGGATCGGCGCGGGTGGCGCTGCGGGTAGACGGATGGCTGGATCCCTGGCCCGGAGCGGCCGACCGGACCTTCCAGATCGTCCAGAGCCTGCTGGCCTTCGGGGCGGGAGGGGTCTTCGGGCAGGGGCTGGGCCTGGGCCGCCCGACCTATATCCCTGCTGTCCACACCGACTTCGTCCTGGCCGCGGTCGCCGAGGAGTTCGGTCTGGCGGGCGCGCTCGCCGTGCTCCTCCTCTTCGCCGTCCTGGTGGTACGCGGGTTCCGCATCGCGGCCCGTGCTTCCCGACCGTTCGAGCGGCTCCTCGCCGCCGGTCTCACCGTCGGCCTCGGCGTGCAGGCGTGGATCATTATGGCCGGCAACGCCAAACTGGCCCCCATCGCTGGCGTGCCTCTCCCCTTCCTCTCCTACGGCGGCTCCTCCCTGTTCTCCTCCTTCATCCTTCTGGGCCTCCTGCTCTGCGTCTCCGACGCCCGGCCAGCCGTTCCTCCCCGTCCCGTTCCCTCCCCCGTCGCCCTCACCCGCGTCGCGGCCGCGCTGGGGATCGGCCTGCTGGCGCTGGCCCTCACCTGCGGCTACTGGTCGGTCGTCCGGGCGGAGTGGCTGGTGGCCCGGGAGGACAATCCCCGCCGGGTGGAGTACGAGCAGCGGATCGTCCGCGGTCGAATCCTGGATCGGCAGGGACGGGTGCTGGCCGGGACGGAGGTGGGGGAGCACGGGATCGTCACCCGGACCTATCCGGTGCCGGAGGCCGCGCCGGTGGTGGGCTACGCCAGCCTGCGGTATGGGACCGGGGGGATCGAGGCTTCGTTCGATGACCTCCTGCGGGGGGAGGCGGATCGGTCGGCCTGGGAGGCCGCCTGGGCGGATCTGCTCCACCGTCCGCCCGTGGGACGGGACGTGCAACTGGCGCTGGACGCCGACCTCCAGCGGCAGGCGATGGCTGCCCTCGCCGGGAGGGGGGGAGCGGTCGTCCTCCTCGACGCCCGGACCGGCGAGGTGCTGGCGATGGCCTCCTCCCCCACGTTCGACCCCATCCGGTTGGAAGAGGAGTGGGATCGGCTGCGGGAAGATCCGGCCGCGCCGCTGGTCAACCGGGCGACGCAGGGGTTGTACCAGCCGGGGGCGGCCCTGGAGACGGTGGTGCTGGCCGGGCTGATGGATCAGGGAATGATCTCCCTGGACGACCTCGCCCCGGCGATCACCGCCACGGTCCAGGTGGATGACCGCGCGATGGGCTGTCTGTGGGGCTCCCCTTCGGTGGGCACGATGGCCGTCGCGTATCGGGCGGCGTGCCCGGGGCCCTTTGCCGCCCTGGGCGAGCAGTTGGGGAAGGAAGGGTTGCGCGTGGTGGTCGAGCGTTGGGGGTTGCTGGAGCCGCCCCCGCTGGAGGTGCCCACCGAGGCCGGAGCCTGGTCGCCGCAGGAACCGGCGCTGGAGGCGGTCGGCCAGGGCGGGCTGACCGTCTCCCCGCTGCAGATGGCCCGGGTGGCGGCAGCGCTGGCCGCCGACGGGGTGATGCCCGCGCCGCGCCTGGCGCTTCAGGTGATGGAGCCCCAGGGCGGATGGCGCACGCTGGAGGCTCCGGGTGGGGCACGGCAGGTGGTCACGCCGGATGCGGCGCAGGCCCTGCGGGGGGCGTGGGTGCCCTACGGCACCGAGGCCGTGGGACACCTGGGGACAGCGGTGGCCGGGGAGGATCGACCGCCTCACGCCTGGTTCCTGGGGATCGCGCCGACGGACGCCCCCCGATATGCGGTGGTGGTCCTGCTGGAGCACGCTGAGGAACCCCAGCGGGCGGCGGAGATCGGGCAGGGGTTGCTGGAGGCGGCGGTGGGAAGAGGAACGGACTGAGGGAGGCTTGAAGTGCGACGCACCTCCGAGGTGCGTCGCACTTTACGCTGACAGTCCTTCGACCGAAGTGGACCGCTCCTCGTCCTCGTTCATCTCCATCATCTCGCCGGTCACGGTGAAGACGACCCGCTCGCAGATGTTGGTCACCCGGTCGGCGGTCCGCTCCAGATTGTGAGCCGCCCAGAGCAAGTAGTTCGCCTGCTCGATGTTGTGGGGGTCGGCCAGGATGTAGGTGATCAACTCCCGGTAGATCTGCTGGTAGAGGGCGTCCACCTCGTCGTCCTCCTTCGGGATCGCTCGGGCCTCTTCCACGTCCCGCCGCATAAAGGCATCCAGCGCTCGGTGGAGCATATCCCGCGCCTTCTCCGCCATCCGGGGGATGTCGATCAGCGGCTTGAGCAACGGCTCCTTGCCGATCATCAGGCAGATCTTGGCGATTCCTTTGGCGTAATCTCCCATCCGTTCCAGTTCGGTGGTGATCTCCAGGATGGCGGCGAGGACTCGAAGGTCACCCGCCATCGGCTGCTGGGTGGCGATCAGGATCAGCGTGTCCCGCTCGATGGCGAACCGCTGCTCGTTGATCTGCCGGTCCCGGTCGATCACCCGCTGCGCCGCCTCTAGATCCTGACGACGCAGACTTTCCACCGAGGCGGTGATCGCTTCCTCGACCATACCTCCCAGGGTCAACAGTTCCCCTTGTAACCGCTGCAACTCCCTCTCAAACGCCTCCCGTGGCATATCCTCCCCCCTTACTTCCTTGCTTCCCGCATCCTGCGTCCTGCGTCCTGCGTCTTGCTACCCTGCTCTCCCCGTGATGTAATCCTCGGTCAGTTTCTGCTGGGGGCGGGTGAACACATCGCCGGTCGGGCCCATCTCCACCAGCCGGCCCAGCCAGAAGAACCCGGTCCAATCCGACACGCGCGCCGCCTGCTGCATGTTGTGGGTGACGATGACGATGGTGTACTGCTCCCGCAGCCGCTTCATCAGTTCCTCGATCTCCAGGGTGACGATGGGGTCGAGGGCGGAGCAGGGCTCGTCCATCAGGATGACCTCGGGCTGCACAGCGATGACGCGGGCGATGCAGAGCCGTTGCTGCTGTCCGAGGGAGAGGCTGAGGGCGTCCTGTTTTAGGTCGTCCTTCACCTCATCCCACAATCGCACGTCGCGAAGGCTCCGTTCGACGATCTCCTCCAGTTCGTCCTTCCCCCGATACAGCCCCAGCACGCGCGGGCCGAAGGCGACGTTGTCGAAGACGGACTGGGGGAAGGGGTTGGGCCGCTGGAACACCATTCCGACCCGCCGCCGCAGGTCCACCACGTCGGTGCCGGGGGCATAGATGTCCTGCCCATCCAAGAGCACGCGCCCCTCCAGCCGGGTTCCGGGGATGGTGTCGTTCATCCGGTTGAGGCAGCGCAGGAAGGTGGACTTCCCGCATCCTGATGGACCGATGAGGGCGGTGATCTGCCGCTCCCGGATCTCCATCGAGATGTCGAACAAAGCCTGCTTGTCGCCGTAGTAAAACGAAAGGTGGTCGACTTGGATCTTCGCTCTCATAGGCCACCGTGGTCAAAGACGCAGGATGCGAGAGGCAGGACCTCCCACCCCCTGCCCCCTGTTCCCTGTCCCTTACCTCTTGCTTCCTGCCTCATCCGAACCTTCCCGTGATGTAATCCTCCGTCCTCTGGTCGCGCGGGTTGGTGAACAGCATATCGCCCGGCTGCCATTCGACCAACTCCCCCATCAGGAAGAACGCGGCGTAGTCGGCCACGCGGGCGGCCTGCTGGATGCTGTGGGGGACGAGGACGATGGTATACCGCTGCTTCAGTTCGAACAGGGTCTCCTCGATCCGACCGGTGGAGATGGGGTCGAGGCCGGAGGTCGGCTCGTCGAGCAGGAGGACCTCCGGCTCCAGCGCCAGGCTGCGGGCCAGGCAGAGCCGCTGCTGCTGCCCGCCGGAGAGGGCGCTGGCGGGGGTATCCAGCCGATCCTTGACCTCGTCCCAGAGGGCGGCTTGCTTGAGGCTGCGGACCACGATCTCCTCCAGGCGAACCGGGTCCCTCACTCCAGCCAGCCGGGGACCGTACTCGACGTTCTCCCGGATGGTCCCCGGAAGTGGGAGCGGCAGGGCAAAGACCATCCCCACCCGCCGCCGCAGGTCGATGACGTCCGTCGCCGGCGCGTAGATGTCCTTCCCGTCCAGCAGGATCCGCCCCGACATCCGGGTCCCTTCGATCAGGTCGTTGAGCCGGTTGATGAGCCGCAGGAGCGTCGTCTTCCCGCCTCCCGCCGGGCCGAAGACCACCGTGATGGCGTTCGCTGGGATGTCCATCGTCACGTCCCGCAACGCCACCTTGTCGCCGTAGGCATACGTCAGGTCCTCGATGCGAATCTTCACGTCCATTCGCCAAACGTTGACTTCTCGCTTCCTCGCTTCCCGCTTCCTGTTCCCACTACCACTCCCTCCTCCGCCGGTAGTAACTCCGGATGAGGGTGGCGACGACATTCATCGAGAGCACCAGGGCCAGGAGCACCAGAGCGGTCCCGTACTTGATCTCCTCCGGCATCCCGGGCACCTGGGTGCTGATGACGTAGAGGTGGTAGGGCAGGGCCATCGTTGGGTCGAGGGGGGAACGGGGGAGGCGGGGGAGATAGAAGGCCGCGACGGTGAACAGGATGGGTGCGGTCTCCCCTGCCGCCCGCAGCAGGCCGAGGATGATCCCGGTGATGATCCCTGGCATCGCCTGAGGGAGGACCACGTATCGGACGGCCTGCCAGCGGGTTCCTCCCAGGCTGAGGATGACGGTGCGGAACTCCGTCGGCACCGCCCGCAGAGCCTCCTCGGCGGTGCTGATGATGATCGGCAGGGTCATAATCGCCAGTGTAAGCGACCCGGCTAGGATGGATGTGCCGAATTGGAGGAAGAGCACGAAGAGCCCCAGACCGAACAGCCCGTACACCACCGACGGAATGCCGGCGAGGTTGATGATCGCCAGGCGGACAAGGCGGGTGAGCCAGGTGTCACGGGCGTATTCGGCCAGGTAGATCGCCCCCCCAACGCCCACCGGGATCGCCGCCAGTGCGGTACCCAGCGTGAGAAGCACCGTGCCGACGATGGCGGGCAGGATTCCCCCGGCCTTCATCCCATCCCTGGGCATCGCGGTGAGGAACTCCCAGTCGATGGCCGACGCGCCCCGCACGATGATCGTGCCCACGACCAAGAGGATCGGAACCACGACCAGCAGCGCGGCCAGCGTCAGCAGGGCGAAGCCCACCCGTTGGACCACGTACCGGCGGTTCATCGCAGCCCTCCCCGCCGCCGCTTCTTGAAGATCGCGCCGGCGGCGACCAGGTTGAGGAGGAACGTGATGACGAAGAGGAGGATGCCGATACCGAAGAGGACGTGGTAGTGGGTGCTCCCGCGGGCGACTTCTCCCATCTCCGCGGCGATGGTGGCGGTCATCGTGCGCACCGGGCGGAAGAGGGAATCCAGCGTGGTGGGCATCCGGGCGGCGTTGCCGGTCACCATCATCACGGCCATCGTCTCGCCGATGGCCCGTCCCATCCCCAGCATCACGGCGGTCAGGATGCCGGAGCGGGCGGCAGGCACGACCACCCGCCAGATGGTCTGCCACTGGGTGGCCCCCATCGCCAGCCCTGCGTCCCGGTAACTCTTTGGCACCGCGTCCAGCGCGTCCTCGGCGACGCTGATGATGGTCGGCAGGGCCATATAGGCTAGGATCAATCCGCCGGTGAACGCGGTCAGGCCGGTTGGCGCGTTCAGGGTCACTCGCACCAGGGGAGCCAGCACCGTCATCCCGAAGAAACCCAGCACCACAGAGGGGATCCCGGCCAGCACTTCGATCATCGGCTTGAGGACCTCCCGCGCCCATCCTGGAGCCACCTCCCGCACGAAGACGGCGGTGGCAACTCCCAGGGGCAGGGCGATGGCGATGGCCGTGGCGGTGACCAACAGCGAGCCGAGGATCAGCGGCAACGTGCCAAAGAGGCCGAAGGTCGGATACCAGCGGACACCAAAAAGGTTCTCCGGGGCCACCTCAAAGAAAGCGGGGAGCCCTTCCTTGAGCAGGAAAAGGAAGATGAGAAGGACGAAGCCTATGCTGGAAAGGCCCAGGACGCGGATGAGGGATTCTATGGCGAATTCGATCCAGTGTTTAGAGCGCATAGGAGATCAGCAGGTTAAGCAGGTTAAGCGGGTTAAGCAGGTTAAGCGGATTAAGCGGATTAAGCGGATTAAGCGAATTGAGCGGCTCAATCAGTGTCAAAGCATTGCCTCCTTCCTGCACGCCATGCCTCGACGCGGGCGCGGTAGGCGTCGCTGTTCTGGACGGCAAGCGGTGGAAGGACGCGCTTGTATTCGAGGCTTGCCGTTCCGAAATTGATCAGCAGAGCCACCTCGCGCCCTAGCGCGGTGAGGTACGAGATGACCTGATGATAATGATCGTTCGAGATCTGGTCAAGCGCTTTTAACTCCACAATGACCCGATCTTCCACCAGGAAATCCAGATAGAAGGTACCGACACTGACGCCAGCATAGAAGACCTCCACAGGCTTCTCTCGCTCGAACCTGATGCCCTGCCTTCCAAACTCGACCGCGAGTGCCCGCTGATAGATCCGTTCCGGCAATCCCGGCCCCAACGTTCTATGCACCCTCATCGCGCTGCCGATAATCCGATACGTCAACCCCCCGTACTCCCGCTGAATCCGTCCGCCAATGCCTGATTTCATCGACGAAGTGCTCCTTTGCAGGCTTGAACTTCTCACGATCGCTTTCTCCGCCCCCCATCCGCCTAATCCGCTCAATCCACTTGATCCGCTTAATCCGCTTCATCCGCTTAATCCGCTTTAATCCGCTTTAATCCGCTGACCCCCCTCCCCCCTCAATCGGCACAAACCCCAACTCCGGCACCAGCGCCTGCCCCTCGGTGAGGATCCACTCGATGTACTCCTTGACCACCCCCGTCGGCTCGCCGGCGGTGTACATATACAGCGGCCGGGAGATGGGATAGGAGCCGTCGTTGACCGTTTCCACCGAAGGGAGCACGTATGGCCCGCTGGGTTCCCGCGCCACCGCGATGATCTTCTGGTCCGGCGTGACGTACCCCAGGCCGTCGTAGCCTATGGCGTTGGGGTTCTGCCGCACCTCGGCGCTGATCCCTTCCGACGAGGGCATCAACAGCGCATCGGGGGAAAAGAGAAGATCGCTTTCCTTGTCGCCCAGGCGGACCACGTGCTCCAGAAAATACATATAAGTGCCAGAGTTGGATTCACGGGAAAGGAGGACGATGGGACGGTCCTCTCCCCCAACCTGGCTCCAGTTGGTGATCTTACCCGTATAAATGTCGGAGATCTGCTGCAACGTCAGGCGGTCCACCGGATTGGAGGGGTGGACGACGACGGCAATGGCGTCCAGCGCAACGACGAACTCCACCGGACGGATCCCGTTGGCTTCGGCGGCGGCGATCTCCTCGGGCTTCATCTGCCGCGACGCGTTGGCGATGTCGACCGTGCCGTTGATCATTGCCGCGATCCCCGTGCCCGACCCCCCGCCCGTGACGGAGATGCGCACGTCCGGATGGAGCCGCATATACTCCTCCGCCCAGGCCATCGCCAGGTTGACCAGGGTGTCCGACCCTTTGTTTTCGATCGTCTGAGCCACCTGGGCGGACTCTTGCGTTCCCTCGTCCGTCGGACCCGGGGCGCATGCTCCCAACCAGCCTGCCGCCACCGTCAGCAAAAACGCCCAGAGCAGCCACCTTCGCGCGACCATCGGGCCCTCTCGCCCCCCGTCTCAACTCCCCCGCCTCAGCTTCGCCGCCTCTTTCGCCAACTCCAGATACTCCCGCCGCACCAACTGCCGATCCTCCACGCCGAAAAGGGTCAGCAATTCCCCGATCAGTTCCGCCTTCCGCTCGGCGTCCTGAGCCGACCAGGTCCGGCTCTTCACTTCCAGGAAATACCCCGGCAGGTCCGGATGAACCACCCGGTCTAGGTTGAGCGCGAAATCGGTCCCGCCGTAGCGGATGTGGTAACGCCGTCGTTCCTTGTGGACTTCCCATACTTCCTTCGGTTTGAAGTACTCCCGGTAGAAGCGAAGGCTACGGGTGGCCGGAGCGTCGAAACGGGAACGGGAGAGGAGAACCGACCGGGCGAACTCCCGCTCCTTGGTCTCTCCGGTGAGGGTGAGCCGATAGAGCACGTCGCTTACCTCCCCCTCTTCGTCCAGGACCTCGTCCTCCCGATAGCGCAACCGGCTGTGATCGGGATCGTCGAAGAGGAAGTAGGTGTCGTACTGTCGCCGCCAGGAGGATTTGACGATGGGGATCTCCCCGCTTTCCAGGGCGGCCTCGATCGGCGAGATGTCCATCAGGTGAACCTTGACCTGGACCTCGAAGGTCTTCTCGCGGGCCACGCCACCGATGGCGAGGAGTTTGCTCAGCACGCTCTCCTCTCGTTCGATCAAGAAGTGGTCGATCTTGCGGGCGACTTTGGCGGCTTCCCCCCGCAACGCGTCCGCATCCACCGAGAGCAACTCTCGATCCCGCATCAGCCAGCGGCCATCGCAAAGCACGTGACGCACGTCGCTGCTTTTGGCCGCGTAGACCAGAAGCGAGTAGATGCTGTCCGGATCGCGGTAAAAGCGGGGGGTGAGGTGCACCTTCCTCAGGTCGACCACAGTGATGTCGGCCCGCTTGCCAACCTCAAGCGATCCGGTCAGATGGTCGATGTGGAGCGCTTTCGCGGAGAGGATCGTCGCCATCGCCAGCGCCTGTCGGGCGGGGAGGACGGTCGGGTCGCCGGTGGCTCCCTTAGCCAGCAACGCCGCCAGCCGCATCTCCTCGAACATATCCAGGTCGTTGTTGCTGGCCGGACCGTCGGTCCCAATCCCCACCGCCAACCCCAACTCCAACATCCGGGCCACCGGCGCAATGCCGCTGGCCAACTTCAGGTTGCTGGACGGATTGTGGGCCACCCCTGCGCCGTGGTGCAACAGTGTCCGCATCTCCCCTTCGTCGATGTGGACGCAATGCATCGCGGTGACCTTCGCCTCGAAGATCCCCTGTTTCTTCACCCAGGGCACCACCGGCATCCCGTACTGGGCCCGATGGTCCTCGACCTCCTGCTGGGTCTCCCCGAGATGGATGTGGATGGGCACGTCGTACTCCCGCGCCAGACGAGCGCACTCCTGCAGAAGGTCCGGCGTAGCGGTGTAGGCCGCGTGGGGGCCCAGCGCCGGGATGATCAGATGATGTCCCTTCCAGCGGGCGACGAAGTCCTGCGCGAGCCGCAGCCCTTCGTCATAACTGGCAGCGTCCGGAGTGGGGAACTTGAGGATCGACTGGGCACAGACCGCCCGCATCCCTACCTGTGCCGTTGCGTCGGCGACGGCCTCCTCGAAGTAGTACATATCGCCAAAGCAGGTAACGCCGGAGCGGATCATCTCCGCGCAGCCCAGTTGGGTCCCCAGCCAGCAGAAATCGGGACGGACGAACTCCCGCTCCACGGGCATCATATAGCCCATCAACCAGACGTCCAGCCGCAGGTCGTCGGCCAGGCCGCGCACCAGCGTCATCGGCACGTGGGTGTGGGCGTTGACCAGACCCGGGATCACCGCGTGGTCCCGGCAGTCCACCGTTTCCTTCGCCTGCCACGCAGCGGCGATCTCGCCTTCCGGCCCGACAGCGACGATCGCTTCTCCCCGTATCGCCACGGCTCCCGGCTCAAAAATGTCGAACGCGCTGTTCATCGTGACCACGACGCCGCCGGTCAGGACCAAATCCGCCTGCTCCATATTCCCCCCTTGTGCCCGGGACCAGGGACCCGATAGATTGGCCTGATTATAGATTAAAGGGAATGAGGGGACAAGTCAGCGGACCGCGGGGGTATTCGAAGTGAATCACGCTACCTGGAAGGTGACCGGCACTTTCAGCAATTGCTCACCTATAGGGGCTCCCTACAGGCATTCTTGCCTTCGTTTTGCAAGGGCCGGTCACCTCTCTTGCCCCCCGCGGGATGACGCCTGGGGTTTGCCTCATCGGAAGGGCGTCGTACGGGGACACGCTACGGCGTGGATGTCGGAGCAGGGGACGGCGTAGGCGTGGGAGCCTCGGCAAGCCAGAGGAAGGTGCGCGACGGCCCCGGTTCGGACACCCACTCGAATCGGTCCGTCCCGACCTGCTCCCGCACCACCCGTACCTCCCACCGGAACTCCCGGTCGGTCTGTTCGGGCGGAGGGTAGAACTCCGCCGGTACCCGGTACACCGTGGTGCGGGTCCGCACCACTTCCATCGGGGCCTCCGGCCGCATCAGCCGGACCTCGTACCACTCCCCCGCGTGCAGGATCCCCACCGAGGCCCATTGGAGGACGATGACAGCGTCCGGCCCCCCAAAGACCGCCCCGTTACGGGGGCTGAGCAGAGGGGGCGGGGGGTAGGGGGGGATCGGCGTCGGCGTGGCGTAGGGGTTGACGGTGGGCGTAGGAGTCGGCATCGGGGTCCCCATCGGGATGATCAGGGTCTGATTGACCCGCAGGACGTCCAGCCCTGGCGGGAGCCCCGGATTGGCCGCCCGGATCAGGGCGACGGTCACGCTGTACTTCTGGGCGATGGAGAGCAGCGTCTCCCCCGGCGCGACCGTGTGGATGATGAAATCGCCCGGGGTCGGCGTCGGGCCCTGCGGCTCCTCCGTAGGAGCCGCGCCCGGGGCAGGCTCGGCGGGCGGGATCAGGAGCACCTGCCCCACCTGGAGCAACTCCGGCGTGATCCCCGGGTTAAGGGCCAGGATCTCCTCCACGGTGGTGTCGTACATCGCCGCGATGGAAGCGAGGGTCTCGTTCGGCTGGACCTGATGGGCCCGCGGTGGGAGCGGCGTGGGCGTGGGAGTGACGGTCGGCGTGGGGGTCGGCGTGCCAGTAGCGGTGGGCGTAGCGGTAACCGTGGGGATCGACGTGGGTGTGGGCGTGGGCGTAGGGAAGAGGAAAGGGCGCAGTAAGGTACTCCCGACCCCCAGCACCAGCGCTACCGCGCCGACGACCGCCAGCCAGAACAGCCAGCGGAACCGAGGCCGAGGGGCGGGTTTCTCCTCCGCCTTCTCTTCTACCAGCGAGGCCCCGCACATCAGGCAGGTCGTCGCCCGGGCGGCGACCCGCGCCCCGCACTCGGGGCAGTACCGGGGTTCCTCGGTGGGGATGGGGACGAGAGGTTCCTCGCTCATCCTGCCTGTCCCATCCCTGCTCGTCGGGGCTCTACCGGATCGAACCTCACGAGGCCAGCCTCCCATCCAGTTCCAGTTCGGCAGCGATCTCCTGCATCGCCTCTAGGACGATCTGCACGTGCTCCCAGAGGTCGACGCCCAGCATCGCCGCCCCCTCCTCTGCGGCCTCCCGGTGCGCCCCGGCGGCGAAACGCCGATCCTTCCACTTCTTCTTCACGCTTTTGACCTTCACGTCCCGGATGTCCTTCGAGGGCCGTACCAGCGCGACGGCGACGATCAGCCCGGTCAGATCGTCCACCGCGTAGAGCGCTTTCTCCATCAAGGTCTCCCGGGAGACGCCGGTGATCTCCGCGGCGTGGGAGAGGACCGCCCGGACGATCTCCTCGGGCCAGCCCTGCTCCCGCAGAATCCGTGCCCCGGCGTTGGGGTGTTCCTCGGGGAACCGCTCGTAGTCGAAGTCGTGGATCAGCCCGACGATTCCCCACTTCTCCTCGTCCTCGCCAAACCGGCGCGCGTACGCCCGCATCGCCGCCTCGACGGCGAGCATATGTTTGATCAGGTTAGGGCTCTTCGTGTACTCGGTGAGCAACTTCCAAGCGTCCTCGCGGGTTGGCTCCATCGCCGTGCCTCCTAGCGTGAACTCAAACGGACGGGGGTCACGGGAGCGCGTGGGCTACCCTCACCACCGTCTCCGCATTCGGTCCCCAGACCACCGTAACGATCCGGCCGGTCCGCTCCACGTAGGCCGCCCCCGCCGTTCCCTCCCACAGCCGGCCCGGCAGCCGATAGATGTTCTCAGCCGTCAGCAACGGGGGGGTACGGAAACGGGGGACCAGCAGCTGGTAGGCCTGCTCGAACTGCTCCGCCTCGTCCCGATCGTCCCAGAGGGTCCGCCAAACGATCACCTCTTCTCCTGTCTCGCTCTGCCACCAGGTGAACAGATCCCCGGCCCAGCCCTCCACCGCATCCCAGGCGCGCGCCTCGTCGTCCAGGTGTGCGACCAGGTGAAGGCCCAGCAGCCACTCCCCCAGCGTGTCCTCCCGGACGAGGGACCAGCCCGAGCCGAGGGTATCCGTCAGGGCGGGCAGCGTGGTGATCTGCGGCGGCTCTCGGTTCAGATACCGTTCAGGGTGGAGGATCTGCTCTGTGGAGCAGGGGACGAGGCCATACGCCTGGTCCACGGCCCTCCAGCCCCCTTCTTTGTACAGGGCAGCAGCCCATCTGGCCCCCTCCACGTAGGGAAAGGCCCGCAGCCGCTGGAAAAGGGGGTCCCCTGCCAGCGGCGCGTAGGTCGGCTCCTCGGCGTCGGCGGCCATTCTCCCCAGGTGCTCCAGCGCTTCCTCGCCCTCCAACTCGGCATATCGGGCCGTCGTCAGTACCGCGTCCCCTTCGATCAAAGCGCGGAGGGCCAGCGCGCTATCGGTGGTCGCTCGGCAGGGCTGGAGTTCCCCCAGGCCGAAGGCCTGATCCTGCAGCGCGTGGGCCAGGGCGTGGACCAGGGCCCATTCGTCCTCGACGTTGGCCGGCCCCCGCCCGGCGACCAGGAGGATCTGCCGCCCGTCCGGCAGGTACAGACTGGAGATGTGCTGGGCCTGGGCAGCCACGTCCGGAAGCGGGAGGGGATCGAGGTGGGGGGTGACCCCCAGGACAGCGTAAAGGCCCAGGTCGACCTGCGGAGGCTCCTGCTGGTATGTTTTCAGCAGGGAGACGGCCACCTCGTGTTCGGTGGGGAAGGTAACCGGGATCTGCTCCACCGGGGGAAGTTCCCGGGCCTCGGCGACGATGCGGCCGATCTCACGGACGGCCCGCGCGCTCTGGATCTGGGAAAGGGGAGGGGAGGGCGTGCGTTGCGGGGTCGGCGTGGGAGAGGGTTGAGGGAGCGTCGTCGGGAGGGTGACGGTCGTCGACGGTGTCGGAGAGGGGAGGAAGGAGACAGAAGTCGGGGTCAGTGGGGAGGGGAACTGGAGAGGCTGCTGGAGGGTGGTGTACACGGTGTACCCCAGCAGACCGAACACGGCCACCACCGCCGTGGCTAGGGCGACCAGGATACGTCGCTGGGCGGGGGTGAAGCGCGCGCCGCTCACGACAGCGCCTCCCGCTGGAGCGCCAGCAGACGTTCGATCCCCCGCTGGGCCAGGGTCAACATCTCGTCCAGCACAGGCCGGGAAAACGGAGCCCTTTCTGCCGTGCCCTGAACCTCGACGATCTCTCCCTCCCCCGTCATCACCACGTTCAGATCCACCTCTGCTTCGTAGTCCTCTTCGTAGCACAGATCGAGGCGGACCTCCCCGTGGACGACGCCCACGCTCACCGCGGCGACGGGGAAGCGAATGAGGTCGGGTGGGAGGCCCCCCGCGTCGGCGAGGCGGCGGAGGGCGAGGGCCAGGGCGACGAAGCCTCCGGTGACGGCGGCGGTGCGGGTGCCGCCGTCGGCCTGGATGACGTCGCAGTCGAGGATCAACGTCCGCTCCCCCAGCCGTTCCAGGTCCACCGCCATCCGCAGAGACCGCCCGATGAACCGGCGGATCTCCTGCGCCCGCCCGCCCCGTGCGGCCTCGCGGGGGGTGCGGGTGTGGGTCGACCGGGGGAGCAGGGCGTATTCGGCCGTCAGCCACCCCCGACCGCTCCCGGCCAGCCAGGCGGGGACCCCTTCCTGGAGCGTCAGGTTGCAGAGCACGCGCGTCCGCCCCATCTCGACTAGGACGGAGCCCTCGGCGTGTTCAACGTAATCTAGCAGAAAGCGCACCGGACGGAGTTCATCCGGCCGGCGTCCGTCCGGACGCAGGGACGCACCTTGCCCCTCCATACGCCCGCGATTATACCACATCGCTCCGGTGGGGGAAAGGCTACTGTCCGGAGGGTATTCGAGACGGAAGGCAGGAGAGGTAACCGGCACTTGCGATATGAAAGCGAGACCCCTCTGTGGGTCGACAACAGCCCCTGAGAGGGCCGAAAATGCCGCTCACCTTCCAGGTAGCGTGATTTGTTCGAATCCCCCCGAGGGGCACCGATCGGGCCATCCCTTCTCGGGGAGAACGGCTGATGAACGCCGCTGGCGACGTGGGGCCGCTGTGCCCGCGGGCGAGGTGCGCGCCCCCTCCCGGTCTTACACCGCGTCCCACTCCTCAATGATGGCCAGGATCTCGCTGGGCTGGATCAGTTCGCCGGTGGCGCGGGTGATACGGCGGACCTTCTCCCGGCCGACGACCCGTTCGACCTCAAGGGCTATCTGCCCCATATTCAACTCGGGGACGATGACCCGGTCGACGCGCGCGGCTGCCTCAACGACGACCTCTTCCGGGAAGGGCCATAGCGTTTTCAGTCGGAGCAACCCGACCCGGCGGCCATGTTGTCGCGCGTGGCGAACGGCGTGGCGGGCGGAGCGGGCAGTGATCCCGTAGGCGACGACGAGGACATCTGCGTCTTCGACGCCCTCCGCGTCGTACAGCAGAATCTCGGAAAGCCCCTGCTGGATCTTGCCGAAGATCCGCTCCAGCCACGGCTCGATCTCCTCCACCCGCTCGGTGGGGTACCCCCGCTCGTCGTGGTGCAGGCCAGTGATGTGGTACCGGTATCCCTCCCCGAAGGGGATCAACGGCGGGATGTTGGTGGGGACGTTCTCGAACGGCTTGTACCACTCGGGCGGGACCAGGGTCTGGCCGCGCTCCACCCGCTCGACCGTATCGTAGTCGGGAAGGTCCACCCCCTCCCGCATATGCCCTACGACCTCGTCCATCAGCAGGATCACGGGGGTCCGGTACTGCTCGGCGAGGTTGAAGGCCCTGATCGTCAGATCGAAGGCCTCCTGAACCGAGGAAGGGCAGAGGGCGATGATCGGATGGTCGCCGTGGGTACCCCATCGGGCCTGCATCACGTCCCCCTGGGAGGGGCGGGTGGGGCGGCCGGTAGAGGGTCCCAGCCGTTGCACGTCGACGATGACGCAGGGGATCTCGGCCATCACCGCATAGCCGATGTTCTCCTGCATCAGGCTGAAACCGGGACCGGAGGTGGCCGTCATCGCCTTGGCCCCGCCCACGGATGCGCCGATGACGGCGGCGATGGAGGCGATCTCGTCCTCCATTTGAATGAAAACGCCGCCTACCTGGGGTAGACGGCGAGCCATCACCTCGGCGATCTCCGTGGCCGGTGTGATAGGGTAACCGGCGAAGAAACGGCATCCAGCCGCGATCGCTCCCTCGGCGCAAGCCTCGTCTCCCTGCAACAGTCGAATCATTCCTGCTTTTCCTCCGGCTCGATCTCTGTGACGAAGATGGCGAAGTCGGGACAGTGGAGTTCGCACCATCGACAGGCGATGCAGGCCTCTGGACGGGCGACGATCACCCGCCCGTCCTCCGCCTGTTCCAGCACGTCCTGGGGACAGAACTCCACGCAGAGCCCGCATCCCTTGCACCAGTTGGGAAAGACCGTCACCTCGCCCCGCCGTCGCGCCTTCCGTGGGCGGGGCGAGGCCTCCTCACCATTTACCGTCGAGAGCGTTGTTTCAAGCGCTGGCTTCGTCATAAACGTCCTCCTGCCGTTCGGCAGCCTGATTATACCATTGGAAGCGATCCTTGCACACGGAGGTGAAACGTCAAACCGCGTCCTCGTCCGGGTGGCGGGAGGGCCACAGCGCAACAGCGCCGGCAAGGAGCAGGAGCGCCGCGCCGACCAGGTGTGCGATCACTCCCCACCCCACGCCGAGGGGTTGGCCGTACAGCGGCTCGAAGAGGGGGCGGAGCCGGCCGTACTGAACCAGGGGCCAAGCCGACCCGACCACCGTCAGGACGAGCAATCCGCCCCCGGCCAACCCGCGAGGGAGGCGGCGGAGCAGCGGAGCGGCCGCCGCCAGGAGCGCGGCCCCCGCCGTGGTGTAGAACCGGCCCCGATAGGTCGGATCCCGATAGGCGGTGAGGATAGCCGGGTAAGGCGGCAACGCTGTGAGGGCCAGCACCACGCCGAGGGCCGGGCAGAGCCAGCGGAGGAAGGTCGGCAAGGCCCGATCGAGAACCGGTGCCAGGGCGAAGGCGAGAGCGGAAAGGAGGAGCGGCAGGACGAAGGCACCGTAGGCGACACGGATGGCCCCGGCGCGGACCGGCGGAAAGATCCGCGCCATCTCGAACAGGTCGAAGCCGGAGACGCGGAGCCCCACCGCTTGGTGGGGAATCCAGGGCCCCAGCGCGCCGACAAGGACGGCGAGGCCACCGAGGAGTGCCAGGTAGCCGGGCGCTTTCCTCACGCGGCGTCGATCCTCCCGTAGAAGAGGGGCAGCGGCTCCACCGGCTCCGGGCCGATGGTGTGAGCCGCCAGCAGCCGCTCTCGCGCCGTCGCTAGCCGACGTTCGTCGTTGGCGTGGATAGTGAACAGCGGCTCTCCCTCCTCGATCCGGTCGCCGATCTTGTGGTGGGTGACCACCCCAACGGCGTGGTCGATGGTGTCTTCCTTCTTCTCCCGCCCCCCGCCCAGGTCGACCACGGCCAGT
>DROW01000251.1 GCA_011388675.1 Chloroflexota bacterium | reverse complement strand
TGCCGGTGCTCACCCGTTGGACGCGGCTGGAACAGGGAGGCTGCGAGGAGGTATGAGATATGGCAAACATCCTGCTTTCCGGCATCGGCCGTTCTCCTGGGGCAGTGACGGGCATCTGCCACGCGCTGAGCGAGGAGGAGCCGCCGGTGAAGATCGACCACGTGGTGCTGATCTCCACCACGCTGCCCCAGGTGAGAGAGGCAGGGGAGATCGTGCGGCAGGTGCTGTCCGAAGACGGCATCCAGGTCCACATCTTTCGCCTGCGGGGTGGAGAGGTGCCCTCCCACGATTTCACAGACCGATGGGCCGTCCTGGACTTCATCCACCAGGTCAACGCCGTGATGGAGCACGCCCGGCGGGCGGGTGATTCGGTGTACATCGGGATCTCCGGCGGGCGGAGCAGTATGGGGGCGCTGCTCACCCTTTCGGCTTACATCTACGGCGCAGCCGGCATTTACCACCTGTGGGTGGATGAGGAGATCGAGTGGAAGGGAGATGTGACGAGGCTGCCTTCCCTTTCCTCGGAGCGGTTGCCCATCCTCAAACCCCCAGCAGACCGGCGCAAATTGGTCGCCATTCCCCTCGCCCCTTTCGACCAGGTCTGGGACCGAGGTCGTCTCGGGCAGATCCTGGCGGAGAGGCCGCAAGCGCGGGAGGCGTTGCTCCGGGCCGTGACCGACGTGGAATTGCAACAGTTGGAAACGCTGAAGCAGCAGCGGGAAGCCTCCTTTGAAGAGGTAGCCCAGCGGTTGCGAGAGATCTTTGAGGGGACGGAGATCGAGCACTGGGTAGAATTGAGCATCAAGGTTTCTGGTGGAGAGGAGGAGCCAGTACGGTGGGAAGTGGAGGCTGTTCCCTACCTCAAACCTCCGCTACGGGAGCAGATCCGCCGTGAGCTGCAGGACTTAGAAACGTACAAGAGAGCGGCCGACCGGCTGCTGACTTTCGTGGAGAATATCGCCCAGCCACTGGTCGTGGCGGGCCTGGCAGCAATGCTCGGATTGACATTGCAGTGAGCCGATGCCCTACGCCCTGATGTTTCCCATCCCCGAGGGGGCTATGCACACCCCCCCCTTCCCTGGCCGGGCCTTCCACGCCCTCTTCTACCAGTGGCTGGCCCTGGGAGATTATACCCTCTCCACCCGCGTCCACGACACCCCCGGCCCGCGCCCCTTCACCGTCTCCCCACTGTACCGCGTCGACGGACGGCCGGTCTTCCGATTCACACTGCTGGACGACGACCTCTGGCCCGCGTTGCGGGCCGGGATCGGCCTCACCCCAACGGTCGAGGTGATGGGCCAGCCCCTGGTCCTTCCTCCCGATGGGCCGCAGGTCGAGCATCGCTCCTATGCCGATCTGAAGGCCGCTGCCGGCACGGCGACCCGCATCCGGCTCCGCTTCCTCTCCCCTACCAGTTTCCGCTCCCGGGAGATGCACTTCCCCCTGCCCGACCCGCTCCTGGTCTACCAATCCTGGCTGAGCCGGTGGAACACCTTCGCGCCGGAGGATCTGCGCATCAACGTGGCGCTGCTGGACGTGGTGGCCGCCCACGTGGCGGTGGGCCGGTACAACTTGCGGACAGAGATGGTGGACCTGGGGGGGAACCGGAAGGCGGTGGGGTTCGTGGGGTGGGTGGAGTACCGCATCCTCCGCCCCCACCTGCCCGGGGAGGAGTGGATACGCTACCTGAACCTGCTGGCCGACTACGCCGCCTACTGCGGCACGGGCCACAAGACGGCCCAGGGGATGGGGCAGACCCGACGGGTGGAGTAATGTCTGCCGGGACACATCCCTGAAATCGAACTACCCAACCAACCTCAAGCGCCCGACACCTTTTGGTGTCGGGCGCTTCTGAAGTTTGGCCTTTTTTGACAAGGGGAGCACCTTTGGGGGAAAATAGGGGTTGAACGACCCACCCCAAGGAGGTGCTCCCGTGGCTAGTATACCACAGAATGGGCAGGAGCGGGTATTGCTACAGGAGTTAGAGCGTCTGCT
>DROW01000250.1 GCA_011388675.1 Chloroflexota bacterium | reverse complement strand
GGACTGAGGCGGAAAAAGTCGGCCACGGCACTGACGTCGGGCGCCTCTACCCACTGCCGGTACAGGTTGGCAAGCGTCTTCCGCCCTTCGCAGACGATGATCGCATCGACCGTGCGGAACAGATGCTTCCGTTGGGGCTTGGAAAGGGCCAATCGAAGCATCAGGATGAACGTGACAAGAACCGAAGATGGGTGTACAATATGCTTCAGCATGGGGCTGCCTCCTGGTTTGGAACCGGGCTCGGCTCTTCGCCAAGCCTACCAGGGGTGGCCCCATCGCGCAACTCGGCCTAATTTTGCCAGAGTCCAGTTTCATAGATTTGCCTGAATGTTCCATCCCCTCTCAGGATTAGAGTATCGGTCCCACGACAAGTACTACAACTACCATACTCTGCTCTCCAGACACCTACCAAGTCGGTCTCCTGAAGTGCATCGGGAGGATTTTGCGATTTCAGAATATTTGGCGTACTCATCGAAATCGTTGCTTGATAACCACATAGAAGGAGCATTAGGAGCAAAAGCACGGTGCCCGCCCATACCCCTACCTTCTTCATACATACCCTCCTCCGAATTTCTCGAAACACATCCTAACGAGAACGTGGCATGGGTTCCCACCAGCAGAAAATCAGTCGAATTTCGTATCTCCCTCCGACCCAATTCACCCACACACCGCCCAGCGTAGAACTCGCCCCCGGAATTCTTTGAGAGGTCGAATGAGCATCTGCCCCCCGGCGTGGAACCGCCCTGGGGCAATTGCGGTGCCGAAGGCATACCTCGTTGATGATCCGCAACTTCTCCTCGGCCGTCCGGCGACGCCGATTTCGGATGGTTGTGGCCCGGACCATCCAGGTAAGATTCTACTCCTTTCCACCGCCCCGGGGAAGCGCAGGAGTCTCACTTCTTGCCCGCGGGTATTCGAAGCGGAAGGGGAAAGTGCCTATAGGGAGCCTCCGTAGGTCAGCGATTACCCATCAGAGGGGCTGAAACCTCTGGATAGCGTGATGTGCCTCGAATCTCCCCGGTTGGGGTGTTTGCGAAAGATTGGAATTGTGGTAGAATATCGTCGGAAACAGAAGAGGGATTGATCGTGCTCGTTGCGTCCCTGCCGAGGTAGCTCAGCCTGGTAGAGCACCTGACTGAAAATCAGGGAGTCGCCAGTTCAAATCTGGCCCTCGGCACCTGGCCCAATTACCAAACGGTCGGCGGACGAGACCGGCCGTGGGGGTGGTCTTCCGTTGGGCCACCAAGGGGATTTGCGGCCCGGCCGTTGTTGGCCGGGCCGCTTGGCGTGAGGGCCACGAGATCCGCTGCGCTGGCAGCCCCGTCGCGAGGCCGACAGAGAACTCGGGGAGGCCCCACGTCCCCCGGTCTCAGCGAACGGGCACGTAACCGCCACCAACGGCCAGTAGGGACGAACGGCCATTCGCCCCTTTGGCGGCGGCCTCAAGCCCAGGTGGGCACGTAACCGCCACCGCCACGTTCGCCCAGGACGACCGGGCAGACGTTCAGAGCCTCACGCAGCCGCTCCGGGAGACGACGATCGTCCGGGGAAAGGCCGATCTGGCTCGCCAGGATGCAGCAGAACCGCTTTTCCTCCAAGTCGTCCCCAGCCCCGCGGAAGCAGAGTTCCAGGGCCTTCACCCACTCCCCCTGATTGACCGCTGTGAACAGCGCGTCTGTCCCTGCCATTTTGCACCTCCCTCCTACATTATCGCATCATCGAACGCCCTACCGGAGACGCGCCGCCTCAGGCGATCCGTCGTCGCCGAAGCGGGGCCCCTCCTCCACCACAACCGGTTTGCCCGATCGACCAACGTGGGTCTCTACGGCTCGCTCCAGCCGTTCCACCCGCTGCTCCAAGTGGGCGTACCCCTTGACCAGATCTTCCAGCGCCCTGAGGACGGGATCGGAGATCCGGCCGTGATCCAACGCGGTCTCCGGCCAGGCACCGTTGCCCAGCCGGGCGACGCGGGCCGGCACGCCGACGACCGTCGCGCCAGCGGGCACCGGCTTGACGACGACGGAGCCAGCGCCCACCCGTGCGTGGTCTCCCACCTCGATGGGCCCCAGGAGGATCGCACCCGCGCCGATGACCACCCCGTCCCCGACGGTCGGGTGCCGCTTCTTCCGCTCCCGGCTGGTGCCGCCCAGGACGACCCCCTGGTACAGCAGCACGTCGTCACCCACCTCGGCCGTCTCTCCAATCACGACACCCATCCCGTGATCGATGAACAACCGGCGTCCCAACTGCGCGCCGGGATGGATCTCGATCCCGGTCAGTCGGCGGCCGACCTCGGAGATCAACCGGCCCAGAAACCGATGACCGCGTCGCCAGAAGTAGTGGGCGATGCGATGAATCCACACGGCGTGGACACCCGGGTACAGCAAGGCAACCTCCCAGGCACTGCGCGCTGCCGGGTCGTTCTCCAGCGCGGCCTGGACGTCCTCCCGCATCCGTTCGACGATCTCACGCACTCTCTCAGGAACCCACATACCGCGCGTAAATTCCCCTGGCCTCCGCTTCGTCCCTGGCCCCCCTGACCAGGGTCCGCCCATCAGCGAAGATGGTCAGTTCATACGGAGCCACCTCCAGGCGGAGCAGGTATTCGTTCTGAAATACCCGTCCGACCTCCCGCAGCCGCCCGGCCAGTTGCTCGAGCGGCAGCGGCGTCCGCTTCCGCGGCGTGATCTGGAACGTGTCTCGACCGCAGAGTTCCACCACTCGATGCCCCTCCCGCGCGCGCAGGAAGTCGAACCGGCCCTCGTCGCACGTTGGGCAGGACGTTTCTCCCTTCTGGAGGGTAACCGCCTCCCACAGCCCCTCCCACACGTCGACGAAGATCAGCGGCGGCGGGAACGGGACCTGATCGGTGAGCACCTTGATGGTCTGGACCACCTCCAGGGAGGCAACGACGTTCACGGCCGGTCCCAGTACACCGACGGTATCGCAGGTCGGCACGCTGCCTGGCGTCGGCAGGTCGGCCAGCAGGCAGCGCAGGCAGGCGGTCCGGCCGGGGATGAAGGTAGTGGTCGCCCCATAGGTGGAGACGACACCGCCATAGACCCACGGCCGCCCGTGTTTGACGCAGGCGTCGTTGATCAGGTAGCGGGTCTCGAAGTTGTCGGTCCCGTCCACCACGACGTCGGCCCCCTCGATCAGCCGCTCCACGTTGCGCGGCGTGACGTCCGCCACCACCGGTTCGATCCGCACCTCGGAGTTGACCCGCGCCAGTTTCCGCGCCGCGGCGATCGCTTTCGGCAGCCTTTGAGCGACGTCTTCCTCGTCGAACAGCACCTGCCGCTGTAAGTTGTTCCATTCCACCACGTCCCGATCGACGATGCGCAGCGACCCGACCCCCGCGCGGGTCAGTCCGTCGGCGATGACGGTGCCCAGGGCACCGCAACCGATGAGGACCACGGAGGCGGCGCGCAGCCGCTCCTGGCCCTCTGGACCGATCTGTGGCAGGATGACCTGGCGGGCGTATCGGTCGTGCTCACCCATCGGCGAACAACCCCGTGCTTAGGTATCGCTCCCCCGTGTCGGGCAGGATCGCCACGACGGTCTTGCCCGCGTTCTCCGGACGGCGGGCTACCTCCAGCGCGGCGAAGGCCACCGCGCCGGAGGAGATACCGACCAGAATGCCCTCCTCGCGCGCCAGTCGCCGGGCCATCGTCCTGGCATCCTCATCGGTGACCTGGACGACCTCGTCCACCAGGTCGAGCCGGAGGACGTCGGGGATGAAACCTGCGCCGATCCCCTGGATCGTGTGCGGACCGGGCTGGCCTCCCGAGAGGACTGGTGAGGCCGCCGGTTCCACGGCCACCGCCTTCAGTTCCGGCTTCAACTCCTTGAGCACCCCGGCGCACCCGGTGATGGTTCCGCCTGTCCCCACCCCGGCGACGACGATGTCGACCGCACCGTCGGTGTCGTTCCAGATCTCCAGGGCCGTCGTCCGTCGGTGGACCTCCGGGTTGGCGGGGTTCTTGAACTGTTGGAGGAGGAGGTAACGCGGGTCCTGGGCGGCCAGTTCCTCGGCCTTGCGCACCGCGCCCTTCATCCCTTCCTCGCCAGGGGTGAGGATCAGTTCCGCGCCCAGTGCCTGCAGCAGTTGGCGGCGCTCCAGGCTCATCGTGTCGGGCATCGTCAGCACCAGCCGGTAGCCGCGCGCAGCACAGACGAAGGCCAGCGCGATCCCCGTGTTGCCGCTGGTCGGCTCGACGAGGATCGTGTCCGGCCCAATCTTTCCCTCCCGTTCGGCCGCCTCGATCATACCGACCCCGATGCGGTCCTTGACGCTGGCCAGCGGGTTGAAACTCTCCAGTTTGACCAGCACCGTGGCACCGATGTCGGCGGCCACGCGGTTGAGGCGGACCAGTGGGGTATTGCCTACCGTCTTGGTGATGTCGCTGTATATCCGGGCCATTACGTCCTCCAAGATGCGGAATCAAGATACGGGATGCAAGGGGCAAGGCTCAAGATTCGGTGGCCTGCCTACACAGGTCGGCCAGGGTGACGCTGTCGAGGGTTTCCGCGACGGCCTGGGCCGTCTTAAGCCACAGCGCCCGCGTCACACATCGGCTGGCCCGCGGACATACCGTCTCTTGGCCTGGTACGGTGCAGTCGGTCAGGGCCATCGGCCCCTCGACGGCGCGGACGATCTCGCCGATACGGATATGGGCGGGATCGCGGGCCAGGAGGTACCCGCCGCTCCGGCCCCGTACACCGCGGATCAGCTTCGCCCGCTGAAGGCGGTGAAAGAGATGAGCGATATAATCGGCGGAGATCCCCTGGCGGCCAGCGATCTCCGCCCTGGAAACGGGGCCTTCGTGGGCGTGGAGTGCCAGGTCCACCATCGCCCGCACCGCGTACCGGCCTTTGGTCGAAAGTCGCATCCCCGCCCTCCTCGCGGGCTGTAAGGGACATCTCGTCAGTCGTATGATACAATACTTGACTGAAATTGTCAATTTTTCCGCGGGTGCGCTTCAGAACAGGGGCAGATTGAGAAGGACTCGAACGCCTCCATCCCCCTCCCCGGCCCTCCTCCCGTCCCCTGCCACGAGGCCGACGCAGGGCCCTGCGGATGCGGGTCGGTTGGGGAGGGCTGTGTAGAGTTCTGTGTATACCCCGCTGCTAAATTGAGGCCGCGTGCGAGGAACCGCATCAGTTTTCGGGAGGAGGTAGGGAAAATGAAGGCGCGGCTGGTGGCAGGGATGTACACGCTCGCTGAACCTCGGATGGCGGTGTTGATCCTGACGTGGCTGATGGCCATTCTGGCCATCGCGGGGGCCCTTGTCCCCGGTCTTCTGGGGACCGGCCTACTGGCAGACCCGGTAAGCGGCGGCAGCTGCAACGGGTAGACGGAACAGGCCCTGGCGCACCTAGCAGGAGGGCGGACGGGGGACTGAAACGGTCATCGGAGATCTCAACAGGAAAGGAGAGAGAAGTGTCTCAGCAGGTGCTCCAGCAGGTCGTGGGGACCGCGGTCGTCGATCGCAAGTTTCGCACCGATTTTCTCAACGGGGGCCGCCAGCAGTTGCTGACCCAATTCGCTCTGGGTGAGGAGGAAGCGGCCCTTCTGCTGGGAATCCAGGCCGACACACTGGAAGAATTCGCCGTCGAACTCCAGCGCCGCCTGAGATCAGAAGAGTACGTTGGGCAGGCACCCTTCTCGCATCGATCCTTCTTCTACCCGGTGGGGCTCTAACCCACCGGGGGTGCGGGCAACAGGCCGGCAAGGAGCGATGTGTTGTCAGAATTGGACCGCTACCCACATCGTCGAGCGGGCCTGTTGCCGGTACCCTCTGAATGGGGCGGGCGGGACTCCCATCGTCGTTGTCTCTGGGACCGGGGTCCCGCCTCTGCCCCCAGGGGAGGGTGTATGCTGCCAACCGCGGTGGGGGACGGGGGCAGGGGATCATATGGACGTTCGCCTGCTGGCCCAATCAAGAGCCCGATCAATGCTCTCCCCGACACCTGAGGTGCCCGTCCTGTGGACGGTGGCATCCCCTCTCGAGAGGTGTCCCCTCTTCGAATATTGTCTGATCGATGTGATCCTCCGCCAGCGGCCCTCTATCGTGATCGATGCCCGATGGAGGCGGAAGGAGACGCTGCTCAGCCAGCCCGCACTCCAGCGGGACCTCCAATTCGCCTACGAGCCAATCCCTCTGCAGTGGAAAGAACGACGGGGGTACCCATACTTCCTCACTCAGTTCGTCTGTGATCTGGTCCGTACCCGGCTGCCGGGCACTCCCGTGCGCCTGCTCCTGCTCCACAGCCCCGAAGACAGCTGGTGGATCGACGCCCTTGTCGGGCAGGTCCGGGCCGAGTTAATCGATCTGCAATGGGAGCCCATCCGCACGGAGGGCGGGTCGGATGGGGAGTTTTGCGTGAAGGACCGCTGCCCGTTGGGGAAACGGCTGACCCTCTGGTCGCTCGGAGAGTTCTCCCCCACCGTCCGGGAGGAAGCAAGCGAGGGGTAGCCCTCTACTCCAAGAAGTCCCGCAGGCGACGGCTGCGGCCGGGATGGCGCAGTTTGCGTAAGGCCTTGGTCTCGATCTGACGGATGCGCTCCCGCGTCACGCCGAAGGCCTGTCCGACCTCCTCCAGCGTGTGCACCCGGCCGTCCTTCAGGCCGTAGCGCATCTCCAGCACCTCCCGTTCCCGGTCGGACAACACGTCCAGTGCGGCGTGGATCTGCTCCTTCAGCAACTGCCGCGATGTCGCGTCGTCGGGAGCGGGGACGCCCTCGTCCTCGATGAAATCGGCCAGTTCGCTGTCTTCCTCCGAACCCACGGGCGTCTCCAGCGACACCGGTTCCTGGGCCAGGTTGAGAATGTACTCCACCTTGGAGGCGGCCCGGCGGAGCCGATGCTTCAGCCGCGGGGGCAGTTCCTGCCCCGTGGCCTCCGACTCCCGGATCTGTCTCACCTCCTCCGGCTCCAGGAACCCCGCCTCCAGGGCCAGTTCCTCCGGTGTCGGCGTGCGGCCGTACTCCTGGGTCAGCCGCCGCTGGAGGCGGAAGAGGCGGTTGATGGACTCCACCATATGGACCGGGATGCGGATGGTGCGGGCCTGGTCGGCGATGGCACGGGTGATGGCCTGTCGGATCCACCAGGTGGCGTAGGTGGAGAACTTGAACCCCTTCGTGTGGTCAAACTTCTCCACCGCCTTCAACAGGCCGATGTTCCCTTCCTGAATAAGGTCCAGGAAGGAGATCCCTTGCCCGATGTACCGTTTGGCGATACTGACCACCAGCCGCAGGTTGGCCTGGATCAGGTGCTGTTGGGCCTCCGCCGCTCGCTCCCCGATGTCTGCCCATTCCAGTTCCAGGGCCTCCTCGCTGGGGGCGTGGCGACGGATCGCGCGGCGGCTCGGCAGCTGTCCTCGCCGCTGCCACGATTCCTTCATATAAGCCAGCGTGGAATCCGGCAACAAATACAGGTGGGTGAAAAGATCCAGCAGCGTCCGAGTCAACTCGGCCCACTGCTTGTTCTCGACCACGTTCTCCTGTTCGAGGAACCGGCGGAGGTAGGACTCTGCGTCGGGCAGCCGGGTCCGTTGCAGGAGGCTCGCCTCCTCGAGAAGGGCGACGAAGTCGGGCGGCTGGATGGAGCGCTTCTTGCACAACCGGACGGCCCGTTGCCACAGATCGTACACGCGGTCCACCAGGGCGGACCAGACCTCCTGATGGGTGGGGGGGCGGCCCAGCCGATCCTGCAGTTCCCGCCGATGCTCCGTTAGCACCTTAGCCGCCTCGCGGACGGTGGAGAGCCACATCTCCTGGTCCACGTTCAACAGAGCGACCCGTCCGATCTCGCGCAGGTACATCCGGACCGGGTCCTCCGCTGGTTCGGCGCCCTCGGTGAGGGTTATCTGTTCAATCTCTTCCAGTTCGTCCAGCGTAGGCTCTCTTTCAAGATCGAATTCCTCGATCTTTTCCACCACCGGCAGGTCTCCTTCCCCCTGTCGGGACGGCTACCCCCAGGGTCGGGCAAGGGCCTGCTGAATACGCAGGATGGCCCGGGCGTACTCCAAGCAAGCCTGCCCGTACTCAGCCGCCTCCGGTCTTCCCTCTTCCTCCGCTTCGCGGGTCAGCGCCCGCAAGTCAGCCTCGATCTGCTTCAGGTTCCGTTGCCGCAGCCGCAGGGCGGCCTTGACCCCCTCGCGGACCCACTGCTCGTCGCTCAGGTTCTCCTCTCCGGAGGCCAATTCCTCCACCAGTTGCCCCACAGCCTCAGGGACCCGCTCCCGCAGGCGCTCCGCTGAGGGCTGAGGCTCGGCGAGCATCGCCTCCCATTCCTCAAAGACGGCCCGATGGGCCGGGTCGTTGAAGTCCTGGGCCCGCAACGGCTCCAGGTCCATCTCCGCCAGCGCCTCGTTCACCCGCGCCAGCAGCCACGGACGGCGGAGAAGGACCGCCAGGCAGTACCCCTCCAGGTCGGCGGGGGTGGGACGTCGGGCCGGGGCGGGCGCTGCGGACGGTTTCCGCCGCCCTCGAACCGCTTCCCGCTCGGAGTGGTGGAGGCGGGAAAGGACCGTCCGCTCGTCCAACTGAAGCACGCGGGCGATCTTCTGGGCATACACCTCCCGCTCCACCGGATCCCGCACGTCCCGCAGCAGGGGCAACATCCGGTCCACGATCCGCGCTCGCTCCTTGGCGTCCTCCAGGTCCGCCTGGGCCAGCAATTGCTGGAAGACGAACTCGACGACTGGCAGCGCGTCCTCGACCAGGGCCGCCCACCGCTGAGGATCGCTCCCGATCAGGTCGTCGGGGTCCTGCCCTGCGGGGAGGCTGAGGATGCGGATCTCCGCCCCCAGACGCCCCTCGAAGCCGACCAATCCACGGGGGTCGAAGACCGGTTCCGCCTCCCGCTCCAGGGACTCCCGGGCGACCTCCAGCCCGCGCAGCGTCGCCTGAAGCCCCGCCGCGTCCGGGTCGAGGGCCAGGACGAACCGGCGGGTGTACCGTTGGAGGAGCCGAACCTGGGCCTCCGTCAGCGCGGTCCCCATCTGGGCCACGACGTTGCGGAATCCCTCCTGATGGGCCCGCATCACGTCCATATACCCTTCCACGATGACCACCCGGTCCTCCTCCCGGATCGCCTGCCGGGCCATATCGAGCCCGAAGAGGAGACGGCTCTTGTCGAAGAGGACCGTCTTGGGCGAATTGATATATTTGGGCACCCCCTTCGGCTCCAGTGTGCGGGCCCCAAACCCCACAACCCGCCCGCGCACGTCGCGGATAGGGATCGTCAGCCGCCCGCGGAACCGGTCGTAGGTCGTCCCATCCTCCCGGCGAACCAGCAGCCCGGCCTCCACCAGTTCGTCCGGCGTGAACCCCTTCTCGGTGAGGTGATTGCGGAGCGCGTCCCATTGGGGCAGGCCGTACCCCAGAAGAAACCGCTCGACCGTCTCCGGCGAGAGCCCCCGCTCGGCGACGTAGTCGCGGGCCGCCTGGGCCTCGGGCGCGTGGAGGAGAAGGCGGTGGTAGTAGGCTGCCGCCTGGGCCAGCGCCTCCCGCAGTCGTTGGACTTCTTGCTCACGCTCGATCTGCTCCGGAGCGCGCGGGCGCAGTTCCACCCCCGCCCGCTTCGCCAACTCCTCCAGCGCGGTCCGAAAATCCCACCCCTCCATTTTCATCACGAAGGAGAAAACGTCCCCTCCCTCTCCACAGGCCCCGAAGCAGTGCCACCGTTGACTGTCTGGGAAAACGTAGAAAGAGGGGGTTTTCTCCGTATGGAAGGGGCACAGCGCTTTGAAATTGCGGCCAGCCTTCTGTAGCGGCAGGTAGGCGGAGACCACTTCGACGATGTCCAGCCGGTCTTTGACCTCGTCCACCACGTCCATCGTCGATCTCCCCCGCCTCAGAACGTGCCCTCCGTTGCCGTGAGTTCCCTCTCTTTCCGTGCGTCCGTGGAGTCTTTCCGGCAGACGACGGTCTTCCACCTCGCCAACACTTCCTCCGCCCCACGAGCCAACGGTAATTGTACTCGAGGTGGGCGATGTGGCAAGCGGGTCGTCGCGCCTTCGGACACCCAAACCCGCGCATAAAATTGGACAACTTCGCCAGTCGGAGTAGAATCCGTAGGGGGGAACACGACCAGGGACTGCGGAGATGCACGCACAACCTGCGGCGCGGGGGGAGACTTCTGCAGCGAGGAGACCTCTATCCCGTGGCTGCGCTGGGCTGTCGATCGGCCTGATCGTCGCCCTGCTGCTGCTCCTGGCCGGCGTCGCCGTCTTCGCGGCGTGGCTCCTGCTCGACGTGGCCCTGGAGCCCTACGAGGGCCGGATCTACCCCAACGTGTACGTATCCGACATTGACCTCGGCGGGCTGACGGCGGAGGAGGCCGCGTCGCGCCTGGACGCGGTCGCCGCTCGCTACGAGGGGGCGACGTTCGTCCTGCGCGACGGAGAACGCACCTGGTCCATCCCCTGGTCGGAGATGGGCATCTCGCTCGATGTGGAGGGGACGGTCCAGCAGGCCCTTGCCGTGGGCCGTGCCGATTCCGATTGGAGAACCGTCCTGGAGATCTTCTTCGGGCGGCACGAGGTCGCCCCGCTCTTCCGTGTCGACCCGGAGGCGGCGCGGGCCGCGTTAGAGCGACTGGCCCACGAGGTGTCCGTCCCCCCCGTCGACGCCTCGCTTCGCCTTGAGGGAGGGCAGTTGATCCCGGTGCCGGGCCGGGCAGGGCGGGCGCTGGACGTCGAAGCGACGCTGGAGACGATCGTGGACACCGTGACCCGGCTCGGTCCCGAACGCGAGGTAAGCCTCACCTTCCACTCCGTTCCGCCCCGCATCGCAGACGCCGGCCCGGCTCTGGCCGAGGCGGAGGCGATCCTGAGCCGCTCGCTCACGCTCTCTGCATACGACGTGCTGACCGACGAAACCTTCACCTGGACCCTCGGCCGGGAGGAGATCGCGGGCTGGTTGCAGGTGGAACCGGCTGGGGAAGAGAGGGAAATCCAGGTGGGGATCGACCCGCAGGCGGTGCGCCAGACCCTTGCCGCACTGGCTGCGGGGATGGGCGGAGAGCGGGGCTTCCGATTGGAAGAGGCCGTCCCGTCGGTGATCGATGCGCTGCAAGCAGGTGGTGGTGTGGTGCAACTGTATGTGACCCACCCCACGCGCACCTACACCGTTCAGGCCGGGGACCGCCTGACGACGATCGCTGCCCAATTCGGTATGCCCCCCGGGCTGATCGCCGAGGCCAACCCTGGGGTGGACCTCGATCGGCTGTGGGTGGGCCAGCAACTGACGATCCCCTCCCAGGACGTCCTGACCCCCTACATCCCCGTGCCCGGCAAGCGGATCGTCGTCAACATCGCGGAACAGCGGATGCGGGTCTACGAAAACGACCAACTGCTGTACGAGTGGCCCGTCTCTACCGGAATCTCCTCCTCGCCAACCTATCGGGGCGTATTCCAGGTCCTTGCCAAAGAGGAGAACGCCTACGCCAGTCAGTGGGACCTCTGGATGCCATATTTTCTGGCCATCTATCGGGCCGGCGGGGACGTGTACAACGGCATCCACGCGCTGCCGATCCTCTCCAACGGCCAGCGGCTGTGGGAAGGGTTGCTGGGCTCACCGGCGTCCTACGGCTGTATCATCCTGGGCGTGGAAGAGGCGGAGATCCTATATAATTGGGCCGAAATCGGCGTGGTGGTGATCATCGAGTAGAAGTTAAACTTGCCGCCCCGCCTCTCTTCGATTACAATGAGCAGGGTTTACCGCAGCCCTGGGGAGCGAAAACGGTGGCCGGAGAGACGGTGCTGATCGTGGACGACGAGGAGAACATCATCGAGTTGGCGCGGATGTACCTGGAGCAGGAGGGGTTCCGGGTCGACGCGGCGACCGACGGGGCGACCGCCCTGGAGAAGATAGCCCAGAACCCCCCGGCCGTGTTGATCCTGGACCTGATGCTGCCGGAGGTGGACGGGTGGGAGGTCTGCCGCCGGATCCGCTCCGGCACGGCCGCGCCCGACCTGCCCATCATTATGCTCACAGCGCGGGACGACGACGTGGACAAAGTCGTAGGGCTGGAACTGGGGGCGGACGACTACGTGACCAAGCCGTTCAACCCCCGGGAACTGGTGGCGCGGGTCAAGGCGATCCTCCGCCGCGTCTCCCGGCTGGAGCGGCCGGAGGCCCCCATCCACGTGGGCGACCTGACCATCGACCCGGCCCGTCACGAGGTCACCGTCGCCGGGAAGCCGATCTCGCTGCGGCCCAAAGAGTTCGACCTGCTGCGGACGCTGGCCGAACACCGGGGGATGGTCCTCAGCCGCCAGCAACTGCTGGATCGGGTCTGGGGGTACGACTTTTATGGGGAGAGCCGCACGGTCGACGTGCACATCGCCCACTTGCGCAAGAAACTGGCTGATTCCAACGTCCGCATCGAAACGGTGGTCGGCGTGGGATACAAACTGGTCGCTTGAGCGATGCTCAGTTCCCTCAACTCCCGCCTGTTGCTTTCCTACGTGGCCCTCATCCTGGTCTGTCTCACCCTGGTCGGGATGGGGCTGCTCCTCTTCGTGTGGGCCAGCCCCGTCGGGACCACCGCCTCCCTCCTGCGGCTGGAAGCGGTGGCGCGGACGACGCTCACCCGCACCGTCCCACCGGAGGGCGTGCCCCCCCAACGGCTGGAGGAACTCCTGACGAGGACCGCGGAGGACCACGGGGTTCGCACCCTGTTGGTAGACGAGGGGGGCATCATCCGGTTCGACAGCGAAGGGGAGTGGGAAGGGGAGCGGCTGGAGGAGCCCGTCCGGGCGCTGACCGCCCGAGGACGCATCCGGGGCACCTTTCGGGCTCCCAGCGGAGAGCGCTGGACCTTCGTAGGGCAGGTCGTCCCTGCGCCGGATGGACACCGCCAGATCGCGGTCCTGGCCTCCCAGCAGAACCGGCTGGCGGCCGTGGCGTGGTTCGCGGAGAACCTCCTGCCGCCGCTCTTGGAGGCCGGAGTCGTCGCCCTGGTCCTTTCGGTCTTGCTGGCCTGGCTGATGGCCCGCTCCGTCGCCCGCCCCCTCCGCCGGGTGGCGGCTGCGACAGGGGCCATCGCCCAGGGCGACCTCTCCCAGCGGGCCCCCGTCTCCGGCCCGAGGGAGGTCCAGGACCTGGCCCGGGCCTTCAACTTCATGGCCGACCGGGTGGCGGCGGCCCAGCAGGCCCAGCGGGACTTCATCGCCAACGTCTCCCACGAACTGAAGACGCCCTTGACCTCGATCCAGGGGTTCTCCCAGGCGATCATCGACGGCACGGCGTCGGAGCCGGAGGCGGTGCAGCGGGCCGCCCGCATCATCCACGAGGAGGCGGAACGGATGCGCCGGATGGTGGAGGGACTGCTCCACCTGGCCCGCTTCGACGCCGACCAGGTGGAGATGGCCCGCGCGCCGGTGGACGTGGGGGAACTTCTGGCCCGGTGCGTCGAACGGCTGACGCCGCAGGCAGAGGCGGCGGGCGACCAATTGGTCCTCTCCGTTGCGGAGGGGTTGACGGTCACCGGCGATGCCGACTGGC
>DROW01000249.1 GCA_011388675.1 Chloroflexota bacterium | reverse complement strand
GAACCCGCGATCTCCGGCTTGACAGGCCGGTATGTTGACCAACTACACCACGGCCCCGAACGGGAGGCATCATACCACAATCTCCCCATTTCGTCAAGCGTCCGAAGGTCAGATTGAAAGAAAAGCGGAACCAGACCTGGGAGCCCGATCCGCTAGGCTGCTTGTCCCCCGACAAAGTTGGACCATACCCCCCACTTGTGCTCCAGCGCGTGCTGTGCTACAACAACCCCCACAATCTCCCACGGAGGGAAAGATGACATCGCAACCCCAATACGTCGCGGCAGTCGACCAGGGCACTACCGGCACCCGCTTTATGATCTTCGACCATCAAGGGCGGGTCGTCGCCTCGTGCTACGAAGAGCATACCCAGATCTATCCCCAGCCCGGTTGGGTGGAGCACAACCCGACGGAGATCTGGGAGAAGACCCAGCGGGTGATCGCCGGCGCACTAGCGCAGGGGAACATCCGGCCGGAGCAGATCGCCGCCATCGGCGTCACTAACCAGCGGGAGACCACCGTGGTATGGGATCCGCACACCGGCGAGCCGCTCCACAATGCCATCGTCTGGCAGGACACGCGGACGCGGGAGATCTGCCAGCAGTTGATCGCCGACGGCCTGGAAGGGACCTTCCGGGCCAAGACCGGCCTCCCCATCGCCACCTACTTCTCCGGGCCCAAACTGAAATGGCTGCTTGACCACGTCCCCGGCCTGCGGGAGAAAGCGGAGCGGGGCGAGGCGATCTTCGGCACCGTCGATACCTGGATCGTCTGGAACTTGACCGGCGGACCTGCAGGCGGCGCGCACGTCACCGACATCACCAACGCCAGCCGGACGATGCTGATGGACCTGCGCCGGCTGGACTGGGACGACGAACTGCTGGAGGTCCTGAACATCCCCCGCCGGATGCTTCCCCAAATCCGTCCCTCGTCCGACCCCGCGTTCTATGGGACGACGCAGGCCGATGGTCCCCTGGGCGTCTCCCTTCCCGTTTGCGGGGACTTGGGGGATCAGCAGGCGGCTCTCTTCGGCCAGGCCTGCTACGAGCCGGGTGAGGCCAAGAACACCTACGGCACCGGCTGCTTCATGCTCCTCAACACCGGCCCCGCCCCGGTCCCTTCCAAGAGTGGCCTCCTCACCACCGTCGCTTACGGCCTCCCGGAAGGGACCATCTACGCTCTGGAGGGTTCCATCGCCATTACCGGCGCGGCGGTCCAGTGGCTGCGGGATAACCTCGGCCTGATCCGCAGCGCGGCCGAGACGGAGGAGATCGCTAAGAGCGTGGAGGACGCCGGAGGGATCTACTTCGTCCCGGCCTTCTCCGGCCTCTTCGCCCCCTACTGGGATATGGACGCCCGCGGCGTCATCGTCGGCCTCACCCGGTACGTGACCCGCGCCCACCTGGTGCGGGCCACGTTGGAGGCGATCTGCTACCAGACGCGGGATGTGCTGGAGGCGATGCGGGCCGACTCCGGCATCGAACTCACTGCCCTCAAGGTGGACGGCGGCGCGACGGTCAACGACTTCCTGATGCAACTCCAGGCCGACATCCTGGGCGTCCCCGTGATCCGGCCCAAGGTGAACGAAACGACCGCCCTGGGTGCGGCCTACGCCGCCGGCCTGGCGGTGGGGTTCTGGTCGGACCTGGCGGAACTGCGGGAGAACTGGGGCGTGGACCGGGTCTTCGAGCCCCGGTGGGACGAGGCCCGACGGGAGGCGGCCTACGCGGGGTGGAAACGGGCCGTCGAGCGAAGCCGCGGCTGGGTTCAGGGGTGAAAAACCACAGAGGCACAGAGGACACAGAGGCTCTTTAACTTTAGAGAAATCTCTGTGCCCTCCGTGTCTCTGTGGTGAAACTAAACCTTGCGGATCCAGCGGCGGATAGGGCCGTCCATCCGGAAGGCCACCTTCCCCTGTTCCTCCAGCCAGTCCAGGTGGCCGATGACCTCGGAGACGGCCAGGAACCGGTTGATCGGGTCGAGGTCGGGGAAGAGGGCCACGCTGATCTCGTAGGCCGACCGGTCCCCTTCGGCGAGCACAGCCAGCATCTCCTGAGCGCGCTGCCGGTGGAAGGCCACTCGCTGCTCGATCAACCCCTTCACGTCGGTGATGGGCGGGCCGTGGCCCGGCAGAGCCAGGTCCACCTCCATCTGCGCCACACGCTTCAACTGGGCCAGGTAGTCCAGCAGCCGCTTGGGGCGCGGCTCCCCCTCCTTCCGCGGCGGCTCGACGATGGGGTTGGAGGAGACGTCCCGCAGAAGGTGGTCGCTGGAGAGGAGGAGACGCCTGTCGGGTTGGTAGAGGCAGATCAGCCCTCCGGTGTGGCCGGGGGTGTGGAGCACCTGCCACGGCTCGCCACCCAGATCGATGGTCGTGCCGTCCTCAAGGGGGAGGTCGGGCCGGACCGCCTGGGCGAACCGGCTGTAACCCCTGCGGGCCGCGGCGATCTGGGCCATCACCTCTGGAGGCATTCCCGCTTCCTGCATCAGCGCGGCGTAGAAGGCCAGCCTCCGCTCCCGCTCGGCGGCGTAGTCGGCCAGTTCGGCGAAGTTCAGCGGGTGGGTGAGCACCTGCGCGCCGGAGGCCTCCACAACCTCGGCGGCCATCCCGGCGTGGTCGCTGTGGGTGTGGGTGAGAATTACCTGTCGGACGTCGTTCAGCCGGTACCCTAGCCGCCTTAGCCCTTCGTGTAGGGCCTCTCTCGCCGGTTGGAATCGGGGGCCGACGTCGATCAGGGTGAGGCCGTCCCCTTCGACCACGTACACATTGACCGGGCCGACGGGGAAGGGGGTGGGGATGGAGAGACGGTGGAGGTAGGGTGGGGCCCCGGTCATTCCTCCGCGTCCCCCCCCGACCCGCTGCGGATCAACAGGGTCCACGTTCCTTTCTGCACCACCTCGTCCCGCTGGTTCAGCAGCGTGGCGGCGAAGGTGACGAACCCGCCGCCCAGTCGGAGGACGGGCTTCTTCTGTTTGACCTCGATCCGCAGCCGGATCGTGTCGCCGATGCGGATCGGAGCGCGGAACTTCCACTCCATACCGGTCAACGCCTCTGCCGTGCCCTCTAAGAAGCCGGTCCGCCAGGCCAGGCCGCTGGCGATGGCCAGCCCCAGCAGGCCGTGAGCGATCCGCTCGCCGAAGAGGGTCGTCTTGGCGTACTCGGCGTCGGTGTGGAGGGGGTTGTAGTCGCCGGAGAGCCCGGCAAAGAGCACGATGTCGGCCTCGGTGACCGTGCGAGCCGGCGTCTCAACGACCTGCCCGATCTCCAGACCCTCGAACGGTACACCTCGCAAATCGGTCATCTCATCGCTCTCCTTGGATGAAATAGCACCACAGAGACACAGAGGACACAGAGTTTTCTCTGATTTATGAGATCCTCTGTGCTCTCCGTGTCTCTGTGGTTTTTGTGCTCTATCGACGCCAGCGGTAGTCCCTGGCGAGCGCCATCCGGAAGTCGGCCTGGATCTGGTCCTTGGTGTTGATCGCCCACTCGTCCCCCTGCCAGCGGTAGAGGAGCAGGCAGTGGATCTGCTGGGCGTGCGGGGAGGAGTTCCAGCGGTGGATCTCTTCGTAGGCCGCCCGCACCCACCCGATGTTCCGATTTACCCATCCCGCGGGGCCGGTGCCGTCCGGGTTGACCGTCCAGTGGTTGGTCTCGGTGATATAGACCGGACGATCCCGCCACTTCTCCGGGATGGCCTCGATGAAGGTCCGGTAGGCCTGGAAGTCGAAGTAGTGTTCGTGGGGCGTGCCGGGGTCGAGCGGCGGGTCGGTGAAGACCTTGCGGTGGGTGATGTAGTCGACCACCGGGCCGTGGGTGTAGGTGTGGAGGGCGAAGCCGTCCAGTTCCTCGATCCCGTCCAGCATCTCCCGGAAGTAGTCCAGCGGCCGATAGCGGCGGCCCCCCATCAGCGCCCAGGGATAGGTGTTGTAGGGGTCGACCGCGCCGGGGACCACCGTCGCGTTGGGGAGCACGGCCTTGATGTACCGGTAGGCCAGGTTGAAGGCTTGGGCGTACAGTTGGGGCGTGATGTGCTCCCGCGGGTGTTCCGCGCCGCCGGGGTGCTCCCGCACGTTGTTCTGCTCGTTGCCGATGACGATGACCCAGGTGTAGATGCGGGAACTGACTTCGGGGTGTTTGAGGTACAGTTCGGCGTAACGGGCGCAGGTGCGGGCGAAGTCTTCGTAGTAGCGGGACTCCGGCAGCGTGCCGCTGGGCTCGTAGCCGTTGTTCAGACGGACGATGACCCCGTAGCCGGAGCGGGCCCAGGCCCACAGTTTCCGACGACGGGCCTCGTCCGGCCGCAGCCCGTTCGGGTTGTGGCCGATGTCCTCGGTGAAGAGCACCCAGCCGGTCCTGCCGGACCCCCGGAAGAGGTGGCGGAAGTCGTCGGTCTCGTTCACCCCGGCTCCGTGGATGCCGAAGATCCAGGCACACTCGCCGAAGGGGAGCACGGCGTCGTTGGCCGGCTTGCGGTTGTCCGGCGGGACGTCGGGATCGAGGTGCCCGGCCTCCACGTACCCCTCGTGAAGGCTGGGGGTTCGGACGCGGAGCCATTCCCCGACCCGGCCTACTTTCGCCTCTACCTCGCTGGGGGCATCCAAAACCTGGAGGACGGTCCCTCGGGGCACGCGCCAGATGACCGGCCCGTCGGCGCGGGGGGTGGACCGCACGTCGAGGTCGCCCGGGCTGACGACGCGGACGTAGGAGGACGCGGGTACCTCGTGGCTCGGCGCGTGGTCGGTGACGTACCAGGCAGCGATCCATCCCTCAGGGCCGTCCGGCTCCAGTTGGACGTTGAGCCACTGCCCCCTCTTTCCCACCTTCTCCCGGGCGAACGTCGGGTCCTCCAGCACCCGCAGCCGTGCCTCGGGGTACAGGCGGCCGATGAGCGTATCGGGGCGGACCACCGGCTGGCTGCGGTAGTTGACCTCCTGCTCGGTCCAGACGTGGGTGGTCTGGCCCGGCGGGGGCGAGGGCGGGGGGGAGAGCGTCGGCGGAGGGCCGGGATCGACCTGGGAGATCTTTTCGGCCAGCACCCAACCGACCGTTCCATCCTCCGCGCGCACCTGGAGCCACCGGTCGCCGTCCGGTTCGACGAACCAGCGCAGCCCCTCCAGTGCAGTTCGATAGATCACCGCTCTCAGCCGTGTGGAATCGGGATCGGGGCGGTGGTAGAGGACGACCCCCTCTAGGGCGCGAGCGTAGACCTGCTCGGGCACGGGCAGGTCCTCCGGCACCTCGGCGAGGGGGAAGTCGCGGATGAGGGGTAGCAGCGCGTCGTCGATGACGGCGGCGGTGAAGACGCTGAAGAAGGTGGGATT
>DROW01000248.1 GCA_011388675.1 Chloroflexota bacterium | reverse complement strand
CATCGCTCTGAACCGCACTGGAAGATCTGCCAGCGCCTGTCGGATGTCATCTCAATCCTTCTCCGCACGCCGCAACATCCACACCGCCCAGATCGGCCCCAGGACGGCGCATCCCGCCAGGAGAAGGGCCCCGCCAAACCCTATGCGAATCCGCAGCGTCAGGGCCACGGTCGCTCCTGTTAGCCCCAGCGCCAGGGTTGGCAACACCACCTCCAGGTGACGTCGCTCCAGGGTCAGGGCCGCCTCATCGGATCCCGCCGTCCTCACGTGCCGCGCGTAGTGATCCAGGTCCCACACCAACAGGCCACACGTGCCACTCAACACCATCCAGCCAGGGGCGAGCCCCATCCGCAGGCCAACCGCCGCCATTCCGACGAAGAGGATCAGACTTAGCGAAGGAAACCACTTCCACCCATATCGGTGGTCGAGCGACCGAAGCGCTCCCCACGCCAGGGGGAGGACCACCCCCCACAGAACGCCGCCGCTGGCGTATCCCACTGCCAGTGCTATAGAGCCCACCACGGCCCCGGCCGTTAGCAGCGCCGTCGTTCTCTTCATCTCCCTACCCTCACACCCCACAGCAGGGGAGGGATCTGCTTCAGATAGATCTTGAGGACCCGATCGAGCGACCGGTCAACCTGCCAGTCCACCACGACCACCCCGGCTCGGCGGAGTCGGCCGAGCAACAGATGTCGCTCCAGCCGGACCACTCGCGCTGCCAGCGCCACCTCCCTCTCCCTGCCCAGATGTGCTACTTCAAAGGCGACGGGGTCAGGGCTGACCACCAGGAGCGTGTACCCCAGCGCCCGCAGCCGAACGAGTGCAGGGAAATCATCGCGGCAGAGGGGACTGACCAACACCAGTTGGGATCGGGCGGGAAAGAACCGGATGGGCAAGTACGCCAACCGGTCGAAGACGCGGCTCTCCCCCATCTCGGCCCGCGCCAGCGCTTGTAGGATCCGCTCTCGCTGCATCTTGCCGTAGCCAGGGAAAGTCCACTCCAGAGATTTTCCGTAGACCAACAAGCCGACCCGGTTGCCGTCGCGCAGGAGGGCCTCGGCCAGCGAGGCCGTGGCCTGGACCGCGTGCTCAAAGAGAGCGTCATCTCCGTGGCGGACATTCGTGCGGCGGCGGGCGTCGAGGATCAAACCCACATCGGCGATGCGTTCCTGCTCGAACTCATTGGCGATGAGTCCCCGGGGGTAGCGAGCGCTGGCCCGCCAGTTGATCCAACGCAAGGGATCACCGGGACGATACTCTCGGACACCGAAGAAGGTCACACCTGGTCCACCCTGCCGCGCCGGGATCGATCCAGCCCGTCCACGGGTCCGCGCTGGATTGATCACCACCCTTCGCAGCCGGATGGTTCGCGGCAGGACCAGGAGCCGTCCGGTGCTGGGAAGGGAGACTTGGTAGGAGAGAAGGTCCAGGGGATCGCTCACCGTAATCCGAACATCCTGGAAAGCGTACTCCCCCCGCCCTCCGCGCACGACGTACTCCAGTTTGACCGTTTCTCCAGGGGGGAGCAGGGCCAGCAAACGTGGCTTGCCATCGACCACCTCCAGGCGCGGCGGGACCGCGTCCTCTATCAGAACCTTCACTTGCCTCGGTCCCTCGTTGTGTACTTCTACTTGCACGGCGACCGGCGTGCCCGCCACAACACGGTTGGCGCCGAACCGGCGGCGGATTCGAAGTCGCGGTGCGCCTGGAGCGAGGAGGAGAGCCGCGCCCAGGTACACCCCGAGGGGAATGGCCAGCGCCAAGAGCCTGCCGTCCAGCGTCCCCAGGCCCGCCAGGAGGAGTCCATAGAGCAAAGCGGAGAGGAGGAACGGTCGTCTCATTCTTCCCCTCTTTCGACAACCGGGACGGGGACGGAGCGAACGATCTCGGCGATCACCCGCTCGGCTGCGCCCTGCTTCATCCACAGATCAGGCTCCAGGATGATCCGGTGGATCAACGCGGGCTTAACGAAACGTTTCACGTCGTCGGGTATCACGAAGTCGCGGCCATGCATGGCTGCCCAGGCCCGGGAGAGTTTGAGCATTGCCAGCGATCCCCTGGGACTGGCTCCTACGGCCACCTCTCTGCGCTGGCGCGTCTTCCAGGTCAGGGCCACGATGTACTGTTCGATGTCCGGTTCCACATGCACCCTCTCCACCGCCTGGCACATTGCCAGCAGGGTCTCTCTATCGACCACCGGCTGCAACTCGACCTCATCGCGGCCCCGCTCGCGGCGGCGTCGCAGGATTTCTTGTTCTTCCTCCGGAGAGGGGTATCCCACCCCCAGTTTCACGATGAACCGGTCCAGTTGGGCCTCCGGCAAGGGAAAGGTCCCCTCGTACTCGATGGGGTTCTGGGTGGCGATGACCACGAAGGGCTCCGGCAACCGGAGGGTCTCGCCCTCCAGAGTGACCTGCTTCTCCTGCATTGCCTCCAGAAGGGCCGACTGGGTTCGGGGCGAGGCCCGGTTGATCTCATCGGCAAGGACGATGTTGGCGAAGAGAGGGCCCTTGCGAAGTTCGAACCGCTCGTGAACACGGTTGTAGACGTATCCGCCCGTGATGTCGCCCGGTAGTAGATCCGGCGTAAACTGTATCCGCTTGAAGGTCAGTCCCAGGACGGTTGCGAAACTCTTGGCGATGAGCGTCTTCGCCAGTCCCGGATAGTCCTCCAACAGGATGTGCCCTCCGGCCAACACGGCCGCCAGAATCTGTTCCAGGAGAGCGCGCTTACCCACCACTGCCCGCTCGACTTCCTGAAGAATGTGCTGGGTCAACGCTGCAATCTCAGATACCTGCATCCTCGTCCTCCATCTCCATCTGTTCCTCGAGAAATCGGACGACGCTTTCCGGGTCGAGGCAGAAGGGGGAAGGCGGGCTTGGACGGCGGAGCCACCGGATAGGCCAGGGAGGGGGTGGAGTGTGGCCTACTGGAAGAGGGTTCAGCCCTGCCTGGAAGTAACATCGGATCTCCGGAGGACCGTCCCACCGGCCTTCCCGCAGGGCTGTGCGTGCTTCGTCTAGGGGAAGGTCCCCGCTATAGGTCAGTATCCTCAGCGCCAGTTCGCTCAAGTGGTTGGCAATGCGCCACTGGAAGTATTCCCCCTGCCCTAGCAGGCGCATCTGCCGTGCCAGGGCCTCCACCGGGCCAGGGTGGTCCGGCGCAGGGGACGGGGTCCGCCTCTCCCCCTTCGGCACCCGGATAAGACTCGCCGCGGCGAGGACAAAGGCTACCGACAGGAACAGGGCCCAACAGACATACTGGGGGAAGCCAGCAACGAGGCTCCACCACCGCTGGAGGGTGAGGAAAAGGGACGGGAAGAGCGCTTGCACGAGGGTGTGAACCAGGAAGAAGAGAGGGATTGCCAGCAAAAGTATAACCAGGAAGGGAAAAAACCGTCGGCGCATCATGGCTCCCCACACGCCTCGACGATGGCACGGAGGCAGGCTATGGCCTCCTGCTGCTCCTCCTCTCCGGTGATCTTTGCTCCATATCGGACCTTTTCAAAGAGCCGGGTGAGGCGGCGAACCGGCTCGCCGGGCAGCCCTTCCGCCTGTAGGTACTGCTCGAACTCACGCGGGGTCATTTCCGCGCCACGCCGAAGGCCGCGTCGCTCCTCTGCGAGACGGATCATCTCGCAGTAGCATCGCAGGATCGTATCCCGCAGATCCTCACCGGCGTAGAGACTTCTGAGCGCGTCCTGTGCCTTCTGAGCCAGTTCCCCTGGTGGCCTGTCCGGGGAGCGGCGATGGAACCGCAGGGCCAGATACCCGGCCCCGGTCAGCGAGGCTGCCAGAGCCAGGGCGAAGAGGATAGCAACCCCGCTGGTCAGCCAGAGAGGGGGGTGGACCAACCCGGTGGGGAGGATCGGAATGAGGGAACTTGGGGGTTCAAGACCCCCCGTCGATGAGGAGGGGGAGAAAAGGGAAATGTTCCCCAGTCGCTCCAACAATCCCTCCTCGGCCCGAAGCAGGAAGTAGAAGGCGACCAGCCAAAGGAGAGAGAGGGATCGCCACAGCATCTCCCTCCTGCCCCTTCGCGAGAACGCGAGGTAGATCAGAACGATGGGAAGGAGGAGTTGAGCCCACGCGAAGAGCAACAGGCCAACGGTGACGGTGACCGTATGACCCGGCACCTTGCCAGGCCCACTCCGGCTTAACTCCCCCCCGTTGTCCCACCAGCCGATCTGGCCCGACGAGAGTTCCAGATGGGGAAGTGCTGCGGCGAGGAGGATTGTCGCCACCATCCCCGCCCCCAGCGCGATCAATGCCTGGGTTCGCTCCCGCTCGGTCATTTCCCCTTCGCCCATCAGGGGACGAGCCTAACGGAATATCGCCTCCACCCCGTAGTACCCAACCAGCGCGAAGGCGATGTTCTTTACCACCTTACCGGCCGCACACCAGAGGAGGAACTTCCAGACGGGGAACCGAAGCGCGCCGGCTGCCATCCCCCCCACGTCAAAAAGAGGATTGGGGACGAGCGCCAGGCCGAAGATCACCCACCCACCGTACCGGTCCATCCAGTCGTACAGCCGGGCGTAAGTGGGCCCCCGATCCACCAATGTCTGTCCACTGTAACCGACCAGATAGCCGGAGAGTTCGCCCAACGCCTGCCCGATGCCGCCGACCAGCCCCACCAGCCAGGGGTTGAAAACCCCGCCCATCAGGGAACTGACCGCCAGCCCGGGGACGGGAAGGATGAGCGTGGCGTTGCTCACCAACCCCACGAGGAAAACGGCCGCGTACCCATACCCTGCCAGATCCTGAATCCGCTCCCGGAACCAGACGGCGGCCACGAGCGCGCCGACGATCACGACCGCCGTCAACCCCTGGACGAAGCGGAGGTGTCGGCGAGAGGGGGGAGGGGGAACGGAGGGCGGACCCATCGTCTCGCTTATCCACTCTGGAGATACGGGGCGCCGAGCCGGATGACACGGGCCGCCGCGAGGGCCGTCCCTTTGGTCGCGTTGCAGCAGTCCACCACCACCCGCGCCCGCTGCACCACCCGACCGTAGTCCACGCTCCGGTGCCCGGTCACGATGACCACGCAGTCCGCCGCCGCCAGTTCCTCGTCGCTCAGGGGGACCGATTCGAGGACCGCGTTGGATCGGTAGAAGACGTCCCCTCCGACACGGAAGCGGGGGACGTAGGGGTCGTGGTAACGGACCTCCGCCCCGCGGGAGAGGAGAAGTTCGATGACCCGCTCGGCGGGGGAGTTGCGCGGGTCGTCCACATCCGGCTTGAAGGCCACGCCCAGGACCAGCACGCGCGATCCTTTCAGGGGCTTGCCCTCTTGAGAGAGCGCCTCGGCGATCAGGTCCACCGCGTGGTAGGGCATCACCTGGTTCACCTCGGCGGCCAGTTCGATGAATTTGGTGTAGAAGTCGTACTCCCGCGCCTTCCAGGAGAGGTAGTAGGGGTCCACCGGGATGCAGTGCCCGCCCACGCCCGGCCCTGGGTAGAAGGGCATAAAGCCGAAGGGTTTGGTCTTGGCCGCCTCGATCACCTCCCAGAAATCGATCCCCATCCGCTCCGCCAGGAGGGCCAGTTCGTTGACCAGGGCGATGTTCACCGCGCGGAAGGTGTTCTCCAGGAGTTTGGTCATCTCCGCGGCGCGGGGGGAGGAGACCACGTGGACCGGCGCGCCCATCTGCTGCAGGAGGGCCGCGGCCAGTTGGGTGCACTCGGGGGTGATCCCGCCGACGACCTTGGGTAGGTTGTGGGCCGTCCACTGCCGGTTGCCCGGATCGATCCGCTCCGGCGAGAAGGCCAGGTAGAAATCGACTCCTGCCCGCAGCCCGCTCTTCTCTAGGATGGGCTGGACGACCTCCTCGGTGGTGCCAGGGTAGGTGGTGGACTGGAGGACGATCAGTTGACCGGGGCGGAGGCGGGGCTGGATTCCCTCGGCCGCGGCCTGGATGTAGGAGAGGTCCGGCGCGCGCTGGGCGTCGTAGGGCGTGGGCACGCAGATGAAGATGGCGTCTACTTCCCGCAGGACCTCGTAGTCGGTGGTGGCCCGCAGACGGCCCGTCTCCACGTGCGGACGCAACTCCTCGTCGGTCACGTCGCCGATGTAACTGCGCCCCTCGTTCACCGAGGCGACCTTCCGCTCATCCACGTCCACCCCGACGACGGGGAACCCGGCCTGGGCGAACCCCACCGCCAGCGGCAGCCCCACGTACCCGATCCCGATGACGGCGACCCGCGCCGTCCGCTCCTCAATTCGCCGCTCCCACTCCTCAAGCACCATCCTCCCTCCTCTACTTCTCCCCGCTTCCTCGCTTCCCCACTTCCTCACCCTAGCGCCGCCCGCAATACCCGCAGCCAGTTCTCTCCCATAACGGCCGCCACGTCCTCCTCGCCGTAGCCCATCTCCAGCAGAACCGGCGCGATCTTCCGCAGGTCGGCTACCGTCTCGATCCCCGCCGGGGTCGACTCCGCACCGAAGCCGCCGTCGAAGTCGGACCCCAGCCCCACGTGGCGGGCGTCCCCCACCACCTGGCAGACGTGGTCGATGGCTGCCGCCACATCCCGCAGGGCGACTGCCTCTTTCCCATCGCTCCGGCTCCAATCCGGCTTGAGGAAGCCGTTGAAGGGGACAATGCCGATCACGCCGTCCCGCTCGGCCACGGCGCGGATCATCCGGTCGGACAGGTGGCGGGGGGTGGGAACGAGGGCGCGCGGATTGGCGTGGGTGACGGCCACAGGCCCTTCATACCGGTCGATCGCCTCCCAGAAGGCCTTCTCCGCCAGGTGGCTGAGGTCCAGCATCATCCCCACGTCGGCCATCGATTCCAGCAACGCCCGCCCCTCGTCGGTGAGGGGACCAGGTGCGCGGTTGCCGCCTGCGTAGCGGGACCCTGCGGCCCAGGAGAGACCGACGCTCCGCACGCCGCGCTGATACCACCACTCCACCTCCGCAGGCTCCCGAATGGGGTCCGCGCCCTCCATCCCGATCACGATCCCCACCTGGGGCGCTTCCCCTTCCCACGAGCCCAACACCGTATCCAGCCCCGCCTGGTCCAGGATCAGCGTCACCCGGTCTTCCTCGTCGGCCAGGCGGTGGTAGAAGTCGACCTGCCGGACTGCCTGTTGGTGCGCCTCTTCGGCGTTGGTGTAGGCCGGCTGAGCCCACGAACCCAGTGCGTGGTGGGCCGGGGGGAGGAAAACGGAGCCCAAGACGACCGTAACCCCACCGTCCAGCCATTCGGGCAAGCCGAGCATACACAGGCCGTTCCGTTCCGGAATCGGCCCATCGGCCTCCAGGCGGCGTGTCTCCAGCGCGCTCCGGCGAACGTTCCTCCCCAGGGCGAGGGCGTTCCAGGCGATGTCTTCGTGCCCGTCCACGATCCTCATAACACAAAGAGTTTATCACCAAGTCGAGGGTTTGACAACCGCCCGCAACCAGCCTATACTATCGGTATCCCAGCAGGGGCGGGAACGCCTCCCTGTGGGGCACGCATTGGTCAACGCCGCGACGTCTCAGGAGGCACGTAGATGGGCGACGAGATTCGCCTGGTGATGACCAAGGGGCCGCAGCCGGGGCAGACCTTCAGTTCGGACCAGGACCTGGTCACGATCGGCCGGGCCCCTACCAACGACATCGTGATCACCCACCCGGAGGTCTCCAGGCTCCACGCTCGCCTGATCCGGCGGGGCACCTCGGTGGTCATCGAAGACCTGGAGAGCACCAACGGCACCTTCGTCAACGGTGTGCGGCTGACCGCGCCTCACGCTCTGGTCAACGGGGACGTGATCAGCCTGGGCAACGCCGTCAACCTCACCTATTACGGCCCGCCGGGCAGTGCTACCGAGCCGGTGGCCGTGCAGATGGGCATAGGGGAGCCCCTGCCGCCCGTCTCCAAGCCAGAGACGCCGCCCGCTCCGCCACCGTCTCCGCCCCAACCGACCCCGCCGCCCCAACCGACGCCACCGCCTCGGGCCGAGACGGCCAAACCGAAAAAGCGCCGTTCCTGGCTCTGGGTCGGCTGCCTCGTGGCGGTGGTCCTGATCCTCCTGGCCTGCGTGGGGGTGGTCGTGCTGGACTACCTGGGATGGTTGCCTCCCGTCTTCTATGAGCCGCTTCGCTGGCTGGGGCTGATCTGACCGTGGCGGGCCGACCCCCGGGCGTCTCGAAGTCGCCGGGGGACTCGCGAAAAGGTGCCGAGCGCCGGGCGTCTCTCCATACGGCCCGGCGCTTGAGACAAGGAGGGGCAACGAATGGGAACGAATTCCGAGAACCGTTGTCCCTCTTTTGCGGGGACTATGGAACGAAGGATCGGAGCGATCGGACGCGGGATAAAGTGGGCCGTGCTGGGAGGTCTCCTGCTCGCCGCGGGGCTGGCGTCACTTCGGACGGGCCTCTTCCCGGCCGTCGCTGCGTCGTCCGAGGCGACGACGGCGGCGGTTAGGCCGGCCTCCGAGCCTGCCTCCCCGGCGCGCTCCCCCTCCTTCCCCACCTGGACCACCCGGCCGACCCCGGGCTTCATCTGCACTCCCACCCGTCTCTGGCGGCGGCCCACCACCTGCGCCGACCGGGGTCCGGGCACCCTCGCCTACCGGCTCGCCCACATCCGGTTGCCCGACCCCCTGCCCGAACTCCCCCTGGTCGAACTGAAGCCGGAGCCGGGGGAGGAGGTGGTCCCCTTCGTCTACGCCTACGTCCGCACCCTCCCCCTCCCCGTCTATCGCCATCCGATGGAGGCCGCGCTGGGCCTGCCGCCGATCCGCATCCTCTACTCGGGCGATCAGTGGGTCAGCATCGAGGGGGAGGTGGAATACGAGGGGGAGAAGTGGGTTCAGATCAACGAAGGGGAGTTCGTCCGCGCCGACGCTCTCGTCCGCGCCCAGCCCTCCCGCTTCCAGGGCGTGTACCTGAACGACCAGCCCGCCTACCCCTTCGCCTGGGTCAACCGCCCGATCCGGCCCTCCCGCGTTCCGCAGGCCGATCCCGATCCAGCCGCTCCCCTCCTCCAGCGATACCAGATCGTCACCATCTACGCCGAGGAGTTCCACGGCGACGAACTGTGGTATATGATCGGGCCGGACCAGTGGGTAGAGCAGTCCTACGTCTCCAAGGTCACCGTCGACCCGCCGCCTCCGGAAGTGGGTCCGGGCGAGCGGTGGATCGAGGTCGATCTCTTCGAACAGACGCTGGCCGCCTACGAAGGGGAGCGGATGGTCTACGCAACTCTGATCTCCAGCGGTCGGCCGGGCAAGACGTGGACCGACCCCGGCCTCTTCCGCATCTGGGCCAAACTGCCCGCGACGAAGATGAGCAACCCCGACTCCCACGACGGAGCACCCGACTGGTACTATCTGGAGGACGTCCCGTGGACGATGTACTTCAACGGCGCGACCGCCCTCCACGCTGCCTACTGGCACGACGCTTTCGGCTTCACCCGGAGCCACGGATGCGTCAACCTGGCCCCCCGCGACGCCGAGTGGCTCTTCAACTGGACGACGCCTTACGTACCACCGGGAGCGGAGGTCGTGTACGCTCACGGAGACGGTACGTGGGTGTGGGTGCACTATACATCCCCCTTCAGCGATGGCCCGTAGTGCGATGAAAGATCTCTCTCCGCGATGGCTCCTCGTCCTCCTGCTGGCTGTGGTCGGGTTGCTGCTCCTGTTGTTGAGCACCTGGGAGCGGCCTGTCCTTCTGCTGGCGACCGCCACGCCGACCACGACCCCCTCCCCCACCGCTACCCCCACCCCCAGCCCGACCCCCACCCCGGCCTGGCCCGTGGCGGTGGGATGCGGGGCTTCGGTTCCTGAACCGGCCTGCGCGCTCCTCAAAGAGGCGGTGGCGGCCGACCCCGTCCACTTCGGCTGGGCCGACGACCCCGCCCTCGCCGACGTCCAACTGGGCGGGCCGAGCCTCCCCAACGCGGTCCCGGCCGGGACGTGGGTCTACGCGGCCGCCGCGCCCTTCTACACGCTGGAGGACGAGGTGGCCTCGGCCGACCTGCGGGCGATCTGGGCTGGCGACCCCGCCGCGCCCTCCGACCGGTCCCTGCTGGTCACCACCGACACGCTGCGGGCCCTCACCGGCCTCTGGGGCCCGCCCACGGGAGAGAGGGTCTACACCGTCGCCCCAACCGCCCTGCTCAGCGAGGCGATCCGGCTCGACGGATGGGCGGTTCTCCCCTTCGACCGCCTGGAACCCCGCTGGAAGGCGCTCCGGGTCGACGGGTTCTCGGTGCTGAAGAAGGGCCTCGACCTCGAAGCCTACCCCCTCGCCCTTCACCTGTACCTGGGGAGCGAGGGCCGCCCGGACGCGGTCCGGCTCCTTCCCCAGGGAATCACCAACCGGGACGAATCGCAGATGGCGGTCGTGGTGATGACCGGGGTGACGGCGTTGACGCGGGGCACGGCCCAGTTGATGGAGGCGAAGGGGGTCACCTACCCCGCGCAGGACATCGGCCCGTGGCTCCGGGAGGCCGATCTGACCCACATCAGCAACGAGGTGTCGTTCACAGCGGACTGTCCGGTCCCGCCGCCTTCCGGGACGATGACCTTCTGCTCCCACGATCGGTACATCGAACTGTTGGAGGCTGTAGGGACCGACGTGGTGGAACTGACCGGCAACCACAACAACGACTACGGCGTCGGGCCGGACCGGCACACGCTGGACCTGTTCCGCGAGCGCGGGTGGCGGTGGTTCGGCGGCGGGGCGAACCTGGCCGAGGCGACCCGGCCGCTGACGGTGACGCTGGGGCCGAACCGGCTCGCCTTCCTGGGATGCAACCAAGTCGGCCCGGCCTACGCCTGGGCCACGGAGGATTCCCCCGGAGCGGCCCCCTGCGGCGACTGGGGGTGGCTCAAAGCGCAGATCGCGGCCCTCCGCGCCGACGGCTGGCTCCCCATCGTCACCGTGCAGGCCTACGAGACCTACGAATACTTTCCTACACCGGGGCAGGTGGAGACTTTCCGCGCACTGGCGGAGGCGGGGGCGGTGATCGTCCAGGGCAGCCAGGCCCACCAGCCCCAGGGGTTCGACTTCCACGCCGGAGCCTTCATCCACTACGGCCTGGGCAATCTGTTCTTCGACCAGATGTGGTCGCTGGGGACCCGCCAGGAGTTCATCGACCGGCACGTCTTCTACGACGGCCGGTACATCGGCGTGGAACTGCTCACGGCGATGCTGGAGGAGTACGGACGCCCCCGGCCGATGACGCCGGAGGAGCGGCGGGCGCTGCTGGAGGCCACTTTCGCGGTGAGTGAATGGTAACTTGAATCGAGGGAGGAGTGAGATGGGAGAGATGCTGGATCTGATCAAGAAGCGACGGAGCATCCGGAGGTACACCGATGAACCGGTGTCCGACGAGGCGATCCGAACGATGCTGGAGGCGGCGATGGCGGCTCCCTCGGCGGACAACCTGCAGCCCTGGGAGTTCGTCGTCGTGCGGGACGCAGGCCTCCGCCGACAACTGGCCCAGACCCACCCCTGGAGCCGGATGTGCGCCGGGGCACCGGTGGTCTTCGTCGTCTGCGGGCACGAGAGCCGCTCCAGCCACTGGGTGGAGGACACCAGCGCGGCGACGGAGAACCTGCTTCTGGCCGCGGCCGGGCTCGACCTGGGGGCGGTGTGGGTGGGTGTGTACCCCGACCGAGGGGCCGAAGCCCACGTCCGCAAAGTGCTGGGCATCCCCGAGGGCCTGCGGGTCCTCTGCCTGGTGCCGGTGGGACACCCGGCCGAGTCCAAGCCGCCCCGGACCCAGTACGATCCCCGGAAGGTCCACTACGACGGATACTAAACCGTTTCGAAAGGAGCCTCCCGCAGGTTCCCTGGGCACATCCGAGGCTGCCGTGAAGGGTGTCCCGACGGGTTGCCTACGCTATCCAGCCGTGCGTTAACCTGTGGGAGGCTGGTAAAAGAGATTTCTCTGTGCTCTCCGTGCCTCTGTGGTGAAACTGCGTGAGTCCTGTAGATAACGAAAGGAGGTAAAAAGTTGATGCGGATCCGCATCGCGGCCGATGGGGTCTCCCTCCTGGCCGAGTTGAACCAGAGCCCCACAGCGCGGATAATCTGGGACGCGCTTCCCTTCGAGGGGACGGCCAACACCTGGGGGGACGAGGTGTACTTCGAGATCCCGGTGGAGGCCGAACTGGAGCCGGACGCGCGGGCCGAGGTGGAGGTGGGCGAACTGGGGTACTGGCCCGTGGGGCGGGCGCTCTGCATCTTCTTCGGACCGACCCCCGCCAGCACCGACGACCGGCCCAGGGCCTACAGCCCGGTCAACGTCGTGGGGCGGGTGCTGGGCGACGCCACCACCGCCCGTGGTATCCGGGACGGGATGCGCGTGCGGGTCGAGCGGGCGTGAGGGATCTTATTCCACCACAGAGACACGGAGGACACGGAGTTTTCTCCGCATATTTGGAGATGCCTCTGCGCCCTCCGTGTCTCTGTGGTTATCTCAACATCTCGGCGAAGCCGAACAGGCCAGGGATGCCCCCCGTGTGCCAGAAGAGGACCCGCTCCTGAGGGCCGAACGCACCCTGTCGGATTAGGTCCAGCAGCCCGCCGAACGCCCGGCCCGTGTACACGGGGTCGAGCAGGATGCCCTCGGTGCGGGCCAGGGTGCGGATCGCCTCCCGCTCCAGGTCGCCGATCACGGCGTACCCGCCGCCGAGGTAGCGGTCCTCCACGTCGAACTCCTCCGGGGCGAAGGCGAACCCCAACCCCAGCCGGTCCGCCGTCGCCGTCGCCAGATCCGCCAGGATCTGCCGCAGCCGGTCGGCGGTGGGGTCGACGCTGATGCCGATGATGTGGCCTTCGTATCCCAACGCCCGCGCCCCCACCACGAGCCCCGCCTGGGTGCCGCCGCTGGAGGAGGCCAGGACGATGTGGTCGAAGTGGACACCCCGCTCTGCGCACTGGGCCAGCAACTCCTCCATCGCGGCGACGTAGCCGCTGATCCCCAGCGGGTTGCTCCCTCCGTAGGGGACGATGTAGGGGCGGCGGCCCTGGGCCCGCAGATCCTCCGCCACCGCCTCCATCCGCTCCACCAGCGGCTCGTCGCCCGCCCAGACCACCTCCGCGCCCAGCAGCCGGTCGAGGAGGAGGTTTCCCTGGGTCTGCGGCGGCTCCTCCCCGCGTAGGACCAGAGTACAGGCCATCCCGAACTTGGCCGCGGCGGCGGCCGTCTGGCGGGCGTGGTTGGATTGACCAGCGCCGCACGTGATCAGCGTATCCGCCTCCTGGGCCAGTGCGTCCGCCACCAGGAACTCCAGTTTCCGCGTCTTGTTCCCACCGGTCGCCAGCCCCGTCTGGTCGTCCCGCTTGATCCACAGTTCCGGCCCGCCCAGCAGGCTGCTCAGCCGGTACAGCGGCTCCAGCGGGGTCGGCAGATGGCCGATGGAGACCCGGTACAGCCGATCAGTCAGCAAACTCCACCTCCAGCCGTTCCAGGAAGGACACGACCTCCGGGATCGCCAGCAGCCGCCCCCGGAAGAACTCGTTGACCAGATCCTCCACCTTCTGACGGGATTGGGCGATGGTTTCCTCCCATTCGGCCCCCAGGTCGTCCCATCCGGTCACGTCGTCCCGCAGCCGGAGGAGCGCCATCACGATCTCCTGCTCCTGGGGTCCTTCGACGGTGGCGATCACGTCTCGGATCAACTCGTCGATCTGGCGCACCACCGTCGTGCGGTCTAGCGACGAGCCTTCGCGGCCGGCGTCGTCGATGGTGTCGAGGAGGGACCAAACCTGGTAGAGGAGCGCGGCCGGTTCGTCGAACAGTTCCCGGATCAGCGCCGCTGCCTCGTGCCGACCGGTGAGGCGGAAGATGTTGTACAGCCGCTTGGCCGCCTTGCCGTAATTGACGTGCTTGTGGGTGTACTTCCACACCTCGCCGCTCAGCTGGCGGACGTACTCCTCCAGCGACTGGGGGGAGATGTGCTTGGCCAGTTTGGCGAACAGGGGCACCGACTCCGCCTCCAGGTAGACCTCTTGGAAGTAGGGATCCAGGAAGCCGTCCAACGGCACGATCTCCCCGTCGGGCGTCTCCCAGGTCACGTCCAGCATGTTGCTGGCGTTGACCACCCGTCCCCGCTCCGGCTCGGCGATCACCCAGTCCATCTTGCACCAGCCGGGGTCCAGGCAGCCGTACTCCCACTCCACCGTCCAGGGCTCCCCATCGGCCCGGAGTACCTCCATCCGGCCCGCCTTCACCTCCTCCGGCTCCCACAAGATGGGCGACCCCGCCTTGATCCGCTTCCCCCCCTTCACCACATCGGTCTTCCAGGTGCCGAACTTGACCTCGATCAGTCGGTAGTCCGGTCCCTCGAAGAAGGCCAACGCCTTCTCCCGCATCAGGTCGGCCAGGATGCGGCAGGCCTCCTCGCGGGTCTCCGCCTTGATGTTGACCCGCTCGAAGTAATCGCAGTCGCCCGGATACCGCTGGATCCGTCCCTGGGCCGCGCTGCCCGCCAGACTGATCGCTGTCTCCACGTTGGGCTTATCCGGCAGTTGGACGATGTCGGCGATGCGGCGGTACCGCTCCAGGGTCGCCGGGTCGAAGTCGAGGAGGGTGATCTTGTGCCCGTAGATCCCCGCCTCCTCGTCTACTACCAGGTCCTCCTCCATCGCCTCTGCCGCCGCCATCGCCGTGAGCCATTGGGCCACGTCGGT
>DROW01000247.1 GCA_011388675.1 Chloroflexota bacterium | reverse complement strand
CGGAACCAGGCCGGCTCCATCTCGCCGCTCTCTCGGGGCTCGCCCTCCCACTGGGGGACGAGGAAAGCGTGGACCAGATGGTCCCAACTGGGCCGGTGTGGGAACAGGAAAGTAAGGTGAGCCATCGGGATCAGGTCGGCCTCGCTCGCCCGCACCCCCGTCTCCTCCCACAGTTCCCGGACAGCGGCGTGGACGACCGGTTCCCCAGGCTCGACCTTGCCGCCGACCCCCACGTACCGGCCCGCGCCGAAGCCGACCTTCTTGAGGCCCAGCAGCACCTCTCGGATCGGCTCCCCACGCACCAAGTAACACAACGTCGCTTCCCGCACCGCCTCCTGCTCCCTCTATCTTATGAGTTCGACGTCCGCCGCTCCTCCTCCCGCGACCGGTACGGGATCGGGATATACTCCACCGACGGCCGCCGCTGGACGGTCTGCGGGTAGAGGCTCATCAGGTTGTACACCTCCTGGGGCATCTCCGTGCTGACCGGCAACCCCAGTCCCCGCGCCTCTTGCACGGTGATCGGGTAGTCGTGAGTCCAGGTGCCGGTGGCCAATTTCTCCGCCAGGGCCTCCGCCTGCTTCGGCTCCATCCGCTCGCCCACGATCTGGACGATGGTCCGCTTCACCTGCCGGATCGCCTTCTCCGCCACGTCGGCCAGGATCAGCGTCTGATCGTCGATCTCGTTGACGTCCTTTTGGGCGACCACTTTCAGGATCGACGCTGCCGGATACTGGCCCAACTGGGGGTCCACCGGCCCCAGCACCGCGTTCTCGTCCATCACGATCTGGTCGGCCGCCAGCGCGATCAGCGTGCCACCGGACATCGCGTAGTGGGGGACGAAGACGGTGACGGGAGCCTTGTGCCGGCAGAGAGCGTAGGCGATCTGCTCCGCCGCCAGGACCAACCCACCGGGAGTGTGAAGGATGATGTCGATGGGAATCTCCGGATCGGTCAATTTGATGGCCCGCAGGACCTCCTCCGAGTCGTCGATGTCGATGTAGCGGGCGAGGGGGAAACCCAGAAACCGGAGCGTCTCCTGGCGGTGGATGAGGGCGATGACCCGGCTGCCCCGTTTCTGCTCCAGCCTGCGGAGCATCCGCACCCTCGCCGCCTCCAACATCTTCTGTCGGATCACGGGCTGAAGCGACGCGACCATAAAGAAGAACCAGAACAGATCGAAGATGGACATCTCTCCCTCCTTGTTCCTTGCTCCCTGCTCCCTGCTCCTTGCTCCCTGCTCCCTGCTCCTTGCTCCCTTCCTACCAGGGCCAGTACTCATCCGGATACCACACGTAGTAATACCGCTCCCGCCGCCGCTCGAACGCCTTGACCAGCAGCAGGCCCGCCACGAAGCCCCCCACGTGGGCCCACCAGGCGACGCCGCCGTAGGTGCCGATGACGCCGGGGGCGGCCAGCGCGAACAGGCCGTTGAACAACTGGGAGACGAACCACATCCCCAGGTAGATCAGGGCGGGGATCTCCACGAACCAGGGGAAGAAGAACCAGAGTGGGACGAGCGTCACGACGCGGGCGGTGGGGAAGAGCACCAGATAGGCCCCCAGGACCCCGGAGATGGCGCCGCTGGCCCCCACCGTCGGAACGGGGGAGTCCGGGTTGAAGAAAATGTGGGTCAGGGAGGCCACCGCCCCGGTCAGCAGGTAGAAGACCAGGTAGCGGCCGTGTCCCATCCGGTCCTCCACGTTGTCGCCAAAGAGGTAGAGAGCCCACATATTGCTGATCAGATGGAACCAGCCGCCGTGAAGGAACATCGAGGTGAAGATCGTCAGCACCTCGTGGAAACCGAAGGCGTGTAGGAACCGGGTCGGCACGACGCCAAAGTAGTGGACGAACCGCTCCAGCCCGACGGGTCCCAGCGAGGTCTCGACGACAAAAGCAAGGACGTTCGCCCCGATCAAAAGCCAGTTCACAACCGGCACATCCCGCGCGCGCACCGTGTCCTTCAACGGGAACATAGACGTTGTCCTCCTCGTTCGTTCAGCGGGGAGACGCTAGAGCATCTCGATCGCCCAATCCACCACCTGCACATCAGGATGATAGGTCTCGATCCAGCGGACCGCTCCCTGAAGGACGGCGTGGGCGTGCCCGGCGTCGTTGGAGACGGTGACCAAGCCGATGACCGCCGATTGCCACACGTCCATCAGGTCCACCTCGGCCGTGGAGAGGTTGAACTCCCTCCGCAGCCGGTTGAGGATCGGGCGCAGCCGACTCCGCTTCCCCTTGAGGGAGCCGTTCCCTGGCAGATGCAGTTCGATCCGGCACACCCCAACGACCATCACCCGTCCCTCTCGATCAAGATCCGATGTACGGTCACGTCCTTACCGCCCAGACGGTATTTGTACGGCTCCGACCCGCGCAGGAAGTCGTAGGCTTCCCGCCCCTCCGCAATGGCCTGTCGGATCAGAAAGCCGGTGAGGACGATGCCCGCCCCCAGGTTGGGATACGCTTCCCAATCCAGCCCGGAATTGTAGACCAAGACCCGATTATCATACACGAAATTGAAGTAGGCAGCCAATCGCCGTTCCTCCACCTCAAGGAAGGCCAGTTGCAGCCACCCGGCCCCGTAGGCCACCTGAGCCAGTTCGTGGAAGAAGGCCCGCATCGGCGGGGTGAGGAAGGCCGCTTTTTCCGGAGTGCTGACCGCCATCAGGTGGAGGAACGCTTCCACCTCCGCCTCCAGGTCGTGCTCCGGCCCGACGATGTACCAGCGGAGGTCCTCCATCGCCTCCGCCCGGCGCATCTTCCGCCGCAGTTCGTGCCGGTCCTTCCGGCCCAGCGAGGCCAGATACGCCTCCCACGTCCCCGGAAGGTCCACCACGGGGCAGACCTCCTGCACCTCCGTCCGAACCGACCACCTGTGCCTGCTGGCCAGCGCGGGGAGCAGGGCCAGCGTGGGGGAATCCCGGTGGACGTTGCAGAGATCGAGCGCGGACCAGGAGAGGGAGGCCCCCAGGAAGTCCAGCAGCGCGGCCAGGACCTCCTCCTCCCGCCCCGGAGCCAGGACCCAGTCCAGGTAATCGGACACCTCCACGCAGCCGACAGTCTGGAGGGTGCGCTGCTCCTCCCGTCCAACGGCGAAAAGCGGCGCGAGCCCCACCAGTTCCCCGTCCTCCCGCGCGACCAGGATGAGCAGATCCCCCTGGCCCAGATGCCGCCACCAGGTGCGCTGATAGGCAGGGGTGAGGAAGACCGTGTCCATCGCCGAGCGGCGTAGCAACGCGTTCCATTCCTTCGCCAGTCGGTCGAAGGCGGAGGGGGTTTGGAAGGGCTCGATCCGAATCACGTTCATTGTCCTCCAGGCTGGATTCCACCGCAGGGACGCAGAGGGCGCAGAGGATTTATAAATTTTTCTCTGCGTCCTCTGCGTCTCTGCGGTTCCTTTTCATCCTCCGCAGTCGGCGCAGGATGACTTTCTCGTAGCCGTGTCCCTTGGGGCGGAACCACCCACCCTCCACCCCGTCCGGCAGGTACTGCTGCTCGACCCAGCCTTCGGGGTAATCGTGGGGATACCGGTAACCTGCGTGCTCCCCCATCGTCCGCCGGTAGTGCTCCCGGAGGGGGCCGTGGAACCGGTCGGATTTATCCCGCAGGTGGAGGGGGACTGGGCCAGCGCCGTGCTCCTCGATGTAGGCCAGGGCCTTCCAGTACGCGCCGACGGAGTTGGACTTGGGCGCGGTCGCTAGATAGAGGGTCGCCAGGGCCAGGTGGTACTGCCCCTCCGGCAATCCCACCCATTCGAAGGCGTGGGCGCAGGCGTCGACGACCACCACCGCCTGGGGGTCGGCCAGCCCGATGTCCTCCGCGGCCAGGATGTAGAGACGGCGGAAGATGAAGCGCGGGTCCTCCCCGGCGGCGACCATCTTGGCCAGCCAGTAGAGGGCCGCGTCCGGGTCG
>DROW01000246.1 GCA_011388675.1 Chloroflexota bacterium | reverse complement strand
GATCGGCTTGTTGATGACGGACCGCATCCGCTCCGTCCCGGCCTCCGGCGCGAACGTGAACCCCGTCCGCCGCCCCCGGCTGAACCCGTCCGCTAGATCGACGGAGAAGGATTCGATGCGCAGGCTGGGGAGGGAGATGGAGAGGTGTCGGTCGGCGTACCGCTGGGTGAGTGCTTCGACCAACTCGCCGATGCGCGAGTAGTCGGCGGAGGAGAGGGAGAGGAGGGCGATCTCCTCGTAGCCGGTCTGGGCGAGGATGGCGTCGACGGCCTCCAGGACCTCCTCCAGGGGCCGCTCCCGCACCGGCCGGGTGACCATCCCGGCGTGGCAGAAGCGGCAGCCCCGGGTGCACCCCCGCTGAATCTCGATGACGGCCCGGTCGTGGGTGACGGAGACGTTGGGGACCAGTTGGCGGGTAGGGGGAGGGGGAAGCACCGGGACGATCCGGCGACGGATGGGGAAAGGTGCATCCGGTCGGTTGGGCCTGACCTCTGCGACCGTTCCGTCGAGGTTGTAGGAAACGTCGTAGAAGTTAGGAACGTAAACCCCTTCGATCTGGGCCAGAGCGACCAGTTGCTCCTCACGGCTCCGATCGCGGGTTCGGTGATAGGTCTCGATCAGTTCGACGATCACCTCCTCACCGTCGCCGATGACGAAGGCGTCGACGAAATCCGCCACCGGCTCCGGGTTGAAGGTGGCGTGCCCCCCGGCGATGACCAGCGGGTGGCGTTCGTCCCGCTCCGCGCTCAAAAGGGGCAGCCCCGCCAGATCCAGCATCTCCAGCAGGTTCGTGTAGAGCACTTCGTAGGGGAGGCTGAAGCCCAGGATGTCGAAATCGGCCGCGGCGTGGAGGGACTCCAGGCTGTAGAGGGGGATCCCCGCCCGGCGCATCTCCGCGGCCATATCGGGCCAGGGGGCGTAGGTCCGTTCGGCCAGCACTCCCTCCATTCGGTTGAGGATGTCGTAGAGGACCTGGACGCCCAGGTTGGACATCCCCAGGTCGTAGACGTCGGGGAAGGCGAGGCAGACGCGGACGGGGGTGGCGTTCCAGTCCTTGCGAACGGCGTTGACCTCCCCGCCGACGTATCGGCCGGGACGCTGGACTTTGAGGAGAATGCGCTCCAGCTGATGGGGGTCAATCTGCACGAGTTCGCGTGACCTCCGCTATGATGGATTGCATCTGACTTAGCCAAGTAGATGGATCGGGGGCCGTCAGACAGGCGTCCCGCCCGCGCGTGAGTAGATGGTATAAGTCCTGAGGGTCGAAGGCACCGGACCAAGTATGTAGCAGATTCTTGAACTGCTCCAGAGTTAGGGGGATCACCACAACACCCCGTCGTTTCGCGTGATATTGAAACCAATCGATGGTGCTCTCGCTGAGGGTAGGAGCGATGAACAGGCCGAAGGTCTCAACACCCGTCCTCGCCTGATACCGCTCTACGTGCCTTGTCACTGGCTCCGTCTCGGTAGCGAACTGCCGTTCCCCGCGCGAGAGCGTTACTTCTACCGCTACGGCGAATTTGCCACAGAAGATCAATTCGATGTCGGGTTCCCGACCGCCGGCATGGGAGATGGGTTGCTACTCAAGATCAAGTGAGAAATTGGGTCGAAGAGAGCAATAGTGATTGAGACGCAGGAACGCACGCCAGGTATTCCACTCCATAAAAAGCGAAGGCACAGGGACGCGCCGACGGAGAATGTCAGTGTAGAATCGTGTAACTTCCTCGATGTCCCATCTCTGTCGGAGCAGTTCGAGTCTTAGAGAACTGATTTGATTCTCCATCCAGTGGCACAAGTCAAGAAGAGGACGCTCCGGTGGTTGGGGAGTGGGCCTTCCCAGGGCTGTGGAAAGATTCTTTATCTCGCTGCTGAGCTGCTCAAGGCGAGCCTGTAGTTCGGAAGGGGTCTCCCAAGGGAGCTGCGGTATTGAGGGGTTGCCAAGATATTCGTAGAAGGTCGCTACGTTCTCGTAATCGGTGCGGAGTGGCAAGTCCACCGCGAGGAGTTGGCGAGCCTTCATCACATTTGAAACCACTAGCCTGTTACCCCGGAGGGTGAACAACCCTGTGTATCGAAAGTAACGCATTACAGCATCAGCATAGTCTTGCAGGTTGCGTCCCTTGGTATGGATAAAATGTTGGAGTTCTCTTCCACCCTCGGCGGGGGTTTCGCGAATGCCGATCCTGCCCAGACGGATATCCTCTGCGTAAATGCGTTGCAGCTCGCTCTCATACACCTGTTGCAGGAACTCCCTGCGAGGTCGGAGGCCCGAGATGGATTGCAGTTCGTGCCGGAACTCTCGGATCTTGTCGACGGCTCTGTTGAAGGCTTGCGGCGTTAGGGCAGGGAGGAGGAAAAGAGCAATTTCGTGTTTGGTAATTCCCTCCAGTTCTAGAGCCACGCGAAGAGTTTCGCGGAAGGGGTGCACTCCTCCCTCCAGGAACTTCTGGTATCGCCATCGCGTTTTTGGATTGCCTCCATGTTGCCAAGATGGAAATTGCCATTTGAGCATCTGGCGCAGGAATAGGTCGCGGATGGACTCGCCTCGAATTAGCTGCCAGCCCGCGGGGGTGATGTGGAGAACATCATTTGCGATGTACACGAATCCGAGCATCTGAGGCGCCCGCAAGCGGTCGCGTGCAGAGAGATCCGGATAGCGAGATGAGATCGTGCCCTCAAAGAAGTCACTCTCGGCAAGCAATTGGGCAAATTGCAATTGGTGAATTCGTAGGCCTTGCTGGTCCTTCTCCCACCAGTTCCGACCGTCAAACCGAGAGAGGAGTTCCAATTCTTGGCGAATTTTGGCAGGGTTGCGAGGTGATGTGGTCATGAACCACGTTCTGGTAAGTGCTC
>DROW01000245.1 GCA_011388675.1 Chloroflexota bacterium | reverse complement strand
CTCCCTGCTCCCTTGCTCCCTGCTCCCTTGCTCCCCTGCTCCCCTGTCCCTTCCCTCCCCTACCACACCATCTCCCCCCGCACGAACGCTCCCGTCCGAGGGTCATGGGGGGCGGTGAAGAACTGCTCGGTATCGGCCACCTCGATCAGCCGCCCGTCCAGCAGAAACGCCACGCGGTGGGCCAGCCGTCGGGCCTGGAAGATATTGTGGGTTACCCAGACGACGGTGGTACCCCGCTCGCGGTTCATCTCGCGGACGGCCTGCTCGATCAGCGCGACGTTGTGGGGGTCGAGGTTGGCCGTGGGCTCGTCCAGCAGCAGGACGGCGGGGCGGAGGATCAGGGCGCGGGCCAGGGCGACCCGTTGGGCCTCCCCGCCCGAAAGTTTCCGGGCCGACGCACGGGCCAGATGGGCCAGGTGGAGTCGTTCCAGCATCGCCTCGATCTGCTCTCGACCGTCCCGCAGCCCCCGCAGCCGGAGGCCGTAGGCCACGTTGCCCGCGACGGTGGTGGAGAGGAGCGCTGGCCGCTGGAAGACCGTCGTCACCTGCCGTCGGAGGGAGAGGGGCACCGGCCCACGGTCGATCCGATGGCCCTGGAAGGTGATCGTCCCGGCATCCGGCGGCTCCAGGAAGTTGAGGAGACGGAGCAGGGTGGACTTTCCTGCGCCGCTGGGGCCGACCAGGGCCAGGATCTCCCCCCGGTGCACCTTCAATCGGTCGATGTCGAGCACGCACCGGCCGTCGTAGACCTTCCGCACCCCCTCCAGCAGGTACACCGTCTCGTGATCCGCGGAGCGTGATGCTCCTTGCTCCCTGCTCCCTGCTCCCTGCTCCCTGCTCCCTGCTCCCTGCTCTCTGCTCCCAGTTTCATCTCCCCTTCCCCTGCAACTGCGTCGCCCCCAGATTGACCAGGAACGACAATCCCAGCAGCACCAGTCCCAAACCGATCGCCAGGTCGAAGTTCCCGCGACGGGTTTCCAGGAGGATGGCGGTGGTGAGGACGCGGGTGGAACCCTCGATGTTGCCGCCGACGAGCATCACCGCGCCGACCTCGGAGAGGATGCTGCCCAGCCCGGCGACCAGGGAGACCAGCACCCCCAGGCGGGCTTCCCGCAGGATGGCCCATATCGTTTGGAGACGGGTCGCGCCCAGGGCCTCCACCTGCAGGCGGAGGTCGGGGTCCACCCCGGACACCGCGGCCATCGTGAAGCCGACGACCATCGGCGTGGCGATGATCACCTGCGCCAGCACCATCGCTTCTGGGGTGAACAGATGCGGGACCCACGGCAGGTTCAGCGGGCCGAGGACGCCGTTGCGGGAGAGGAGTAGGTAGACTCCCAGGCCGACCACCACGGGGGGGAGGCCCATCCCGGTATAGACGAGGGCCTGAACGACCCGTCGCCCCGGGAAGCGGGTCAGACCCAGGAGCGCGCCCAGCGGCACTCCCAGCAGTGCGCTGATCACCAACGCCGCCCCGTTTACCCGGGCTGAGCGGAGGATGATCCCCCAGAGGTAGGGATCGCCGCTGGTCAGCAGCCGAAGCCCCTCCTGCAAGCCCGCCCAGATGGTCTCCACGAGGCCCTCCTCACCGACAGGGGTATCCGAGGGGATGATACCACCAAACGGGGAGGAGGCAAGTTTTGGGCGCGGTGCCCGAAACGGGCGGCCTCACCAGGGGGAGCGCGGGGTTACGCTATCCTGTTCCGCGGGACGGCCGCGTTGTAGGGGCGTATGCGGGGCTGGCTAGGGCCTTTCGTCCGGCTTTTTCTCCTGATCGCGGCTCTGACGGCGTCTCCAGAGCAACTGGCGCAGCGATCGACGTAGTTTCCGGATGCTCCCCTCCCGATCCACGGGCCTTTCCGCCTTGCGTCGGTTCCGCACCGGCCAGGCTCGGAGATTTCCCCGCCCTTCAAACGATTGGGTTGCCATCGGAACACGACCTCCCTTCGCCTAACCCCGCTGTTGTTCGGCCTCGGCGGCTCTCAGCACCTTCTCGACCGCCGTCGCTGTCCCGGGCTGGGAGGAACGGAGCAAAGTCCGCAGTTCCTGCAGCGCCCGGCGGACGAACAGCCAGGTTACCCCGGAGGGGGGGAGCCCCTGGCGGGTGGTGAAGACCACGAGAAGATAGGGAAAGCCGCTTCCAGCGGCGGCGTAGATCTGCCCTCCGTCGCCCTCGAAGAAGTGCAGGCTAAACACCGGTTCCTCCGCCCATCCCCCTTCCAGCCGCTGGGTTACGCCGATCTGGTCGGCCAGTACGGGGAGCACGGTCCCAAGCCGCTCCTCCGGGCCTTTGCCCGCCTCGGCCACAACCTGGCCTCCCTCGTCGATCAGCAGCACGCCCTGGGCCGTTGTATTTCTGCGCAGCACGGCCAACACACGACGAACCCCTCCGGCGACTTCCGCAGGGATTCGCGTGCCGCTTTCCGAATTGGCTTCTGTGGTCGTCATACGTCTCCCCACCCCGCGGGTGTAAGCACAGCGGTGCGAGATCCGCCGTTCCCTAGGGTACCACAGAATCCCCGCGGGCGGGGTTGCGAGGCGGTTACGGTTCGGTTACGGGGGAAAGTCAGCCGCTCTCATCGGGAGAGGTGGTGGGGAAGAGGTACCCCACGCCTCGCACGTTGATCACGTAGCGGGGGTTGGAGGGGTCGGGCTCCAGTTTCTGGCGCAGCCGACGCACGTGGACCCGGATGATGGCCCGCGCGCCCCAGGGGTCGGTCTCGTACCCCTGGGCCCGTCGGACCAGTTCCTGGGGCGTACAGACCTGGCCGGCGTTCTCCATCAGGCAGGCCAGCAATCTGAACTCAGTGGGGGTGAGGTTCACCGGGCGTCCCCCCACGGTTACCGTATGGCGCTCCCGATCCAACTTCACGTCCTGCACCTGCAGCAGGTTCTGCGTGTGGGGGGTGGCGTTCCCTGTGGGGAGCCCCTGCTCGGTGGCGACCAGTTCGGACACCGTCTGTTCCAGCCGGGCCACCAGTTCCCGTCGTCGTCGCTCCTGCCGCCCCTTGTCCAGGCCCTTGCGCACGCTCTCCAGGATCTGCGGGACAGGGCACGGCTTGAGGAGGTAGTCGTGGGCCCCTCGCCGGACGGCCTCGATCGCCGTCTCCAGGGTGGCGAAGGCGGTGAGGAGGATGATGACCGTGTCCGGCGTCCGCTCCTGCACCGCCTCGGTCAACTGGATCCCGTCCATTCCCGGCATCTTCAGGTCGACGATCATCAGGTCGAAGGGGTGGCGCTCCACCAACTCCAGCGCTTCCTCCCCGCTGGCCGCCGTCTGTACCTCGTACCCCTCCAGCCGGAGGACTTCGGCCAGGGAGATGCGCGCTACCGCTTCGTCGTCCACGACCAAAATGCGAGGGGGTGTCTGTGGCTCCATCGCTCTGGCTCCTACGTCCTCACCATCGGTGGATGCACGGGCAGGCGAACGATGAACGTCGTCCCCTGCCCCGGCTGACTGGAAACCTCGATCGTGCCTCCGTGCTGCTCGATGATCCCGTAACTGATCGCTAACCCCAGACCGGTCCCCTCCGGTTTGGTGGTGTAGAAGGGCTCGAAGATGTGGGCGATCTGCTCCGCGGTCAGGCCCGGGCCCGTGTCTCGGAAGGCGGTCAGGACCCACTCGCCGTCCTCGCTGAGGAGCGTGCCCACGTGGAGGTCCCCTCCCTCCGGCATCGCTTCGATGGCGTTGATGACGATGTTCAGGAAGACCTGCGTCAACTGGTCGGGCACGCCTGGGATCGGCGGGAGGCCCGTGGCCAGGCGGGTGTGCAGGCGGATCTCGCCCTGCTGCAACCGCTTGCCAGCGATCGCCAGGGCGTCCTCCACCACCCGGTTCACGTCCACCGGCACCCGCTCTCCGGCGGAGGGGCGGTAGAAGTCGAGCATCCGACGGACGATCTCGATGAGCCGCCGGACCTCTTTCTGGGCCATCGCCAGGTATTCCTGCCGCCGCTCCTCGGGCAGGGCCGGGTTGGTGCAGAGGTGAAGGCTGTTGTGGATCGCCTGGAGGGGATTGTTGACCTCGTGGGCGAGGGAGGCGGCCAACCGACCGATGGCGGCCATCTTTTCCGCCTGGATCAACTGGGCCTGGGACCGCTCCAACTCGCTGGCGAAGTCGGCCAGTTCGGCGTACAGCCTCGCGTTCTCCACCGCCACCGCCACCGACGCCGCCATCGTCTGCAACAGATCCATATCCGCTTCGGTGAACGGTCCCTCCGTCTTGTTGATCACCTCGATCGCGCCGATCACCCGGTCGCGGACGATGAGCGGGACGCAGAGGACGGAGCGGACGGTGAAGCCGGCCCCGCCGTCCACCCGGGGGAAGAAGTGCGGGTCGTCCGCCACGTCGTTGACCCGGTAGGGTTGCCCAGTGGCGATCACGTGGCCCACGATCCCCTCCCCCTGCCGGAAGGTCCTCCCGGTGATCCATCCCTGCTCCGGGCTGAGGGTCTTGTGGAAGACCAGTTCATCCGTCTCCTCGTCGACCAGCACCAGCGAGCCCGCTTCCACGTGGAGGATCTCCCGAATCCCCTGCATCGTGGCGACCAGCACCTCGTCCAGGTCCAGGCTGGAGGTAACGGCGCGGCCGATCTCGTTGAGGGCGGCCAGTTCCCGGTTCCGCTGGCGAAGCGCCTTCTCGGTGCGGCGGATGCGCATAATGACCTCGACCCGCGCCAGCAGTTCGCGGGGATCGAACGGCTTGGTGATGTAGTCGTCCGCCCCCATTCCCAGGCCCATCGTCTTATCCGAGACGGAGGTCAGTGCCGTGGTGAGCAGGATCGAGGTGTTGGCCAGCAGCGGGTCGCCCTTGATCCTGGACATCACCTGGTAGCCGTCCACGTCCGGCATCATAATGTCCAGCAGGAGGACGTCCACAGGGTGGCCCGCCGCGTGTTCCCGGCGCAGGACCTCCAGCGCTCCCTGGCCGGACGTGACGGTCAGGACCTCCCAGCCGCCGAACTCCAGGATCTCCCGGACCAACTCGACCATCGCCGGGTCGTCGTCGGCGACCAACGCCCGAGGCCGATCGGTTCGTTCGTTCACCTTTTCCATAGCGGCGCCACTTCGTGCGGCGAGGCTTATCCCTGCTCCAACGTTTCGATGATCGCCCGGCAGAAGGCCGGCAGGTCGGAGGGCATCCGGGAAGTGATCAGGTTGCCATCCCGCACCACCTCCTGGTCCACCCACTCCGCCCCGGCGTTGACCAGGTCGTCCTTGATGGCGAAGAAACTGGTGACTCGACGGCCCTTGAGGACCCCGGCCGAAATCAGAACCCAGCCAGCGTGGCAGATGGCAGCGACCACCTTGCCCTGCTCGAAGAGCGTGCGGACCAGTTCCAGCACGGCCGGATACCGCCGCAGCAGGTCCGGAGCGTACCCTCCGGGGATGACCACGCCGTCGAAGTCGTCGGCCGAGACCTCATCGGCGGAGACGTCTACCTGCACGGGGTAACCGTGCTTGCTCGTGTAGGTGTCCGCGCTGCCGCTGCCGACCACCTTTACCTCTGCCCCCTCTTCCCGGAGGCGGAGGAGAGGGTACCACAACTCCAGGTCCTGATAATTGTTCTCCGCCAGAACGGCGATCCGTTTCCCGGTCAATCTCATTCCGGTCCTCCTTCTTCCTCCTCCAGCGGCACCACGTCCACCGCCTGAGGGCCCTTCCCGCTCGGTGCGACGCGGTAGGATACCCTCGCTCCGTCCTTGATGCGCAGCCGGTCAGGGCCGGTCACGCCGATCCCCGACCGATGGAAGAAGATCTCGTTCCCGCTGCGCTGGATGATGAACCCGTATCCTTTGTCCGGGTCGTACCACTTGACCACCCCGTCGTGGGGACCGGGGGTCAGTTCCTCAGCGCGCAGGCAATCCGGGCACAGCGACGGCGTCTCGACGCCGAAGCCCAGATCGTTCAGCCGCCGTTGTTCTTCCACGGTGAAGATGAACTGCTTTCCGCATTTCTCGCACGTCGCCCAGGTGTCACGATACGGCATCGCTTGTCTCCCGATCACAAGATGGTTTTAGGATGTAAGAAAGGACGTAAGAAGCAGGACGCACCCTGCCTCCTTCCCCTAGCCGGTCGGCGACGGGATCAGCCGGAACACGTCGCTTACCCGATCTCCCTTCCGCAGGGCGATGACCTCCTTCCCGCGGGTCGGGCGGCCCATCTGGGGCACAGACCGGGCGCGGATGGTTTTGGCAGCCCCTTTCTCCGTGACCAGCACGACCGGGTCGCCCGCGTGGACCGCCACGGCCCCAGCCAATCCCACGTCGGGCGCGGTGAAGCGGGCGGTGACCACCCCCTGACCGGATCGGCCCTGTGTGGGATACTCGCTGAGGGGGGTCCGTTTGGAATGCCCGTCCTCTGAGACGACCAGCAGGGCCGCACGGGGTCGGACCACGTCCAGGCCCACCACCCGGTCTCCATCCCCGCCCAACCGAATGCCCTTCACCCCCCCGGCGGGCAGGCCCATCGACCGCACCGTTTCCTCCCGGAAGCGGATCGCCCGCCCGGCCCAGGTGGTCAGGACCACCTCCTCGTTCCCCCTCGTCCACACCACCCGCGCCAGCCGGTCCCCCTTCCCCACGCCGATCACCGGGAAGGGATCGGCACTGACCCCCGGCAGGTCCTCCAGCGACACCCGTTTCACGGTCCCGCCCTCCGTGGCAAGGAACAGATAGCCCTCGGCGGACGGTGGGAGGACCAAAGCGGCGACCACCTCCTGGCGACGGGTCAGGGGGGTCAGGTCGGCCCAGTGGGTTCCCGCCCCTGTCCAGGCCACTCCCTTCGGCAACTGGTGTACCGGGTAGGCGGCCGCCTGGCCGTCGGCGGTGAAGAGGTAGAGAAGGTGGCGCGTGGAGGCCCCCAGCACCGCCAGCGGCGGCTCCTTCACCCGCGAGGGGACCCGCGGCGGCTGCCCCTCGTCCGCCTGGTAGGCCACGTGCCCCTTGTGGGTGACCACCACCCAGACCGGCAGGTCCGGCACCAGCGATTCCCCCGTCACCGCGTCGGCCGCTGCGCCGACGACCTGCGTCCGGCGGGGGTCGGCGTACTTCTCCTTCACCGCCAGCAACTCCTCCCGGATCACTCCCCGGATCTTGGCCGGGCTCTTGAGGAGGGAGGTCAGGTGGCGGATCAGCCGCTTCTTCTCTTTGTACTCCTCCTCGATCTTGTGCTGCTCCAGGGCCGCCAGCCGCTTGAGGGGCATGTCCAGGATCGCCGTCGCCTGGGCCGCGGTCAGTTTGAAGCGACGGCGGAGGTTCTTGTGCGCCGTCTCGGCAGAGCGGGAGCGGCGGATGATCTCGATCACCTCGTCCAGATGGTCGAGGGCCACCAGCAGCCCCTCCAGGATGTGCGCCCGCTCCTTGGCCCGTTCCAGATCGTACCGGCTGCGCCGGGCGACGATCTCCTGCCGGTGCTCCAGATAGACCAGCAACGCCCGCTTCAGGGTCAAAAGGCGCGGCTCGCCGTCGACCAGGGCGAGGAAGATGAGGCTGAAGGTCGTCTCCAGCGGGGTCAGCCGGAACAGGTCCGCCAGCACCGCCTCCGGCTCCGCCGTCCGGCTAAGTTCGATCACCAGCCGCATCCCCCGCCGGTCGGATTCGTCCCGCACGTCGGTGATCCCCTCGACGCGGCCCTCTCGGACCAGGCTGGCGATCCGCTCGACTAGGTTGCTCTTGTTCACCTGGTAGGGCAGTTCGGTGACCACCAGCCGGTGGCGGGAGCGGCTCATCTCCTCGACGTGGACGCGGGCGCGGACGGTGATGCGGCCCCGACCGGTGCCGTAGGCCTGGGCCAGGGCATCCTCCTCCCCCCGCCGACGGTACACCACCCCGCCGGTGGGGAAGTCCGGCCCCTGGATGTACTGCATCAGTTCATCGACGGTGACGTCGTCCAGCCGCTTCCAGTTGTCGAGGAGGTGGATCAGGCCGTCGCAGACCTCCCCCAGGTTGTGGGGCGGGATGGAGGTCGCCATCCCCACCGCGATGCCGGAGGCCCCGTTGACCAGGAGGTTGGGGATCGCAGCGGGGAGGACGGTGGGCTCCTGCAGCGTGTCGTCGAAGTTGGGGGCGAAGTCGACCGTGTCCTTCTGGATGTCGCTCAGCATCTCGACGGCGATGGGGGCCAGGCGGGCTTCGGTGTATCGCATCGCCGCCGGGCTGTCCCCGTCGATGGAGCCGAAGTTCCCCTGCCCGTCCACCAACGGATACCGCAGGCTGAAGTCCTGCGCCATCCGCGCCATCGCGTCGTACACCGCCGCGTCCCCGTGCGGGTGGTACT
>DROW01000244.1 GCA_011388675.1 Chloroflexota bacterium | reverse complement strand
GTGGCGCTGCCTTCGGCGACGGCGACGCCGGTTCCCACGGCGGTGCCGACGCCGACGGCGGCCCCGCCCCAGGTCACGCCAGCACCGACGACGGAGCCGGCCAACGCGCTGGAGGCCCAGGTGGAGGCGGTCTACGAGCACGCCGCCCCCGCCGTCGTCAACATCACCGTCCGCAGCGTTGCCTACGACTTCTTTATGCGCCCCGTTCCCCAGGAGGGAACCGGCTCCGGCTTCCTCTACGACGACCAGGGCCACATCGTCACCAACTACCACGTGGTGGAGAACGCGGAGGAGGTCATCGTGACCCTGGCCGACGGGAGGACCTTCCCGGCAGAGGTGGTGGGGACCGACCCCTCCACCGATCTGGCGGTGATCCGCATCGACGCGGAGGACCTGCCCGAGCCCATCCCGCTGGGGGACTCCGACCAACTCAAGGTCGGTCAGTTCGTCGTCGCCATCGGCAACCCCTTTGGACAAGAAGGGACGCTGACCGTCGGCGTGATCAGCGCACTGGGCCGGGTCATCCAGAGCCCGGACGGCCGGTTCATCGGCGAGGCCATCCAGACCGACGCGGCGATCAACCCCGGCAACTCCGGCGGGCCGCTTCTGGATTTGCACGGACGGGTCATCGGGGTCAACTCCCAGATCATCAGCCCCAGCCGGGCCTCGGCCGGCATCGGCTTCGCCGTCTCCTCCAACACCGTCCGCCGCGTCGTGCCACACCTCGTCGCCGAGGGACGGTATCCCCACCCGTGGATCGGCGTGCAACTGCTGGACCTGACCCCCGAACGGGCACGGATCTTCCGCCAGGCCGGGATGGAGATCCCCGTGGACGAGGGGGTGCTGGTCATCGAGGTCGTGCCGGATAGCCCGGCGGACAGGGCGGGCATCCGCGGCGGCGACCGGATGGTCCGCATCGGCCGGTATACCATCCCCCTTGGCGGCGACATCATCGTTTCCATCAACGGACAGCCCATCGCCAATCTGAAGGACCTGACCGTCTATCTGGAGACAGAGACGCAGGTCGGTCAGACCATCGAGGTTGGCCTGATCCGGGACGGGCAGGAGATGACCGTGCAGGTCACCCTGGCCGAACGCCCGGCGAAGATCGATTGAAATCATCGCAGAGGCGCAGAGGACGCAGAGTTTTCCTGAACTTCTCTGCGTCCTCCGCGTCTCTGCGGTGAAAGACCAGTGTGGGAGGTGTGCGATGCTGGTGGGATATTCCCGTCTGGAGGCCCTCTTCCGGCGCGCGGCGGGGCTCGATCTGACCAAACAGCGCGCCAAGGAGATCTGCGAGTTCGTCCAGGTCAAACTGCACGACCTGCTCCTTGTCGCCGAGCGAAACGCGCGGTACAATAACCGGCAGATCATCTGGGAGGCGGATCTTCCCATCACGAAGGGGTTGGCCGAGTCCATCCGCCAGTATCGGGAACTGGAGATGGAGGAGGGGGTAGAACTGGAGCCGATCCTGGAGTACCTGGCGACGGTTCCCCCGCTGGCCTACCCCCTGGAGGTCGAGGTTGAGCAGCGTTTGCCGGAGATCGTCGGCGGGTTGATGCTCTGTATGGCCCGCATCCTGAAGGTGCTCAACGGCGGCGAGCGAGCCTTCGAGCCGGAGCACCTGAAGGCCGCCGAGGAGATCCTCGACCTGACGCTGTGACCGTACATTTCACAGGAGGAGGTGGAATGCGAACGGAGAAGGACCGCAAACTGGAGCGACGACGGCGGCGAAAGAAGAAGTTGCGCTACCTTCGGGCGCGGCTGGAACGGACCACCGACCCCGAGGAGCGGAAGCGGCTGATCGAGAAAATCCGCCGCGTCAGCCCGTGGGCGCCGGTCCCGGAGGAATGATCCGACCACGGACCGGTGGGACAACGAATCGCCAACGAATTAACGAATCGGAGATGAGCCTCCGATTCGTTAATTCGTTCAGATCTCGTTGTCCCATCTCTTCCACCAAACTGTTACAGACACAATGCCGGAATCCTTGACACCGCCCATGCTTTATGTTATCCTCAAACCAGTTCAGGCGCGCTTAAGGGAATGAGATGCTGCGGGAACGGGTTTCCGACGACATCTACGTCTTCACAAGCGATCTCTACATCCGTGTCACTGCCGGGGCCGTCGTAACGCCTCAGGGAGCCATCCTCATCGACACGCTGCCGATCCCGATGGAATCCCACGAGATGGCCGAGTTCCTCTTCCAACGCTGCCCGGCCGGGGTCCGCTACGTCATCCTCACCCACTACCACGCCGACCACACCTACGGGGCCTACCTGTACCCGGACGCGAAGGTGATCGCCCACGCCCGGTGCCGCGACCTGTTGGCAACGAAGGGGGAGGCAGCCCTGCAGCAGGCCAAGAAAGAGTCGCCGGAATTGGAGGAGGTGAACCTACGGCTCCCCGACCTGACTTTGGACACGGGAGAGATGGAACTCCACGTCGGGGGGAAGACGCTCCGCCTCCTCTGGACCCCCGGCCACTCGGAGGACCTCATCTCCGTCTTCCTAGAAGAAGACCGGGTCCTCTTCGCCAGCGACACGCTGATGTCGGTGCCGACCATCGTCGACGGCGACCCGGAAGTGCTGAAGGCGTCCCTCCGTCGACTGCTGGAACTGAAACCGGAGAACATCGTGCAGGGCCACGGAGAGGTGATCCTCCGCGGCGAGGTCCAGTCGGTGATCGAAAACAGCATCGCCTACCTGGACACGATCCAGGAACTGGCGGAGAAAGCGGTGCGGGAGGGTAAACCGCGCGAGTGGCTTCACCAGAGTAACGTCGAATCCTGCGGTATCTCCCGCGTCGCGCTGGACGGACGGGCCCAGCAACTTCACGTCGCCAATCTGGTGACTCTTTACGACCGGCTGAAACAGGACCGTGGATGAGCGGGTAGAGCGCATCTTGGAGGCCATCCGCGCGCTCCCGGAGGAGCAGCGACGGCTTCTCCTGCGCCACCTGGTCCAGACGTACGACCTCACCACCTGGCAGACGTCCACCCTCCCCTTCGACGCGACAGATCTGGAGGGGCCGGTCGACTATGTGATCCTCTTCGACGGCGGGAGCCACGGCAACCCCGGCCCAGGCTACGGCAGTTACCGCCTGACCCAGACAGTCGACGGCCGCAGTCAGACGGTGCGGCTCGACTTCGGGGAGGAGATGACCAACAACGAGGCGGAGTACCGAACCCTGATCGCCGCCCTGGAGGGGCTGCTCGATCGCATCCGGGCCGACGGGCACGATCCATCTGAGTTCACGGTGGAGGTCCGGGGAGACAGCGCACTGGTGCTCCGCCAGATCGAAGGTCGCTGGAAGGCCAAGGACGACCGAATGCGGGCCCTACGCAACCGGGCCCGCGCACTCCTCTCCCGCTTCAAGGGCCACCGACTGGTCCTCCAGGGGCGGGAGGAAAGCGTGCGCGCTCTGGGGCATTGAGAGAGCACCGAGAGCACGGGGGCGATGAAGGCGGCGACGGAGGATTTCGTGCTCTCCGTGCCCCCACGGTGAGGCGCGATCGAGGAGGTGGGTATGCCGATCCGACATCCTGTCGTCGCGGGCCAGTTCTACCCGGCCGACCGGCTGGGATGTATCCGGATGATCGAGCAGTGCCTGCCCACGGAGCCGCTCCCCGATCTTCCACAACGGATCGTCGGGGGCGTCGTCCCCCACGCCGGATGGGTCTACTCCGGCCCGACCGCGGCCAAAGTCTTCGCCGCGGTCCGCGAGCGCGGCGAGCCGGAGACCTTCGTCCTCTGCAGCGCGATGCACCGCTGGGGAGCGACCCGGCCCGCCGTCTTCTCCGAAGGAGCCTGGATCACGCCCCTGGGAGAAGCCGAGGTCGACGCCGACCTGGCCCAGGCGGTCCTGGAGGAGGGGAGGGGCATACTGATCGACGCACCGGAGGCCCACGAGGGGGAACATTCGGCCGAGGTACAGGTCCCCTTCATCCAGTACCTTTTCCCCCGGGCCCGCATCCTCCCCATCGTCGTCCCCCCCGCCGATCAGGCCGTCGCCGCCGGGGAGGCGGTGGCACGGGCTATCGCGCGGACGGGGAAGCGTGCGGTCGTCATCGGCTCGTCCGACCTCACCCACTACGGGGCGATGTACTACGGCTTCGCACCGGCTGGGACGGGGGAGCGGGCCCTGGAGTGGGCGAAGGCCAACGACGCGCGGATCATCGACCTGATGCTCCAAATGCGGGCGGAGGAGATCGTCCCTGAGGCAGCCTCTCACCACAACGCCTGCGGCGGCGGGGCTATCGCCGCCACCGTCGGAGCCGCCCGCGCCCTCGGCGCCCGGAAGGGCACGCTGCTCGAATACACGAACAGTTACTACGTGATGCCCCGCGGCCCGGCGACCGACTTCGTCGGGTACGCAGCGGTGGTGTTCTGAGAGGGCGCAGAGGCAAGGGACAAAGGACGGAACTCTGCGTCCTCTGCGCCTCTGCAGCGAAACCGAGTCTGAGGAGGAGAGATGACGTTATCTCCAGAGGATCGTCGTTACCTGTTGCGCCTGGCCCGGGAGACCATCGGCCGGGCGCTGGAGGGCAAATCCCCGCCGCCGGTGGACCTGAACGCGGTCTCGGAGGATCTCCGCCGGCCGGGGGCCTCCTTCGTCACGTTGACCATCGACGGCCAACTCCGCGGCTGCATCGGCTCCATCGAGCCCCGTCGGCCGCTGGTGCTGGACGTGCAGGAGAACGCGCTGGCGGCCGCCTTCCGCGATCCCCGGTTCTGGCCCCTCACCCCGGAGGAGTTCGACCGCGTGCGCATCGAGGTCTCCGTCCTCACCCCTCCCCAACCGCTCCCCTTCCGCGACGGAGACGACCTGATCGCCAAACTCCGCCCTGGGGTGGACGGGGTGATCATCGAGCGGGATTGGCACCGGGCGACCTTCCTGCCGCAGGTGTGGGAGAAACTGCCCGACCCCCACGAGTTCCTGGCCCATCTGTGCCTCAAGGCCGGGCTCCCCGCCGACGACTACCGGCGGCCCGGCCTGAAGGTCTACACTTACCAGGTGGAAAAATTCGAGGAGGAGGAATGAACCCACGCCTTCACCACATCGCCATCGCTGTCCGGGACTTAGACGAGGCCCTGGCGTTCTACCGGGATGTGCTGGGGCTGGAGATGACCGAACGCCGTCAGGTCCCCCAGGAGGGGGTGGAGATCGCATTCCTGCCCGCCGGAGAGACGGAGGTCGAGTTGCTCCAACCGCTGGACCCGGGAAGCGGCGTGGCCCGCTTCCTCGAAAAGCGCGGGGAAGGATTGCACCACATCTGCCTGGCGGTGCCGGATATTGAGGCAGCGATGGCGCGCCTCCGGGAAGCCGGCGCGCGTGTGCTCAGCGAGACCCCTCGGGTCGCCGCCGACGGCACGCGCTACGTCTTCATTCACCCCAAATCGGCCCACGGGGTGCTGCTGGAACTGTACGAGGTGCCCGAATGAGCGAGCGCGTGGAACGACTGCTGCGGCGGTTGGAGAAAGGGCTGAACAAGACCCTCTCCTTCTTCAACGCCCTCAGCCCGGCCCAGTGGAGCGTGGTCCTCTACGAGGAGCCGTACCCCTGGACGGTGCGGGATCTCCTCGCCCATTTCGTCGCTGCCGAGGAGGGGTTGCTACAGATCGGCCAGGACATCGCCCAGGGCGGTCCCGGCGCGCCGGAGGGGTTCGACTACGACGCCTACAACGCCGCCGAGCACCAGCGCCGGGCGGGGATCCCCCCAGAGCAACTGCTCAAGGACCTGGAGGCCGCCCGCCGCCAGACCATCGAGTGGGTCCGTGGGCTGACCGACGCCGACCTCGACAAGGTGGGCCGACACCCTGCCCTGGGGGAGATCACCTTAGAGACCTTCATCGAGGCCATCTACGGCCATCAATTGCTCCATATGAGGGACCTGATGAACGCGATGGGACGGTAGGGTTCCCCAGGCCTCCCTTCCTTCTTTAGCCGTCGACTGGCGGCGACAGGGATGCACACGGCGGAGAAGGACCCTCCCTAGGTTGGGGAACCGTTCGACCAGAGAGCGGAGGAGGTGTAAGATGTCCCGCCGTATGCTGGTGACCCTTGGGATCGCCGCCGTGCTGATGGCTTGCCTGCCTACTACGGCGACCCCCACTCCCTCCCCACCACCTATCTCCCCGACGGCTACCATCTCCACAGGTGGAATCACCCCCACCCCGACCGTCTGCGTGCCGGACGCCGCTTACGTGGCCGACGTGACCATCCCGGACGGCACGATGATGGACCCCGGAACGTCGTTCGTGAAGACCTGGCGGGTTCGGGTGGAGGAGGACTGCGGCGGTCCCTTTATGGCCGAACTGATCTTTGACGGAGGAACCGATATGGGCGGGCCGCCCTCTGTGCCCGTCACGATGCCGGCCGAGGGGAACGAGGTCGACGTCAGTGTCCAGTTGGCGGCTCCCCAAGAGCCGGGCACCTATCGGTCCTACTGGCGGTTCCGGACCCAGGAGGGACTCGTCTTCGGACCGCGC
>DROW01000243.1 GCA_011388675.1 Chloroflexota bacterium | reverse complement strand
CCCCCCTCCGGATGGCCCGCCTCTTCCGTCGCGTTTCCCCTGCCCGCCTCCAAGCCTTCCGAACCGAGGCCCTCCGCCGCTCCGTCGACCTGATCGAGGAGTACCTGGCCCCCGCCGTGGAGCAACATCAGTTAAAAGAACCACAGAGACACAGAGGACACAGAGAAATGGCAAAAAGGTGAAACGCTGTGCCCTCTGTATCTCCGTGGTTACATTTCAAAGGAGGTCTCGATGAACATTCTGGTCACAGGAGGTGCAGGCTACATCGGCAGCATCGTCGCCGAGGAACTGATCCGAGAGGGCGAATCGGTGGTGGTGTTCGACAACCTGTATACCGGCCACCGGGCCGCCGTTCCCCCGGAGGCGATCTTCGTCGAGGGGGACCTGGCGGATCGGGCCGCCGTCAAAGCGGTCTTCGACACCTACGAGATCGACGCCGTGATGCACTTCGCCTCCTACACCCTGGTCGGCGAGTCGATGGAGCAGCCCTTCAAGTACCTGGGGGACAACGTCACCAACGGCCTGAACCTGCTGCAGGAGGCCGTCGCCCACGGCGTCCGCCGCTTCATCCTCTCCTCCACCGCCAACCTGTTCGACCAGCCAGAACGGATGCCCATCGACGAGGAAGAGCGCATCGTCCCGGGCAGCCCCTACGGCGAATCGAAACACATCCTGGAGCGAATCCTGCACTGGATGGACCGCATCTTCGGCCTCCGCTACGCCGCACTGCGCTACTTCAACGCCGCTGGGGCCTCCCCCACCGGCGAGCGGGGGGAGGACCACGACCCGGAGACCCACCTGATCCCCCGCGTCCTCCAGGTGGCCCTCGGCCAACGGGACAAGATCGTCATCTTCGGCGACGACTACCCCACACGGGACGGGACCTGCGTGCGGGATTACATCCACGTGGTGGACCTGGCCCAGGCCCACATCCTGGCCCTCCGCGCGCTGGACCACGGCAGCCGGACCTACAACCTGGGCAACGGGCGGGGGTTCACCGTGAAGGAAGTCATCGAGACCTGCCGGGAGGTAACCGGTCACCCGATCCCGGCGGAGGTCGGTCCCCGTCGTCCCGGCGACCCCGCCGTCCTGGTCGCCAGCAGCGAGAAGATCCGGCGGGAACTGGGGTGGGAGCCGAAGTACCCCGACCTGCGCACCATCGTCGAGCACGCCTGGGAGTGGCACCGGACCCACCCGCACGGCTACGAGGACTGATGCACGTCGCCGTCAACGCCTGGTTCTGGCACCGGACCGAGACCGGCAGTGGGCAGTACACCCGCCGTCTGGTGGAACACCTGCTGGCCCTGGAGCCGCACCTGGACCTGACGCTGGTCGCGCCGGGAAGGGGTTTCGGGTTTCAGGTCTCAAGAGTCAGGGATGAGGAGAACCTGAAACCTGAAACCTCCAACCTGACCAAACCCTACTTCGAACAAATCGCCTTCCCCCGCGCCTGCCGCCGTCTGGGGGTGGACGTGGCCCACGTCCCCTACTGGGCCCCCCCGCTGGTCCCCTCCGTTCCCACGGTCGTCACTATCCACGACATCATCCCGCTGGTCCTGCGGGAGTACCGGGGCGGCCCCCTGGTGCGGGCCTACACCGCCCTGGTCGCCACGGCCGCCCGCAGCGCGGCCCTGGTCCTCACCGACTCGGAGGCCTCCCGGCGGGACATCCTGGCCCATCTGGACCTCCCTCCCGAGCGGGTGCGGGTCGTCTACCTGGCCGCCGACAGGCATTTCCGGCCCGACCCCGAACCGAACGACGCGGCGGTCCGCGCCCGATACGGCCTCCCGGAGCGGTACGTCCTCTACCTGGGCGGCTTCGACGTCCGCAAGAACGTCGCCACGGCGCTGGCGACTTACCGATGGGCCGGGCCGGTCGTCGGAGAGGAGTGCCCCCTGGTCGTGGCGGGGCGGCTGCCGGAGCGGGACACCCCCTTCGCACCCGACCCTCGCCGTCAGGCCCGGTCGCTGGGCCTCCGACCGGAATGGGTTCGCTTCATCGGCTGGGTGGCGGAGGAGGACAAACCGGCCCTCTACCGGGGCGCGGTCGCCTTTCTGTTCCCGTCCCGTTACGAGGGGTTCGGCCTGCCCCCTCTGGAGGCGATGGCCTGCGGGACGCCAGTGGTCGGCAGCGACGCTGCCTCCCTCCCCGAGGTCGTGGGCGACGCGGGGGTGCTGGTCGATCCCGACGACGCGGAGGGGATGGCCGGGGCGTTGATCCAACTGGTCGAAGATTCCGCCTTCCACGCCGAACTCCGCCGCCGCGCCCTGGCTCAGGCCGCCCGTTTCTCCTGGGAGCGAACCGCCCGCGACACCCTGCGGGCGTACCGGGAGACGCTGGAGTAAGGAGGGAACCGATGTCGAGGCGATGGACGGAGATCGGGATGGCCCTTGCCGTGGTCTTGATCGTCCCTCCGGTGATCTGGGGCTGCACGGTTCAGGGAACCGCTCCCTCCCCTCAACCTGCCACCGGGGACCTCCCTTCCAATGCCGCGACTTCCATCACCCCCACGGTCACCATCCACCTTCCCCTGGTGACATCGATGTTCAGCGGCCGGGACGAGTGGTCGCTTTGGCGCGGTCCCACTGCCCTGCGGGGGGCCAACGTCTACCAGCGACGCGTCTATCCGGAACTGGACGGCACCGACTTCATGGGACCGGGGCCTGTTGGCCCGCCCTACACCCAGGAGGACTTCGACCGCCTCGCCGCGCTGGGGGCTAACTACGTCAACATCTCCCACCCCGGCCTCTTCACTGAGGACCCGCCCTACACCGTCGACCCCGATATGGAGGCCAACCTAGACCGACTGCTGGATATGGCCGCGCAGGCGGGCCTCTTCGCCGTCATCACCTTCCGCACCGGTCCGGGCCGCAGCGAGTTCTGGGCCTTCTGGGGAGAGGATACGGACAGCGACCCCGAAGAGGGATGGTTCGACCCCTCCTACTACAACAATCGAGTGTGGGTGGACCCGGCGGCGCAGGAGGGTTGGGTGGCGATGTGGCGGTACACGGCCCAGCGGTATCGGAATCACCCCGTCGTCGTAGGCTACGACTTGATGTGCGAGCCCAACAGCAACGAGGTGGGCGGCTATCCCGACACCGAGCCGCTGGATCTGTGGGACCCAGAGGAGTTCTACGCCGAATACGGGGGCACCCTTTACGACTGGAACCAACTGTATCCCGACATCGTATCGGCCATCCGCGAGGTCGATCCGGAGACGCCGATCCTGATCGGCGGGATGGGGTACAGCGCGGTCGAGTGGCTCCCCTACCTGGAGCCAGTAGACGACCCTCGCGTCGTCTACACCGTACACCAGTACGAGCCCTTCGTCTACACCCACCAGGAGCCTCCCGATCTCACCCGCACTTACCCGGGGACCTTCGACGCGGACTGGGACGGGGAACCGGAACCGGTGGACCGGGCCTGGTTGGAGGCTCTGCTGGCGACAGTGGACGAGTTTCAGACGGAGCACGGCGTGCCAGTGGCGGTGAACGAGTTCGGGGTGATGCGCTGGGAGCCGGGCGCGGATGCCTTTATGGCCGACCAGATGGACCTCTTCGAGGAGCGGGGGCTGAACAACGCCCTGTGGCTCTGGGAGACCTCGTGGGACCCCTACGCGGAGGAAGTAAACGCCTTCAACTTCCGCTTCGGCCCCGATCCCGACAACACCACAGAGGTTCCGTCCGACCTAATGGACGTCATCACCGCCTACTGGTCCCGCAACACCCTCCGCCCGTAACTCACGCCTCACGCCCTTCTCCGCCACCGCAAACACTTCCCGCTCGAAGAACCAGCGGAACGGGGGCCAGTTGAAGAGGATGTGCCGGGCGATGCGGAACAGCCAGTTCTCCCGCCGGTTCTGCGGGGGGGTATCCAGCCACACGCGGGCGCGGAAGCCACTGCGACGGAGGACCCGCCAGAGGCTCAGCGCGCTCTGCTCGTTGACGTGGACGTCGACGTTGGCGGGGATGATCGCCCGGGGGTCTTTCGGATACCGGTCCCCCTGCCCCATCAGGATGCGCACGAACCGCACAATGGGGTAGGCGTACCGGTCGTACCAGACGTTGGGAGCGGTGTGGATGATCACCCGACCGTCCGCTCGGAGCACCCGGTGGACCTCCCGCAGGGCCTGGTCCAGTTCCCAGGGGTGGAGGTGCTCCACGATGTCGAAGAGGAGCACCCGGTCGAAGACCTCATCGGCGAAGGGGAGCCACTTGGCGTCGGCTTGATAGACGCCGGCCGCTTCCCCGTCGGCGAGGGCCTGGCGGGACATCTCGACGGCGGCAGGGGCATAGTCGATGCCGTGGGCTTCCGCCCCGAGGCGGGTGCAGTGGCGCAGGATCTCCCCCCGGCCACACCCCACGTCCAGCACGCGCATCCCCGGCTCGATCCCCGCCACCGCGAAAGCGGCCTTTAGACGACGAGAGAGTTCGCGCCCCTCGCTGGCGACGAACTCCTCGTATCCCTCGCATACGGAGAGGAAGTACGCCTGGTCGTACCTCTCGGGCGGGACCGGCTGGCCCGCCCGGCCTTCCCCGGGCCCCTTCGAGCGGTTCTTTCTCATCCTCCTCCGAAGAACACCCGGACGATGATCAACACGATTCCCCCGACGACGGGCAGAAGCAGGCCGATGGACCAGCGGAACTGGGCCTGCATCTCCTGACGCAGGATCTGGATCTCCGCCCTTAGTGCTTCTCTTTCCTCTTTCGCCTCGGTAAACCGGCGGTTCATCTCCTTGATGAGATCATCAAAGCGACGGTCTACCTCGTCGAAGCGGCGGTCCACCTCGTCAAAGCGGCGATCTACCTCAGCGAAGCGTTGGTCCACCTCAGCGAAACGGTGATCCACCCCAGCGAAGCGGCGATCCACCCCGCCAAAACGGTGGTCTATCTCCGCAGTTAGATCAGCAAATCGCCGATCTACTTCGGCAAACCGTCGGTTCATCTCTTCGGCGAGATCGGTGAATCGCTGATCCACCTCGCTAAACCGTCGGTTCATCTCCTCGGCGAGATCGGTGAATCGCTGATCCACCTCGCTAAACCGTCGGTCCATCTCCTCGGCGAGATCGGTGAATCGCTGATCCACCTCGCTAAACCGTCGGTCCATCTCCTCGGCGAGCCGGTCGATGCGCTCTGTGTTCTGGCGGATGGCCGCCTCGAGCCGGGTCAACTCACTGGTGAGCCGCCGATCCCGCTCTTCGAGGAAACGGTCGAAGTACGGGGGAAACTGGACCAGCAGCCGCTCCACCGGCTGGTCCCCCTTTCCCTCCCGGATGATCGTCCCATAGACGGCCCGGGATTCGCGGATCTCCTGCTCGTTGTTCTCTGCGTTGGTGTCCATCTCTCCCCTCTCCTCTACGCTCGGGAAATCCCGATCGAAGTATATCTTACTCCCTCCGGCCCGTCAAGCGGTTCAGCCCCCTACCAACGGCAACGCGCAGAAGGTGGATCTCCTGAACGCCCAGGAGCAGGGCAAGGGCCCCATAGATGGCAGCACCGGCGGCGCTGGCTCCACCGACGACCACCGCCTCGCCGAGCAACCCAGACGGCACCACCCCGTCCAGCGCCTGCCGCACCTCCCACACCCCCACGGCCATCCCCATCGATGCGAAGAGGGCCTTCAGCGACATCGTCCACATCCCTTGCCCAACCATCCCCCCCAGCCGCCTGTGGGCCAACACGAGCATCGCGATCGCATGGGCGGTCAGTTTGACCGAGTTGACGAAGACCAACAACGGCAGGGTCAGCACACCCAGCCATTGCAGGCCCAGCGCCAGCAGCGCGTAGAGGACCGTCGTGCCAACCCCCACCAGGGCGGGGGTCAGGGTGTCCTTGCGGGCGTAGAAGGCGAAGATGAGGGGCTGATCGACGGCGGCGGCCACCAGCCCCAACAACGCACACCGCAGCGCCTCTGCCGTCGCCAACGTATCGGCCGGGGTGAAGTCCCCGTGTTCGAAGATCAGAGCGATGAGGGGCTCGGCCAGGACGTAGAGACCCAGGGTGGCCGGGATGACCAGGCTCAGAACCAGCCGCAACCCCTGGGCCAGCGTAGCCCGGAAGGGGGCCAGATCATCCCCGCTGGCCTGTCGGGAAAGGGTGGGCAGGATAGCGATAGAGACGGCGGTGACGACGAGGCCCAGGGGAAACTGAATAAGGGTGGCCGCGTACTGCATCCATGAGATGGAAGAATCGCCAGTGTGAGAGGCGAGGTTGTAACTGAGCAACACGGCCAGGATGTCCACCACCAACCCGAGGAGGATCGGGAGGTACAGGCGACCGATCCGCGCGAGGGCCGGGTGGCGGAGATCGAAGATCACGCGGAAGCGCGCGCCCCGTAGACCGGGCAGTTGAAGCCCCACCTGAAGGGCGGCCCCCAGCAGGAGCCCCACCGCCATACTTCGCACACCCCATCGGCGGCCGAGAAGCAGGGCGACAACGACGACAGCCCCGTTGAACACGGAGGCGGTGAAGGCGGGGAAAGTAAACCGCTTGAGGGCGTACAGTGCGCTGGTGAGGATCCCCGCCGCGTTAAGGAGGACAACGGCCGGCAGCGTCACCCGCAACAAGTCCGTTGCCACCGCCTGATAGGGAGGAGCCAGCCCCCCCGCCAGCAGCCGGACCAGCCAGGGGGCCAGGAGTTCCCCCAAGAGGACCAGGACGACCAGGGCGAGGGAGATGGTGCTCAAAAGGACGCTGAGTAGGTGCCAGAGTTCCTTCCGTCGGGCGGGGGAGGCGTAATCGGAGAAGACGGGGATCAGGGCAGAATTGATCATCCCGCCGACCAGCAGGTCGTACAGGATGGTCGGCACACGGACCGCCACCTCCAGCGCGCTCACGTAGCCGGTCGCGCCGAAGAGGCCGGATTTGACCATCTCGCGCGCCAGGCCGATGATCCGGCTGGTAACGTTCCCCAGGGCGATGATGCCCGCGGCCTGCGCCACCTGCACGCGCTCGGCGGTGGGAAGGGGAGAGGGGTCATCCATCGGCAATCGTCTGGACGGGGGACACCTCAGGGGGGTCCTGCTCATCGACCAGCCGCTCCACCCGCTCCATCACCTCCTGGATGCTTAGGTTGGTCGTGTCGATCACCGTCGCACCGTCCGGCACCAGGAGGGGAGAGACCTCCCGACTGCTGTCGATCTGGTCCCGGCGGCGCATCCTCCGCAGGACCTCCTCATAGTCCACGTCCTCCCCGCGCTCCCGCCGCTCCTTCCAGCGACGGCGCGCCCGCTCCTCCACCGTCGCGTCCAGGTAGATCTTCAGATCGGCGTCCGGCAGGACCACCGAGCCGATGTCCCGGCCGACCATCACGATCCGCCCCCCGGCGGCGATCCGCCGCTGCTGACGGACCAGTTCCTCACGGACGCCCCGGTAAGCGGAGACGACGGAGACGTTTGCGTCCACCTCCGGACGGCGGATGGCCCAGGTCACGTCCTCTCCGTCGGTGAAGACGGTGTACTGTCGCCCGTCGTCAACGGTGGGCGGGACGACGTCGATATGAAGGCTGCGGGCCAGGGCCGTCACCGCCTCCTCGTCCTCGATGGGGATCCCCCGCTGCAACGCGGCCCAGGTCACGGCGCGGTACATCACGCCGGTGTCGAAATAGAGATAGCCCAACCGTCGGGCGAGTCGCTCACCGATCGTGCTCTTGCCCGAAGCAGCGGGGCCGTCGATCGCGATCGTCGATACTTTCAACGCTTCTTTCTGCTCCTCCCGTGATGTCCCTTTAGCGCGCGGACCTCCAACGGCGTCAGCCGTCGCCACCGGCCGGGGGGCAGGTTCCCCAGCCGCACCGGCCCGACACGGACGCGGATCAGCCGGTGCACCGGATGGCCCAGCATCGCGGCCACCCTGCGGATCTGCCGCTTGCGCCCCTCCCGCAGGACGACGCGAAGCCAGGTCCGATCCCGCTCCGCCCGCATCACCTCCACCTCCGCCGGAGCGGTCCGTCGCCCCTCCAGCAAGACCCCCCGCCGCCATTTCTCCAGTGTCTCCTCGCTGGGTCGGCCATCCACCAGGACGTGGTACTCCTTCTCGTGGCCGAAGCGGGGATGGGTCAGCCGGAAGGCCAGGTCCCCGTCGTCGGTGAGCAGGATCAGCCCCTCGCTCCGCAGATCGAGCCGCCCCACCGGGAAAAGGTGGCCGGGCAGGTCCACCAGGTCCCGCACCGTGGGCAGCCGCCCCGTGCCGTCCCCCTCGTCGGAGAGGACCCCACGGGGTTTGTGGAGGGCGATGTAGGTGTACTCCCGCTTCAGCCGGATCGGCTCGCCGTCCACCGTGATGCGGTCCCGCTCGGGGTCGGCCTTTTGGCCCAGTTGGGCCACCTCCCCGTTGACGGCGACCCGCCCCTGACGGATCAGTTCCTCGCACGCCCGGCGGGAGCCGAACCCGGCACGGGCTAAGATCTTCTGCAGTCGCTCCTCCATCGGCGGACGGTATTATAACGCAGGTGGGGGGAAGGAGCAAAAGGAGCAAAGCCGCGCGTCGTTCGGCGCGCTGGGGCTCGGCCAGCCGGGTACACCGCTCCAGTTCCACCCGCCCCGCCGTCGGTTTGTCGGCGAAGACGAAGCGACTGTTACACTGGCGTGCCCTTTCAAAACCGATATAATGGAGGTACATCCTTGCGCCAGAGAGGTGCAGCGTGCGCTACCTTGTAATATCGGACATCCACGCCAACCTGGCCGCCTTCGACGCCGTCCTCAACGACGCTGGCTCCTTCGACGCGATCTGGTGCCTGGGCGACCTGGTGGGATACGGGCCAGACCCCAACGAGTGTGTGGCCCGAATCCAGGAATTCGATCATCTCTGCATCGCCGGGAATCACGACTGGGCTGCGCTGGGCAAACTGGACCTGAACCAGTTCAACCACGACGCCCGGGTGGCTAACGCGTGGACCCGGGAACAGTTGAGCCCCATCGCCCGAGCGTACCTAGAGGCCCGTCCCACCCGCATCGAACGGGACGACTTCCTGCTGGTCCACGGAAGTCCGAGGGAGCCGATCTGGGAATACATCCTGGACCTGGAGCAGGCGGCGATCAACTTCGAGCATTTCGAGGAACCTGTATGCCTCGTGGGGCACACGCACATCCCCATTGGCTTCGTGGTGGACCTGGAACTCCAGGATTACTACCGGCTCGTTCCACCCTATCCGGAACCGCTTCGGTTGGGGAACCCCAAGATGCGGATGATCCTCAATCCGGGCAGCGTCGGTCAGCCGAGGGACGGAGACCCCCGGGCCAGTTATGCGATCCTGGACACCGATGCCAAGACGTGGGAAGTACACCGCGTCGAGTACCCCGTCGAGGTCACACAGGAGCGGATGCGAGCACACGGCCTCCCCCACCGCTTGATCGAGCGGCTGTGGCTGGGCCGATAAGGGAACCTTTCAGGCCCGAGGTTCGTCCACAGGGTGAGAAGAACACCCTGCGAGGAGGTAGGTTATGCGGAGGCAGAAAGTAGTGGGAGTAGCGCTCCTGGTGACGCTAGCGCTGGGCCTCGCCGGATGTGGGGCAGCCGCGAAGCCCTTGAGCCTGGGAGAGGAACCAGCGACGGAGGTAAGATGGGCGGAAACGGAACCGGCCCCCGTCCCAGCCCTCGCGCCGGAGCAGGTGGCCGAAGAGGGAATATCTGCCGCCCTCCCAGAGATGACAGAACGGATGGTCGTCCGCACGGCCGATCTGGACCTCATCGTTCCGGACACCGAGAAGGCGATGGATCAAATCGAAGCGCTGGCCGAGGAACTGGGAGGGTACGTGGTCTCCCTCAATACCTACCAATACCAGGAAGGGGTAGAAGCCTCCATAACCTTTCGGGTCCCCGCCGACTCCTTCGACACCGCCATCGAGCGGGTGCGGGAGATCGCTACCACCGTCCGGCGGGAATCCATCTCCGGTCAGGACGTTACCGAAGAGTACGTGGACCTGGAGGCCCGTCTGCGGCACCTGCAGGCCAAGGAAGCCCAGTTGCTGGAGTTCCTCGACCAGGCAGAGGATACCGAAGCGGTGATGCAGGTGTACGAGGAACTGAGCCGCACACAGGAAGAGATCGAACGGGTGCGCGGGCGGATGCAGTATCTGGAGAATCAGACGGCGATGGCGACCATCACCGTCAGCCTGATCCCGGACGAACTGGCCCAGCCGTTGGAGGTCAGGGGTTGGAACCTGCCCGGCACGATCCGCAACGCGGTGGAACTTCTGTTGGACGTGCTGGAGTTCACCATCAAATCCCTCATCTATCTGACCATCGTTGGCCTGCCGACGGTCCTGGTGATCGCTGCCTTCGTCTACGCCCTGGTGTCCCTCGGCCGCTGGACCTTCCGCCGTCTTCGGAAGCCCAAAGCATAGAGGGGTGCGCTTCTGTTTAGGGCGAAAGGGCGAAGGTGTCCGTCGGCCCTCACCCCCCACCCGACCCGCCGCTGGCGGGCCACCCTTCCCTCTCCCCCACCTGTGGGGGAGGGGGGAGGGCGTCCAGACCCTTCTCAATCTGCCCCTATTCCGAAGAACACCCCACGAGGCTTGCCCTTAAGGCCCGCCTGTGGTAAACTCCCCCCTGCCAAACCCTTTCATCGGAGCCGACAATGCTGGCAAAGGTCCTCAGTTGTGCCCTCATCGGCCTGGAGGGAATCCTCGTCCAGGTCGAAGTCGATGCCTCTAAAGGCCTTCCATCCCTCACCATCGTCGGCCTGCCCGATGCCGCGATCAAAGAGGCCAGCGAGCGGGTCCGAGCCGCGATCCGGAACTCGGGCCTGATCTTCCCCAGCAGGCGGCTTACCGTCAACCTGGCCCCGGCCGACATCCGCAAGGCTGGCCCGGCCTACGACCTCCCCATCGCGGTGGGGATCCTCCTCGCCTCCGAGCAGGCCTGGCCCCAGGCGGCGGAGGGCGCGCTCTTCGCCGGTGAACTCTCCCTCGACGGCTCCGTCCGTCACATCCCCGGCGTCCTCCCCATCGCTGCTGTCGCGCGGGAGGCCGGGCTGCGGCGGATCTTCGTCCCAGCGGCGGACGCGCCCGAAGCGGCACTGGTGGAGGGGCTGGAGGTAATCCCGGTGGAGGACCTGGCCCAGTTGGCCGCCCACCTGCAGGGGCTGCAGGAGATCCCGCCCTATCGGCCGACGTGGGACCCGGCCGACCCCTCTCCACCAAAATACGCTGCCGATTTCGCCGACATTAAGGGGCAAGAGCACGCCAAGCGAGCGCTGGAAGTGGCAGCCGCGGGGGGCCACAACGTCCTGATGGTCGGGCCACCAGGGGCGGGCAAGACCCTCCTGGCCCGCTCCGTCCCCTCGATCCTCCCGGAGATGAGCCTGGACGAGGCCCTGGAGGTGACCAAGATCTACAGCGTGGCCGGGCTCCTCCCCGACGACACGCCGCTGATCCGCCACCGCCCCTTCCGCGCCCCCCACCACACCATCAGCCACGCCGGGCTGGTCGGTGGGGGGCACTGGCCCCGGCCCGGCGAGATCAGCCTGGCCCACCGTGGAGTCCTCTTCTTAGACGAACTGCCGGAGTTCAGCAGCCGCGCGCTGGAAGGGCTGCGCCAGCCGATGGAGGACGGGGTCGTCACCATCTCCCGCTCTACAGGAGCCCTCACCTTCCCCGCTCGCTTTATGCTCATCGCCGCGATGAACCCCTGCCCCTGCGGGTACTGGGGAGACCCGGTCCGGGAGTGCACCTGCAGCCCAGCGACGGTGACCCGCTATCAAAAGCGGATCTCCGGCCCCCTGTTGGACCGGATCGACATCCACATCGAGGTCCCTCGGGTGGACTACGAAAAACTGACCAACGACCGCCGGGGTGAACCTTCGACCGCCATCCGGGCACGGGTGGAGCGGGCGCGAGAGATTCAGCGGCGACGGTTCGCGGGGACTCCCCTCACGTGCAACGCGGAGATGGGGCCGGTGGAGGTGCGGGAGTTCTGCCGCCTGGACGACGCCGGTCGCTCGCTGGTGCGGGCGGCGATGCAGCAGTTGCAGATGAGCGCGCGGGCCTTCCACCGGATCCTGAAACTGGCCCGCACCATCGCGGATCTGGCGGGGAGCGAACGGATCGAGACCGCGCACCTGGCCGAGGCGATCCAGTACCGGCCGCGGAAGATCGGAGGATGACGGAGTTATCCGAAGCGAGCCCGAAGTTCCTCCGCCCGGCGCAGATGACCCTGCGCCTGCTCCACGCGACCGGCGGCCTGTAGAGCGCGGGCCAGGACACGGTGAATGTCCGGCTCCAGTGGCTGGATAGCGGCCGCCCGCTCCAGCGCGCCCACCGCCTCCTCCGCCCGCCCCTGCATCAGGAGAACCCGGCCCAGGTGATAGTAGCCCCAGGCGAAGGCCGGTTCCCCCTTCTCCGGGTCCACCACCTCCCGCAGCGCAACCTCCGCCTCGGTCGGCCGGCCCGCGCGCAGGGCGGCCATCGCCCGTCGGAACGTGTCCTCCGTCTGCTGAAAGCGGTCGTACCGTTCGAACTTCCCGAAGAAGGAAGAGATGTCGAAGACGAAGGTTCGCTCCGCCCCGCAGGCCTCACATCGGGCCAGGACCCGCTCCGTCGGCCGAGCAGGGGCGTCCTGAAGGCTCTGGCTCACCGTGGCAAAATACCCGCCGCACTCGCAGCGCTGGTTGGCCACATAGACGAACTCGAAGCCCGGACTGTTGGCCGGTATGGGGGTTCGGGAAGGTTTCATCCGCTCCTCACCAAGTGTTTTCTCCTGTAGAGACACGAGGCACGGGGGCACGGGCCCTTACACGGTGAGGAGTGTACCACGGGGCAGGTGGCCCGTCAAGAGAAGGTACCGACAGCCCTAAGGCCAGCGCTTTTTTGCCCAGGGAGATGTTGCTTTTTGTCCCCCGCCAGCCCCCGTTCGCACTCCCGGAGGGATGGGTTATAATTGGGGGACAAACCATCACAGGAGGGAACGTGGATGGGTTCGTTCACACTGATGGTCGTCACCGCCCATCCAGACGACGAGGCGCTGGGTCTGGGAGGCACGCTCGCCCGATACGCGGCTGAGGGGTGCGACGTCTACGTCGTCGCGGCGACGCGAGGCGAGGCCGGACAGATCTTCGAACCCGATGCAGCCACCCCGATCACCCTCCCCCGCGTGCGGGAGCAGGAACTGCGTTGCGCTTGCCAAACCTACGGAATCCACCCCCCCATCTTCCTCGACTACCCGGACGGGCTCCTCCCCCTCGTGCATCAGGGACAGGCCGTGGGGAAACTGGTCCGTCTCATCCGCCGCCTACGCCCCCAAGTGGTGATCACCTTCGGGCCGGACGGTATCTACGGCCACTTCGACCACATCGCCGTCCACTGGTGGACCATCACCGCCGTGGACCTGGCCGCCGATCCGGACTGGTTTGCCGACGAGCCGGGCGAGGAGCGGGATCCCCATCAGGTGGACAAACTCTACTACCGGGTCGTTGCGGAGGAACAACTGGAGATGATGGCCCAAAACGGGCGGCCCGCCGCCGTGATGAGAGACGGCGTCCCCTTCCGCTTCGTCGGATGGAAGCAGGAGCAGATCACCACCGTCATCGACGTCAGCGACTACGTGGAGGCCAAACTGCAGGGGATCCGCTGCCACCTCACCCAGATCGGCCGCCAGAGCCCCTTCTTCACCGCCCCTGAGATGGTCACCCTGGCCCCCTGGTTCCGGGAGGAGAACTTCGTCCTCGCCCGCTCCACCGTCGGCTGGCCGGAGGGAGTAGAGGACGACCTACTGGCAGGACTGCGCGGCGGGCGGGATTGACAGCGGACAGAGCGAGGTTATAATGGGCGCACCTGCTGAATGAACAGGAACTCCCCAGAGACACAGAGAGCACAGAGAAACATAAGGGAAGGACTCTGTGGCCTCTGTGTCTCTGTGGTGAAAAGACGACCGGATGAAAGCAACAGCCCGGAAATCGATCGGAACGTTCGTCGGCCTCGTCGGCTGTGTCGGGCTTGCCTTCGCCCTCCGGATGGTGGAACTGGATCTCCCCGTCCTGCGCTGGGACGAAGGCTGGAGCCTGGCCCACGCGAGCCTCCCCTGGTCGGCCCTCCTCCAGGTGGCCTCGGAGGACTGGCACCCGCCCCTGTACACCGTCCTGCTCAAGTTGTGGCTGATCGCCGGCAAGACCGTTTTCAGCATCCGATACCTCTCGGTGCTCCTGGGCGTCCTGGCGGTTCCCCTGACTTATCAGGTGGCCCGAGCGTGGATTGAGGACCGCTGGGTCGGTCTGCTGGCGGCGTTCTTCGCGGCCGTCGCACCGCTGTTGGTGTACTACGGTCAGGTAACCCGTATGTACCCCCTGGCGGCCGTGATGGTACTGCTGGCCGCCTACTGCCTGCTGCGCGGGGCCGGCCTCCCCGGCGCACGGGGGCACAGCCTGGAGCTGGCCCTGGCGTCGGTCGGGGCGATGCTGACTAACTACCACACCCTCTGGCCCCTGCTCGGCCTCTACCTTTACGGCGTCCTCACCGATCGGCGTCGGCTGGGCCGGCTCCTCCTCATCGGCCTGACCGCTGTCGTCCTGTACTCCCCGTGGCTGATCTACGCCTGGCCCACCGTCCGCGCGCGGATGGCCACGGGTCCGGCGGCGGGGGTCGATCCGCTGCGAGGCACCCTCGCCTATCTGGGGCCCACCCTGGAGGGGCTAGCCTTCCCCTACGGCTCCGGCCCGATAGCCGTGGCCGCGCTGGTGCTGGTCCTCGCCCTCGGGTTCGCCGTCCACCCTCCCCGCCGGGAGCAGGCCCCCCGGTTCCTGCTCCCCCTGCTGGTTATCGGGGCCACCGTGCTGGGCATCGCCTACGTCAGCCAGGCCTCCCGCTGGTTCGCCGTGCGCCACCTGGTGCCCGCCACGCCCTTCCTGGGGCTGCTCGTGGCCTGGGCCCTCAACGGTCTGAGAACGCGCTGGCGGCCCCTGCTCCTGCTGGCCCTGATCGGCCTGGCCGTGGCCTACTGGCCCACCTGCAGCCAGTTCGTGTACGCCAAGACGCTGGAGGTGGTGGACCCCTTCGACCCGACAGCCGACTACCGCTACCTCTCCCAGCACGCCGGGCCGAACGACCTGGTGTACTTCAACGTGCTCAGCAAGGCCGGCTGGTACGAGAACCTGAGACAGCCCGGCGACCCCGCCTGGTCGTATGCGATGCGCTGGGACCCCATCATCGAGCCGATGCCCCGCATCGCGGCACGGATCAGGGAGGACGCGAAGCGATACCAGCGGCTGTGGTTCGTGCTGTACAAAGGGACCTTCGGACCGAACGCCGACCTGAAGGCCTGGCTCGACGAGCAGTTCTTCCCCGCCGGGGGGGAGTGGCAGGAGGACACCCTGTTCCTGGCCTACGCCGTGCCCGGGGACGAATGGGCCGAGGCAGATCGGGACGATCTGTTCGGAGGGCTCATCCGGCTTCGAGCGGCCCGCTTCACCCCCCGGATCGAACCCGGTGGGGTGTTCGAAGTGGAACTGGAGTGGGAGGCCCTCGAACCGGTGGAGACGGAGTACAAGGTCTTCGTCCACCTGATGGACGAAAACGGCGCACTGGTGGGGCAACACGACGGCATCCCGGGCAGCGGCGGACGCCCCACCACCACCTGGCCCCCCGGAGAAGCGGTGGTCGATCGGCACGGCGTGTTCCTGCCCGCCGAAATCCCCCATCGACTACAGGTGTGGATCGGCCTGTATGATCCGGAGACCGGCGAACGCCTTCTCCTTCCCGATGGAGACGACCGGGTCCAGTTGACGACCCTGGAGTCCCCCTAAGGAGGGCCCCCTCTCAAGGAGACGTATGTCCAAGTGCGACGGTTCGGTACAGGTTTCCACCTCGATCGAGGTGACGGAAAAGTCCTTCCTGAACTTGCGCGCGGGGCTGCTCCGCCCCTGGCTCGACAGCCTGGCAGCGCACGAACTCCTCTCCCGCTATCGCAGGGTCTCACCCACCGTGCGCCTGGAACTGGGGCTGCGCCTGCGCATCTGCCCCTTTGAGGAAGTGGCACGGCGGGTGCCGCCCGAAGGAGCGGTGCTGGACCTGGGATGCGGCTACGGTCTGCTGAGCCTCCTGCTGGTCGGCGAGTCGAACCGGCGGGAAGTAGTGGGGATCGACCTGCAAAGGGAGCGTGTGGAGATCGCGCGCCGGGCCGCCAGACCCGGTGAGTCGGTTCAGTTCGTCCAGGGGGACATCTTGGAGGTCCCCTTCGGTCACCCCACCTGCATCGTGATGAACGACGTGCTCCACCACATCCCGCACACCCGTCAGATCCCCCTGCTGTGCAAGTGCTACGAAAGCCTCCCCCCGGGTGGGCTACTCGTCATCAAGGACGTGGACAAGGTGACCGTCTGGAAGTACATCTGGAACTACGTGCACGACTTCATCCGCAACCGCAACCTGCCCTTCTACTGCCTCGATACGCCGATCCTGTTGGCCCTGCTGGAGATGATCGGCTTCGAGATCGAGATCACCCGGCTGGACGCAGGGTATCCGTACCCTCACGTGCTGTACCTCTGCCGTAAGCCATCCTGACGGGGCGGCCCCGCTCTGCAAGTCCGGAGGGTACGGGGACGGTCAACCTATGCGGCCCGCTTCCCCCTTTCCCGCCGCCGGAGGGCCCGCAACCCCTCCAGCGCGTACATCGCCCCGCCCACCAGCCCGGCCGCTGCCGAGACGGCGTACATCGAGAGCGACATCGACGCCGCCGTGTTGCTGCTCACTCCCATCGGACCGAAGAGGGCGACGACGGTCCAATCCCGAACGCCGACCCCCCCGATGGAGACGGGGATCATCAGGCTGATGGAGATCAGCGGCGCGGTGATGAAGAAATAGCCCAGCGGGAGGTCGATCCCCACCGCCCGCCCGCAGAGGAAGTTGATGAGGATGTTGACCACGTTGAACAGCAACGAGATCGCCAGCGCCTGACCAACCGCCCGCCATCCACAGCCTGTGACCGCGGCGTAGAGGCGGCCGAGGAAACCGGAGCCCTCCAGGGAGAACCGCCCCGGCAGCCAGGCGGTGAGCCGCCGGAGCAGCCGCCCCTCCAGCAGGAGCACGCCGACCACCAGCCCCCCTCCGGCGACCGCCACCAGGCTCCAGACCAGCCCCGGAGCCAGATAAGCCACGCTGAAAGGGAGCGCACCCAGCCCCAGCGCCATCAACACCAGCAGCCCCGTCATCCGGTCCACCAGCACCGTCCCCACCGCCGCCGTGGCCGGTGCATCCTGGGTCAACTCCAGCGCGCGCACCACATCCCCACCGAAGCCGCTGGGGAGGAAACTGTTGAAGAACGCGCCGACAAAATAGAGGTAGGTCAACCGCCCGAAGGGAACCCGCAGGCCGAGCGCGCGGAGGAGCACCGCCCACCGGCCCGCCCGGATGACCAGGCTGAGCAGAAAGAGGAGGAAGGCGACTCCGAGCAGGTGCAGATCGGCGGCCCGCAGCACCGCGACCGTCTCCCCCACGCCGATCTTCCAAAGCAGGAGCGCCAGCGCACCCACGCCGATCAGGGCACGGACGCCGCCGACCCACACCTTCCGCTGCATCCTCACCCCCACCCCGCTCACCCGCCCTCCCAATCGACCGCCACCCCCTCCAACCGCAGCAACCACACCTTCCTGGAGAGCCCTCCTCCGTATCCCACCAGCGATCCGCCGGCGCCGACGACCCGATGGCAGGGGACGAGGATCGGCAGCGGGTTGGCACCGACGGCCGCGCCGACCGCCCGTGCGGCCCGCCCACCCCGGCCCAACCGACAGGCGATCTCCCCATAGGTGGCTGTCGTCCCGTAGGGAATAGAGGCGACCTCCCGCCAGACCGCCCGTTGGAAAGAAGTGCCCCGCAGGTCCATCGGCACGTCGAACTGCCGGCGCAACCGGGAGAAATACTCCCGCAACTGGGCCACCACCTCTGCCAGCGGCCCCGCCTCGTCCCCCGGCTCCGCACCCAGGTGCCGGACCAGCCAGTCCCGCAGGGCCTCCTCGTCAAAGGCGATCCGACACACCCCCCTCTCCGTCCCGGCCAGATACAACCGCCCAATGGGAGAATCCATCGTGGTGTAGAAAACCACCCCATCACCTCCGCTCATCATCTTACCACAGAGACACAGAGGGCACAGAGACGGAAAAGGTTCAGATCTCTGTGTCCTCTGTGTCTCTGTGATGAAAAACCCCTACGGCAGCACGTAGAGGCGACCGCCCGCAAGCACGTAAAGGCGACCGCTCAGAGGGTCCCGCGCCACCGTCTGGAGGGACTGGAAGGCCTCTCCCTCCGCCCGCACCTGCTCGACGAACGAGCCGTCGGCCTGAAGGACCACCAGCCGTTCCCCGGCCGCGTCGGCCAGGACCACCGGCCCGTCCTGCTGGCTCGGGTCGACCACAAGGGCGACGAAGCGCGGCTCCGGCTCCGGCACGCCGGTTACCTCGAAAGCCACCTCCTCTCCCTTGAAGAACTTCTCCACCGTCCCGTCGTCGAACAGGACATAGACGTTGCCGTCGATCGCCAGGTCGCGCGCGCCGTCCAGCGGGCGGGGCGGACTGACGGCGAAGTACGGTTCCGGCCGGCCCGGATACCCCTCCCCCTCGGGGAGGTAGCGCCAGATCTGCCCTCCTGCGGGGTCGAGCAGGTAGAGCCGACCGTCGAACGTGGCCATCGCGACGGATGAACCCTGATCGGGCGCTTTCGCCAGCGTGACCCGCTGCATCCCCCACGCGTCGACGGCGACGAGCGTCTCTCCCTCCTCAAGGGCCAACAGCCCCGCGGCCGACCGCCCACCCTCCGCAGCCGCCCAGACGATATCGACCAGCCGCGCGACCTCCCGCTGATCCACCGCCTGCCCCTGTCTCAGCAGGGGGGCGATCTCCCCCTGCTCCTCCACCCCGTTGCGGCTCCCGTTCAACGTCAGCCGGTAGAGGTTCTCGCCGACCCCGTCGAGGACGAAGAGGAACGGCTCGCTGACGATCAGCCGGCGGGGGCGAAACGATTCCCCGAAGTCCCAGAGGAGGACCGGCTCGACCCGCCGGACCCGGTCCAGTGTCTCCAACGCGGTCTGGGCTCGCTCCCGCATCGCGGTCGCCTCCGGCACGTCTTCCACTTCCTCCAAGATCGCCAGGCACGTCTTCCACTGGGCACGGGCGACGGCCGGGTCCGCGGTCGTCTCGGCCTGCTGGATGCAGGCCTGCGCCTGTTCCAGCACCTCCCGATTCCGCATCGTCGTGCCGTAGGTAACCCAGGCCCAGACGGTGACGGCGACGACGATCAAAAGGATCGCCAGGGCGAGCCCGGCCATAAGGCGGGGGTTCTCCTCGGGAAGAGGGCGGGCCTCCCGGCGACGGCGGCGTCGAGGGGGAGCGGGGACCCGGCCGGGGAGCAACCGGTAGAAGAGGGCCTTCGCTGCCGAGCCCACCGCGGCCCCTCCCGCGGCGATCCCCGCGCCCACGACGCGGAGCCCCTCCCTCACCCGCAACCGAGGCAACCGGATCGAGGGCAACGTGATGCGAGGCGTCCGCCACCGCCTGCGCGGCCGTTCCGGCTCCGGCGGGGAGGGCGGCCACTCCACGGGGGCCTCCCGTTCCCCAGGCTCGACGGCCGGTGCGGACTCCCATCGCACCACCACAGCGGTGAAATCCTCCTCCGCCCCCACCTGCTCCACGCCGTCCAACAGGGCATCCATCGGACGGGAGAAGATCTGCCGGAGGACGTCGGGGGGGGCGGCACGGCCCAGCCACGGATTGGAGATGAGGAACACGTCCCCTGGGCCACAGGTCAGATAGTTCAGACGGACATCGGCGTAGGCGGCCATACCGAGCGGGGAGAGGTCCTCCCGCGGGAAGGACTCCATCAGCCCACCGCAGAGGGCGACGGCCCAGGTCGGCCCTGCCTGGGCCAGGAACATCTCCCCGTCCCGCAGAGCGACGCAGGTGATGCCGCCGTACCGCCGGGCCTCCGGCTCCACCTCCAGATTGGCCTGGAAGAGCAGCCGGTTCACCGCCCCCACCGCCCGTCGGAGGGCCGCGGTGACGCTGCCTTCGGAGGTCCAGAACGCCTGCGCCGCCACCTCGCGCAGTCGGCGGTAGAGCGAGGAGGGCGTCCCTTCCCCTAGGTCGATCAACAGGAGGAAGGCATCCTCGTCCCGGCCGCGGGCACGACGGAGGGGCGGGGAGAGCACCGCAACGCCGGGCGGCGTCCCCTCACCCCGTCGCCCACCGACCACGTACAATGTCTCGATCTGCAGCGCGGGCTTATCGCTCACCTCTGCCGCCTTATGGGAGTGCGGAGTGGGACAACGAATGGTGAACGAATTAACGAATCGGTGAACCAGCGAGTTGACAAGTTATGAATTTCGAATGGAAGGATTCTGTATTCTCTGTGGTGAGATTGTACTCAAACGCGGTCGGCTGGCAAGTGGGAGCGGCGCAGCCAGTACCAGGCCGACGTGGGACCGTTGGGGTCCCTCCCCACCGCCTCCCGCTCGACGGCGAAGGCGGGAGTAAAGAGGTCGCGGACCTCCTCCGGGGTAAGGCCCCGGGGGACGGGACGCTCCGGTCGAGGGGCGAAGGCGTACAGGAGATAGAGGCCACCGGGTCGGACCAGCCGGGCCAGCCCTTCGGCGTACCGTCTCCAGCGGTCCGACGGGATCCCGTGCAGACAGCCGATGTCCAGCGCCAGATCGAAGAGACCTTCGAGGAAGGAGAGATCGGTTACGTCGGCCCGGTAGAAACGGACGTCCACTCCCGCCCGCCGGGCGCGTCGCCGGGCCCGCCGGACCGCCACGGCGGAGAAATCGACCCCCACCACCTCCCAGCCGTGCCGCGCCAGGTAGATGCTGTTCGTGCCGGTGCCACAGCCCAGGTCCAGCGCCCGGCCTGGAGGAAGACGTCCCCCCTCGATCAGTTCTACCACCTCCGGCGGGGTGACCCCCGTGTCCCACGGCGCGCGCCCCCGCAGATACCGGAGGTCGAAAAACCACCGCCTAAGGCTCAACGACGACCTCCAGCCCCTCGGTGGGGATGACCTCGAAGAACGTGTTGCCCGGTTTGAGGGGGATGGGGTTCCCCTCCCCGTCGACGAGGGTCAGCATATCCCACCGCTGCTCCCGACTCCACATCCCTTCGTACATCCGTCCGTCCCGGAAGACGAGGGCCCGCCGGTAGGGGTTGTCCTTGTTCCACAGGGCCCACTGGATCGAAAGCAGGCCGCTGTGGGGCTCCTCCACGATGTTGGTCAGCCACTGGGAGACGTAGAGGACGACGACGTTGGCCGCGCTCAACTGCGCGCCGTCACGGGCGTCCACGTGGGGGGTTCCGTTGCTGAAACGGAGGTAGCGGCCGGTGGCCTCGTCGTACTTCCACTCCGCGTCCATACTGTCCCAGGGGATGAGGATGTAGGTCGCTGGCGTACCCCCCTCGGGGGGCTCTTCGGAGAAGACCATCCCCTCCAGCCCCTCCTGCCGACCGCTGATGCCGTGGGCCTCGGCCCAGGCCCGCACCCGATCCGGGTTGGTGTACCCGTTGAAGGGCGGCACCCGACCGGAGGAAGTGTCGCGGTAGAACGGGTCGGGGTCGGTGTTGCCCAGGCTGTAAGAGACGACGCGGTCGGGGTAGAGGTCGGAGTTGAGGAAGATGTCCCGCACCCCGTTGCTGAACCCCCAGCAGGCCAGGACCGCCTTGTAGATGGCGGTCAGTTCCAGGTCGATCAGCCGACCGCTGCGGACGTTCCCCACCTTCTCCGGGTCCTTCCCGAGATAGATCGCCGTCCACCGGGTGCCGTAGACGAACCCTTCGTTGTAGTGCTCGTAGATGATGTCGGCGTCGGTGATGCCGTGCTGGGGCCAGACTTCGTGGGGCGGGAAGTTGTCGATCTTGATCGCCACCGGCACCCGGTCGAGCACGGCCGGGTCGTCCACCCGCTCGCCGGTGAGGGGGTTGACGTCGGGCGGGAGAGGAGTGGGAGTGGGGGTGTAGGCGGGGGTCGGCGTGGGCGTCGGCGGGAGGGTGGGTGTGGCGGTGGCGAGGGGGATCAGAGT
>DROW01000242.1 GCA_011388675.1 Chloroflexota bacterium | reverse complement strand
GCCAGGCCCCTCCCGCCCCATCCCCCGCGGACCCATCCTCGGCTCCGGCTGCCCGATCACCACCAGCGCGTGCCCCGCCCCCGCCAGCATCTCCCGCACCCACTCCGCCAACCGAACCGTCAGCGGCACCAATCGGCTCTGCTCGAAGTTCGCCATCGCCCCCTGCAGCGCCGCCATCCCCAGGTCGGCACACCGCCGCGCCCCCTCCAGCGTCGGGCCGACCCCCACCGCGCCGTACAACTGGAGCAGCCCCAGCGGCGGCTCCAGCACCCCCGCCTTGATCGAAACCAGGTCGTACCGCGCCACCCGCTGGGTGTACAGCCCCGCCAGCACCGTCCGCATCCGCTCCACCAGCCCCGGCTCCTGCCGGGCCTCCTGCGGCAGGTACCGCAGCACCCCCAACCGAACCACCCGGTACAGGTCGTACTCCCGCCCGTCCTCCCGCTCCCGCAAACGAAACCACAGGTACTCCAGCCGATCCGCCCCCTCGGCAAACACCATCCCGTTGTCCAATACCTCCAGGTCCGAGGGAACCTGCTCCCGCTTCCTCGCCACCAGGATCGGCATCAGTCCACCTCCCCCCTGCCCCGCAGCCGCCGGATCCGCTCCTCCGCCGTCGCCCACGGACTCACCCGCGTCTTGGCGTGGACGGCGAACCGCTGCGCCACGTAGCCGAAGTACATCAGCGGCCCGATGACCCACAGCATCAGCGCCGCGTAGGGGACCACCGACGAGACCACCGCCGCCTCCAGCCCCTCCCCCGCCCCCGGACGACCCAACTGCCGCGACCAGGCCGCCAGCGCCGCCGGGGACAACTGCGCTTTCAACAGCAGGAGAAACGCCCCCACCGCCGCCGCATAGACGGCCAGCATCCACTTGAGGCGGGAGAGGAGGTGTTCCCGCTCCAGGGGAATGGTCAGCGGGACCAACAGGAGGCAGGCCCACATCCCCAGGCCGATGAGGGGGATGGGAGGCGGGGCAGCCAGCCCCACCACGGTCCAGAGGAGGGCCAGGAGAGGCGTGCCCAGATAGGCGGTGGCCGATTCCCGCTGCACCTTCCCCCGCCCGTACCGGCGAGTCCGGTGACCCGCCCGGCGGGAGACCTCACCGTCGAGGAGCAACGTCACCCCCACCGCCAGCGGCCAGGTGAGGACCACCGGCAGATGGGCCCAGAGCCAGTACAGGATGAGCAGGAAGCCGTTGGCAGTGAAGATAAGTGCGTCGATCACTCCTGCATCGGCATCAAAGTGGCTCAAGATCGGTTTGTAGCGAAAAAGCGGCCACCCGGCCGGGTGACCGTCGGAAGCGAAAGGGAATGGCGGGAGTGGGAGGGCACTCCCGCCATCGGAGGGGGATCCGTCAGGGCCGGGCTTGCCCGACGACGACCGTCGACAGCGGGCGAACGATCCGCCACACATCCCGGACCATCTGAGAGATCCCCCGAATCTGGATCAGCAGCGACGAAAGGTGTACGTTGAGGCGGTTCACCAGTTGGACGATCTGAACGAGGATCGCCAAGAACCGCCTGACCCGCTCGAGGCCCTCTCCCAGGAAGAACGGCGGCTCGCGCCTGCCGACGGCACGTGCGGGCGTGCCCGTAGCCCCGATCTCCGCCGATACCCACCGAGCGCGGAAGCACTGGTGGCGGAGACCGCACCTTCCACAGGAGAGGCGCCCCCTTCGCAGGCATGCCAGGGGCAACGACGAAACTGCGTAGATCAGCATGCCCGCGGCCTGACGAGACGAGCGGCTGGTGGGCGGCCCTCCCCGCATGAAGGTGCTCAGGAAGAAAAAGACCGCCACCAGCACAACCACCGAAGTGGGCACGGCAATGAGAGTCATCGGATACCTCCTCCCTGGATGAGATTAGGATTCGGAGCCCTTCCGCGCACACTGTGCGCAAGGGCGCTGCGCGTGAGGGAGTGCCCTCCCACTCCCATCGACCGACGAGACGCCAACGTCGCCCCGCCAGCCAACGTGGACCCACGCCCGAAATCGGGCGGAGATCCCCCAGGGAGAGCGAGGAGCAGTGCCGACTTGAGGCACCACCCCATACAAGGAGGAGTAAATACTCTCTGTGCCCGCTCGGCGCGCACTGGTGGAGCCCGGAACGACTCCGGGCCAGCGGCAACCGCTTGCTCACCTGTAAAGGTGCGGCCATCGATCACGGCGGGAAGATACAAAAGGGCCAGATCCCAAAATCAGGACCCAGCCCACGTCGCAAAACCCACCGACGAATCGCCTGCAAAACAAAAGGCCGGAAGAGCGAGCCCTGTTGCTCAACGTCTCTTCCGGCCAACGTCTTTATTGACGGCCTTAATTATAATCAACTCTTCCCGAATGTCAAGGGGTCCAGGAAAATTTTAAGGTTTCTTGCACCCGCTCACTCACCCAGGAAATCTTTCAACCGACGGGCGTGGACCGGATGGCGGAGCCGGCTGAGGGCCTGGGCCTCGATCTGCCGAACCCGCTCTCGGGTCACACCCAGTTTCCTCCCCACTTCCTCCAGCGTGTACGTCTCCCCATCCACAAGACCGTACCGCAACTCCAGGATCCGCACCTCCCGCGGCGGAAGGTTCTGCAGGATCTCCCGGATCGCCTCCCGCAACATCGACTCGCTCACCGCCTCAGGGGGAGCGACCGCCCGCTCGTCCTCAATAAAGTCGCCCAGCGTGTTCTCCTCCTCGTCATCCGTCGCCATATCCAGGCTCAACGGACGCCGGGCGACCTCCAGCATCTGCTCCACTTTGCGCGGCGGGATGTCCAGCGCCTCCGCCAGTTCCTCCGGCGTCGGCTCCCGGCCTAACTCCTGAGTCAACCGATGGGACGTGCGAAGGAGCCGGTTGATCTGATCCCCCATATGGACCGGAACCCGAATGGTGCGGGATTGATCGGCAATGGCCCGGGTAACCGCTTGCCGAATCCACCAGGTGGCATAAGTGGAAAATTTGTGTCCTAACCGATAGTTGAATTTATTGGCCGCCCGGATCAAACCGATGTTCCCTTCCTGAATCAGATCGAGGAACGGCACTCCTCGGCCAATGTACCGTTTGGCGACCGAGATCACCAACCGGGAGTTCGCGCGGATCAGGTGCTCGCGGGCCCGTCGGCCATCCTCCACCAGCGCCTCCAGTTCCTCCCGCTTCTTCGGGTCCAGGCCGTCCCGCTGCAACTGTTTCTCCGCCCGACGTCCCCGCTCCATCCGCTTCGCCAGTTCGATCTCCTCTTCCTGGGTCAGCAATGGAACCCGGCTGATCTCCCGCAAGTACAGGCCAATGGTATCGTCCGCCTCAACGGCCCGGTAGTAAGCCTCTTCCTCTTTAGACAGGGCCGGCTCTTTCGCCGCCTCTTCACCCTCCCCCTCTGCCTCTTCCTCCCCCGTCTCCTCCGGCTCGCCGACCTGAATGCCAGCCTCCATCAAAACGGCAAAAACCTCCTCCAGTTGGTCGAGGTTCTCCTCGGCCTCTGGAAAGACGCTCAGTATGTCGTCAAAGGTGACATAGCCCTGCGTCTGGCCTAGGGCCAGCAGGTACTCCATGCCACCTTCTTCCTCTTCCTCAGGGAGGACCTCTACCAGATCGTCCACTCTCATACCCCGTATGCTCACCCTTTCCAGGATCCCAACACCTTCACACATCGGTGCCCGGATCGGGTCTTTCTTCCGCAGCCCTCACATTCAAGTCAAGAGAGCACATCGCCAGCAGACATCGCCTGGCAGTGTGCTCTCCACACCTCACAAGTGAGTTAAACCGCGATGTCCACTTGATAATATACACATTTCAAACTGGTTGTCAACCCCTTTTCCGACCCTGCAGGGCTTATCAACCCAGAAGGTGACCGGCACTTGCGAAACGAAGGAGAGATCGCCCGTAGGGAGCCTCCATAAAATCAGCAATTGTCCCTGAAGGGGCTGAACGTGCCAGCCACCTTCTGGGTAGCGCGATTCACTCGAATCCTTTGAGAGAGGCCCACTTGCCACAGAAAGGAATTTGCAGTACACTGAAGTCGCGCGATCGCTTTCGTCGAGCCGGGCCCACCCGTCTCCCGGTGTCGTTCGGCGAACCGGTCTTTCGCTCGGGAAGGAGTGCCCAATGGACAGGTTGGAGGACCGTGTGAGAGAGATCATCCGCGGGGGGGCGGTGGTCCTAGTCGCGGCGCTGCTCCTCTGCCTGATGGCGGGCCTGGGGAGCACCCCCCAACCCGCAGCCGCTCAGCCCCGGCCGACCCTGACCCCAACGCCGTCCACGTCCCCCGGGGGGAGCGCCCCTGCCGGCGAGTGCGGCTCCCTGTGCGGGCAGGTGATCGATCTGGAGACGGGCACCAACCTCGCCGACCAGACAGTCCGCTTCGCCGGATCGGGTTGGTCCAAGGAGACGGCCACCAACGCCTACGGATGGTACACCTTCGGCCTGCTGGGCTCCGATGTGGGCCTGCTGGACCTGGTAGTGCCGGAGGACGGGGATCTCCATCCCGTCACATCCGGCATCGCCGTGGCCCCGATCAACGCCTGGCCAATCGTGGTCAATCTAGGGGTATATCGGGAGCGCCCAATCGATCCCCCGCTGACCCCCGCCACCTCCGTCCAGCCCTCCTGGGTCCGCCCCGGAGGCCGGATGACGGTGACCGTCCGGGTGCGAAACGACCTTGCGTTCGACATCTCCGGGGTTATGGTCACTACTCTGATGCCGGAGGGGCTTACTCTGGTGGGAGTGATCCCAAGCCAGGGGGACGGACGGCAGATCGGGGGGTACGGAGCGGGCGTCCTGCAAAACCTCCCCACCGGCACAGAGGCAACCGTCCAGTTCATCGCCGAGGTGGATGGGGACGCCCCGGCTGGAACCCTCCAAGTGCCGGTCAGCCTGATCTACCGGGAGCACGCGGCCGCGCAGACGGTGGCCCAGGTGAGGGTGAGCGGAGCCCCCGCTCCCGCGGCGACCACCCCCTCATCGCCTTCCGTCGCCATATCCTACACCGCCACACCCGTCGGCACGCCGCAGACGTTGCCCACTACCGGCCCGACGCTCCTGCCGGTAACCGGCTTCGGGCTGACCGCCGTCGGGGTAGGGGCAGCCCTGGGGGCGGTCGCCTGGACTGCCCGCCGCCTTCGTCATCACCGAAGACGAGATGAGGAGGTGTGAGCCGTGGTGAAATTGTTGATGGGATGGAACATCGTCCCTGGCCGCGAGAACGAGTACTTCGACTTCGTCGTCCAGGAGTTCGAGCCAGGCCTGGCCGACCTGGGGCTGCAGACAACGGACGTCTGGTTCACCGCCTATGGGGATTGGCCACAGATCGTCACCGGAACCGTGGCCAGCGATATGGAGACGATGCGCAAGATCCTGGCATCGGAGCAATGGCGGCGGCTGAAAGAGCGACTACTGGAGTACGTCACCGACTACCAACAGAAGGTCATCCTCGCCAATGGGGGGTATCAGTTGTAACAAAGGGGCAGGCAAAACGAAAAGGGCCTGGCCGATTTGGCCAGGCCCTTTTTCATAAGGCCCCTTTTAATTTTAATCGGAAGTCTCTCCCGACGTGGAGG
>DROW01000241.1 GCA_011388675.1 Chloroflexota bacterium | reverse complement strand
GGAAGGACTGATCGTCGTCACCTCCGTCCGCGCCCTGATGCAGCCCACCCTCTCCCGCCGCGCCCTCCGCCTGTCCACCCACACCATCCGGGTCGGTCAGGCCATCGACCTGGAGCAGACGGTCCGCCGGTGGACCGGCCTGGGGTACGACCCGGTCAGCGTGGTCGAGGGGCCGGGCCAGTTCAGCCATCGCGGCGGCATCCTGGATATCTACCCGCCGACCGAGCCCTACCCGGTGCGCATCGAACTGTTCGGCCAGGAGGTCGAATCCATCCGCACCTTCGACCCGGCCACCCAGCGGTCGCAGACCCGGCTGGACTCGGTGACCATCCCCCCGGCCCGCGAACCCCTGCCCCGCTACGGCCCCCGCGTCGCCGAGGAACTGGCGGAGTGGTTCGAGGCCGACCACCCGCCGGAAATTGCCGAAGAACTGGCCGGTCACCGGGTGGCCCTGACGACAGGCGTCGCCTTTCCCACCCTTGAGTTCTACCTTTCCTACTTCTACCAGCCCCTCCCCTGCCTGCTGGATCACCTGCCGCCCCAGGGGTTGCTGGCGGTGGACGACCCGGCGGAACTGGCCGAGACGTGGGCCGAACTGGAGGAGCAGGCGGTGAGCCTGCGGGAGACGGCGGAGCGGAGTGGGGAACTGCCTCCGGATTACCCGCTCCCCTACCTGACCTGGGACGAGTGGCAGGAGCGGGTGACGGACCGGCCCCTGCTGGTGCTGGGACACGGAGAGGAGGAGACCCCGTCCGACCTCTCCTCCCACTTCGAGCCCGGCCCCCGCTACGGCGGTCGGCTGCGGGAGATGATGGACGATGTGGAGATCGCGCTGCTGGAGGGGGAGCAGGTCGTCGTCGTCAGCCGACAGGCGCGCCGACTGGCGGAGGTCTGGGCCGAGGAGCACGAGCCGATCCGGCCCGTGGAGGCGCTGTGGGACCCGCCCCAGACCGACCTCACCTTCGTTCAGGGGCCGCTGGACGAGGGGTGGGTGCTGCGAGGGCTGGACCCGACGGCGGGCCCTCCCGGCCTGCGGGTCCTGACCGACGCCGAGATCTTCGGCTGGCGGATGCCGGAGCCCCGCCGTCCTCTCCGCCGCCGCCGCCCCGCCCCCGAATCCCTCTACGCCGACCTCACCCCCGGCGACTACGTGGTCCACGTGGATTACGGGATCGGCATCTTCCGCGGGTTGGTGACCTATACGATGGAGGGCCAGGAGCAGGAGTACCTGCTGGTGGAGTACGCCGGGCGGGACCGGCTCTACGTGCCGGTCTACCAGGCCGACCGGCTCACCCGGTACGTGGGCGCGGACGACCGCCCCCCGAGGCTGAGCCGGCTGGGCACCGCCGACTGGTCCCAGGCCAAGGCCCGCGCCCGCCGGGCGGTGGAGGAGGTGGCCCGCGAACTGCTGGAACTGTACGCCCTCCGCGAGGTCACCCCTGGTCACGCCTTTAGCCCCGACACCCCCTGGCAGGCGGAACTGGAGGCCTCCTTCCCCTACCTGGAGACCCCCGACCAGGCGCGGGCCATCGCCGAGGTCAAGGCGGATATGGAGCGGCCCCGCCCAATGGACCGGCTGGTCTGCGGCGACGCGGGGTACGGCAAGACGGAGGTCGCCCTGCGGGCTGCCTTCAAGGCGGTGATGGACGGCAAGCAGGTCGCGGTGCTGGTCCCCACCACCGTCCTGGCCCAGCAGCACTACACCACCTTTCGCCACCGACTGGCCCCCTTCCCCGTCACCGTGGAGATGCTCTCCCGCTTCCGCACCCCCGCCGAGCAGGCCCGCATCCTGAAAGGGCTGCGGGAAGGGACGGTGGACATCGTCATCGGCACCCACCGGCTGCTGCAGAAGGACGTGGCGTTCAAGGACCTGGGGCTGGTGATCATCGACGAGGAGCAGCGGTTCGGGGTGACCCACAAGGAGCGGCTGAAGAGGATGCGCACCGAGGTGGACGTGTTGACGATGACCGCCACCCCCATTCCCCGCACCCTCTACCTCTCTCTGACCGGCGTGCGCGACATCAGCATCATCGAGACCCCGCCGGAGGAGCGGCTGCCCGTCTCCACCTACATCGGCCGGTACGATCCCCAGGTGGTGCGGCGGGCGATCCTGCGCGAACTAGAGCGGTCGGGCCAGGTCTTCTACGTCCACAACCGGGTGCAGACCATCGAGGGGGTCCGCCAACGGCTCCAGCGGCTGGTGCCGGAGGCCCGGATCGAGGTGGCCCACGGGCAGATGCGGGAGCGGGATCTGGAGCGGGCGATGGTCCGCTTCGTCTCCGGCGAGGTGGACGTCCTTCTCTGCACCAGCATCATCGAGAGTGGGCTGGACATCCCCAACGCCAACACCCTGATCGTCGAGCAAGCGGAGCGGTTCGGCCTGGCCCAGTTGTACCAGTTGCGGGGCCGGGTGGGACGGGGGGCGCGGCGGGCCTACGCTTATTTCTTCTACACCCCCGGCCGCCTCACCGAGGAGGCCCGCCAGCGGCTGGAGACGATCCGCGAGGTCGGCGGGCTGGGGGGTGGGTATGCCATCGCGATGCGGGACCTGGAGTTGCGGGGGGCGGGGGAGATCCTGGGCACGCGCCAATCGGGCCACATCTCCGCCATCGGCTTCGACCTCTACACCCGGTTGCTGACCCGCGCGGTGGAGGAACTGCGTGCCCGGCGGGAGGGGCGTCCCCCGCCGCCAGAGCCTCTCAGCGAGATCCGGCTGGACCTGCCGCTCCCGATGGGCCTCCCGCCCGAGTACATCCCGGACGTCAACCTCCGGCTGCGGATGTACCGGCGGCTGGCCCACCTCGCCACCATCAAACAGATCGAAGAAATGGAGGCAGAACTGGCCGACCGATTCGGTCCGCTGCCCCCTCCCGCGCGCAACCTGATGTGGGGGCTGCGGATCAAGGTGCTGGCGCGGGAGGCGGGGGTACGCACCGTCCTGCGGGAGAACGAGCAGTTGGTCCTCCACGCCCCGTGGCTGGAACGGGTCAACCGAGGGCGGGTGCAGGCCCGTCTCAAGGACCTGGCCCACGTCGGTCGGCGGGAGGTCCGTTTCCCCCTGACGAAGGGCTGGCAGACGCGGCTGCAGACGGTCCTGAAGCGGCTGCGGCTGGCGAGGCAGGCTACTCCCCGCCGTCGACCTGCAGAGGGAAACTGATCGCCCGATCCGGCGGCGACTCCGCCCCAACGGAGACGGGTAGTCGTTTCCCGTCCGGACCATAAAGCCCCACGCGGATCTGATACGTCCCGGCAGGAAGGCCAGGCAGAGGGTGGGCGTCGACGATCACCTCTCCCTGAACCCACGTGTGCGTGGGGCGGGCGCCGAGGACGGGCCAACCGTCGTGCTGGGCCACCAGCGGCGACGGCGCGTCCGGCGGGGTGATGTGGACGAAGACGGACCGTGGGACGTCGTCGGTGCACCCCGCCTGCCAGATGAGGGTCACGGTGAACGGCTCGCCTGCCCGCACCTCAGGCGGGTCCAGACGGTACCCCAGGAGGGTAGCGAATCCCGGCCCGAATTCCGCTTCCGCTGGCTCGTAAGGGACCGTGGGTTCGGTGAAGACCCGCCCCGTCTGTACGGTGACCTGCGGACCGAGCCAGGCCTCGCCCGTCTCCGTTCCGTCGGCCCGGAGCAGGCGCACCTCCAGGTTGGCCTGGATGTCCAGCGCCCGGCAGGGGAAGGCGAGTTGGAAATACGAGCGGACGCGGTCGCCGGGGCGTAGCAGAGAGTACGTATCGTGGGGGAAGAGGGGGTTTTCCTCCCAGTGTTCCCCGATCCCCACCGCGACCGTATACTCTTCCTGAAGGGGCTGGCGGACCTCCCAGAAGAACTCCCCCACGATCTGTCGACACATCGCGGCGGTGTCTTGGAAGAGGTGAACGCCCAGAAGTGCCAGGGGAGCGTCTCCCTCTCCCTCCGGGCGGGCCGAAGCGAATTCCGCCGGCATCTCCGGCGGCGTCGCAGGCTGAGCGATGAGCAGGGGGGGCAGGTCCATCGTCTCCGCCGATCCCGGCGTGTAGAGGATCAGGACGGGGGTGTAAAGGCCGGGCGGAATGCCGACGGGGAGTTTCAGGGAGAAGCGGCTCAGAACGGGCACGCCGGGCGGCCAGCGGTGCAGGGGGAAATTGCCCTTCGCCAAAGGATGGTCCTCCTGCCCCCATTCGATCCCCAAACCGTCCCGCAGGCGAAAGGAAGCGCTGTAAGTCTGCTCGCCGACCTGCTCCGGCGAGTCGAGCGTCCACCAGACCTGGAGTTCGAGCGGGCGGTCGGCGGGATGCGGAGCCTCCGACAGGGTATACCCCCAGAGGCGGATCCCTGGCAGCAGTTCCACGTTGGGCCGTTCGGCAACGGGGGGATCGGGAGGGAAGACCGTCGGTTCTCTCAGGTGGAAGCGGCGGACCTTCAGCCCTCGGAAATCCGGCACGGGTTGCTCCTCTCCCACATCCTCCAGCAAAGCCTCCACCAGCCCTGTCGGGTCGGTCACGTCGTCCAACCAGGCCACCAGCCAGACGTCACAGGGATTGCAGGAGGCGAGGGCAGCGTTCAGTTGCGGGGCCACGTCGGGATAGGTCAGGATGTGGGTTACATCCAACATCGGATCGTTCGGCAGCGGCAACATCCCCTCATCCCCTGCGTAGTAGAGCCAGGCGGGAAAGATCGATCCGGTGGAGATGATGACGATGTCGTTGGGAGCCCGATGCGCCTGGATATAACGGGCCGCCCCCCGCCAGTCCTCTCGCGCGTAGGCCGGGTTGGTCAGCAGGTTCCGATCGGCCTCCCAGACGAACCGGCCGTACAAGGCCGTCGTTGCCGCCACGACCAGGAGGGAGACGGCCTTCAATCCCCAGGGCCGGACCCGCCGGACGCTTCCCCAGGCGATGGCAAAGGGCAGAAAGGAGATCGGAGCGAACAGGGAGGCGTGCCGCGCACTCCATTTGGGGATTCTCTGGTAGGCCAGGGCGATGATGAGGAGGGGAACGGCGTAGAGGAAAGGGTAAAGCGCTGCTGATCGACGCGGACGGGAGACGATCAGGGCGATCAGGCCGGAGACCAGGATCAGACCAGCGACCCCTTCAAGGGTCCCCGAGGGAAGGTACTCCATAACCGTCACCCCCCCGAGGGAGCGGCGAAGGAGGGCCAGCGGGGGCAGGTACCCGTGCCAGTAGGTCTGGTTTAGAGGGACCATCCTCATCGCTACCCCCGTCCAGGGGAGGTAGAGCAGCACGACGGTCAGCGCAGGGAGAGCGAGGGATTTGATTTCCTCCCTCGGGAGGCGGTGGGAGAGGAACCAAGCCTCTCCCGCCAGTGCAAGGACGATCAGCAACTGCCCAATCAACCAGAAGCCCACCAGGGCCAGGGTGTAGAGGCCAGCGAGCGTCGCGCCGGTCCAGAGCCAGGCCCAGAGCCGACGGCGGCGCGCGGAGGAAGCGGCAAACACTTCCAGGAGGGCCACAGCCGCCAGCAAGGTCCAGGTCAGTGCGAGGCCGTACATCCGGACTTCGCGAGAGGCCCAGAGGAGGGGAGGGGCCACGGCGGAGAGCGCCATCGCGGCGAGCGCGCCGGCCCGGCGGTTGGTGAGACGCCAGCCCAGGCGGCCCACACAGGCGACGGCGAACACTCCAGAGAGGACCGACGGCCAGCGCAGGGCGAACTCCGTCGCCCCTGCCAGAGAGACCCAGGCTCGCAGCAGGAAGTAGTACAGGGGCGGGACGATCTCCCGTGCGCTGATGGTCAGCATCTCCCTCAGGGGGATCTGCGACACGATCCACCAGCAGTAGGCCTCGTCGTACCATAGGCCCCACCGGTTCAGGCCCCACGCGCGCAGGGCCAGAGCAAGGAGAAGAAGCAGAACGGTTGCCCACCGAAAGGGATTGATGGAAGGAAAGAGACGGCGCATCGGACGCTCCTCACTCAGTGAATTCCAACACCTCCATCCGTGCGAGCCGGTCAGCGCCGGGCTGCTCAAAGGAGCGGAGGAAACTCAGCAGGTCGAACTTCGGGCCGATCTCCAGGTGAAGGTGGCACTGGCCTTCCTCCTGCCTCCCCCATCCCGCAAAGAGAACCCGTTTGCGGAGCGCCTTCGGCGGCAGGTCGAAGTACAGCCGCTCCCCCTCCCGCCGCAGGTTGCAGGGGACGTAGGAATCCCTCAGAAAGTCGCGCAGGCGATGAGCCGCGTCGGGGAACCGGTCGGCCGGGAGGATCAGTCCCAGCGTAGCCCGGCTGAACCGGCCCGGCTCGAAGCCCTCCACCGGGGAGAGATAGTCGAAGAACTCCTGCAGCCTGTCCCCTGCCGTAGCGAGCGCTTCGAGCAGGGCCTCGGCGTCCCAGGCACGAAAGGCGAAGACGGTCTCACCGTAGAGCCCGTGGGGATACCGCTTGCGGTTGTCCCCCACGGTGAAGAGGCTTTCGCGCGCCGAGAGGAGGTTGTCCACCTGCTCCGGGCAGGCCTGCAGCACCCCCCGCATCACCCAGGCGTTCACCCACTCCGGCACCGCGCCGGCCACAGCGGAAGGAAGACGCAGCCGGACGTACACCGGCCGAAGCCGCCGCTTGGCGCGCACCAACTCCCGCAGGCGGGCTGGGCTGCGCTCCTGGCCCGGCTGGCGGAGGCGATGGCCCGTGATCGCCCGGCGCTGCGCGTCGGTGCAGGCCCCGCACCCCAGGCATCGCCCTGGCCCCTCCTCGTTGCCCAGACAGTATCCCTCGTCCACCCCCTCCCGCGCCCGCCGGTACTGGCGGTAGAGGAATTCGGTGGAAACGTTGGAGCGGAGGAAGGGAAACGCAAAGGGGTAACTCGGATCCTTTTCGCCGAGAAAATCCGGCGTCCACCGGCCGTGTTCGACCAGCCAGCGGTGCAGGCTTTCCCAGCAGCCGGGGGTGAGGCGCTCGTCGTAGCAGTGGCCCTGCTCGGCTAACATCAGCAGCGGCTCCAGGAGCCAATGCCCACCCATCGCCAGCACCTGCGAGGTGGCATACTCCTCCCACGGGGCCGCCAGACGGAACTCGAAGCCGTTGGTCTCACAGATCGACTTGGTCGGGCCGAGAATGGGCTTCCACTCCTCCGGGTCGAGAAAGAGGCGGTCGAACTGGAGGGGGGTGAAGGGCATCCGCACCAGGAGGCCGAAACTGAAGACGACCCGGGTGGTCGGATGGTGACGGCGGCGGAGGTCCTTCAGCCAGCGGACGAAACCGCGGAACTCGGCCAGGTCGGTCTCGGTTTCGTAGCCGGTGAGCAGGTAGAACAGTTTGATCTGCCGCGCCCGCTCCCGCAACAACCGGTCCAGCACCCCTTCGATCATCTCCGCTGGCAGGCTCTTGTGCAGCCAGGCCCGCAGCCGCTCGCTGATCCCCTCGATCCCGAGGGTGAAGGACCGCTTTTCGGCGGCCATCTCCGCCTCCAGCAGCCCAGGGGTGCGGTACAGGATGTCCACCCGCTGGCTCTTCAGCCCCACCCGGTCGAAGATGCGGCTCAGGTCGAACAGCATCGTCAGGATGTCGGAGTGGGTGTTGAAATTGAAACTGTACAGTTCCAGCGTGTGGCACCCGTGGGCCTGCTTCAGCCGCCGGGCCACCGTCACCACGTCCTCCAGCGGAACCTCTCGGTAGGGACGTCGGTCGTATCCCTCGAAGCAGAAGGTGCAGAAGGCGGGACAGCCGTAGGTAATCTGGAGCCGAGCGGTCCCCGCTTCGGGGCCAGGCAGAAGCGGGTAGTCCACCGGTAGGTGCTCGGCTCGGGGCGTCGGGAGGAGGGCCTTTTCGACCTCACCCCCATCCCCCGCCGGGCTTCGCCCAGCACCCCCCTGCCCCTCTCCCGACGGGACGGGAGCGGTCCCCACTTCGAGGCCGGGCAGGAGGGGGGAGGTCACCGACAGGTGCTCGGCTCGGGGCGTCGGGAGGAGGGCCTTTTCGACCTCACCCCCACCCCCCGCCGGGCTCCGCCCGGCACCCCCCTCCCCCTCTCCCGCTGGGAGAGGGGGAGGGGGGCAAGGGGAGAGGGGGTGAGGTCCAACCACCCACAACCCCTTCACCCGCGCCGCCGCCCGCGCCAGCCGTTCCCGCTTGGGGCGGCCCTTCGTCTCCCAAAGGGCACGGACCAGCGGGCCGACCCATTCCTCCCCCTCGCCGAAGAAGATCCCGTCCACCAGGCCGTCCCCATCCTCGCCGACGACGGGGTGGGCCGCCGAGGCATTGGAGCCGCCCAGGAGGAGGATCGGCCATCGCTCATCCCGCTGGCTGGCAAGGAGCGGGATTCCCGACCGGAGGAGCAGGTAGGGCAGGTTGAGCAGTTCCAGCGAATAGGCGTTGGAGACGAGGACAAGGTCGAAATCCTCCACGGATCGGAGGGATTGGACGCCCACGAGGAGAGGGACGCCCGCCTTCTCCATCCGCTCCCGGTCGCGGCACGGGGGGAAGAAGGCCAGGTCGATGTACGCTTCGGGCAGTGCGCGACGGACGGCGTCGAACAGAAAAAGGTGGGGGAGCGATCGATCCACGTCGCGAAAAGGGGAAAGACGGACGATCAGGACGCGGAAGTCGGCCGCCTCAAAGGGGGGATTGCCGAAGGTCGGGTTGGGCCGCAGCGCGTAGAGGTCGGCTTGCTGGAGAAGGGGCCACTCCCGGTCGAAGAAAGAGTTGTGGTCGGCCATACCTCTGCCTCCTCGAGCGTTCACCATAGAGACACAAAGGACACAGAGTTTTTCCTCATTTCCCCCCTTACCTACCTCTGTGCCCTCCGTGTCTCTGTGGTATTTTTCAGGAAGCCGGGGAGGCTATGTTGCCGTAGCGATGACCTCCAGCCCACCCATCCAGGGGCGGAGCACCTCGGGGACGACCACCGAGCCGTCGGCCTGCTGGTAGTTCTCCAGGATGGCGATCATCACCCGGGGCAGCGCCAGGCCGGAGCCGTTGAGGGTGTGGACGAAGCGGGGCTTCGCCCCCGGCTCGGGCCGGTAGCGGATGTTAGCCCGCCGGGCCTGGAAGTCCTCGCAGTTGCTCACCGAACTAACTTCCAGCCACTCCCCGCATCCCGGCGCCCACATCTCGATGTCGTAGGTCTTGGTGACGGTGAAGCCCAGGTCGCCGGTGCAGATCTCCACCACCCGATGGGGGATCTGAAGCCGACGGCACAGGTCCACCGCGTGCTCCACCATCTCCTCCAGGACCTGGTAACTGGTCTCGGGGGGGGTGAACTGGTACATCTCCACCTTGTCGAACTGGTGGACCCGCTTGATGCCCCGCACGTCCCGCCCGGCGCTCATCTTCTCCCGCCGGAAGCAGGCGGTGTAGGCGACGTACCGGAGGGGCAACGCGTCGGCGGAGAGGATCTCGTCCCGATGGAGGTTGGTCAGCGGCACCTCCGCCGTCGGCACCAGCCAGATGTCGTCCTCGACGTCGTGGTAGAGGTTATCGGCGAACTTGGGCAACTGGCCTGCGCCGATCAGACATTCCTCCTTGACCACGAAGGGCGGGTAGATCTCCAGGTAGCCGTGCTCCCGCGTGTGGACGTCCAGCATCCAGGAGATGAGGGCCCGCTGGAGCCGGGCGCCCGCCCCTCGCAGGACGTAGAACCGGCTGCCGGCGAGTTTCACGCCCCGCTCGAAGTCGATGATGCCCAGTTCCGGCCCCAGGTCCCAGTGGGGGATCGGCTCGAAATCGAACGTCCGCGGCTCGCCCCACGCCCGCACCACCCGGTTGTGCGTCTCGTCCGGCCCGACCGTCACTGAGGGATGGGGGAGGTTGGGGATGGAGAGCAGCAACCGCTCCCGCTCCGCCTCCGCCTGGCGGACCTGCTCCTCCAGTTCGGAGATTCGCTGCCCTACGGTGCGCATCTCGGCGATGCGGGCCTCCCGCTCAGCGGGGTCCTTCATCCGACCGATCTCTTTGGAGACGCGGTTCCGCTCGGCGCGGAGGTTCTCCAACTCCGTCAGCAACCCCCGCCACCGTTCGTCCACCGCCAGCACCCGGTCGATCACCGCCGGGTCCTCCCCCCGGCTGGCGAGCGCCGCCTTGACGGCCTCAGGTTCCCTGCGGATGCGTGTGATGTCTAGCACTGCGTCCTCCTTCGCTGGATGGGTGACGTGCCACTGATAAGGGGAATGACCTGCTACCCATTGTCCCGCAGCCGTGCGCGCAGAAACTCCTCAAGTGGAGCCTCGGCGACACGATCCCGAAGAAATTGTCTCACTTCAGCATCTTCCATCCCCAGCAGGCAGTGTTCATATCCCACCTCCTGGTAGAGGATCTCCGCCACGATCTTGGGCCAGTACCCCATACTCATCTGAACGATGTGGGCTCCCGTTCTTTCTGCTAGTTGCGGCAACCGGCTGCGTTTGCCAATTCGATCCACGATGATTAAAGTTGTCATTGCGAAACGCTTACCTGCTTCTTCCATCTCACGTTCAAAGCGAGTGACCTTGTCCAGGGAGATCTCCGGATTCCCCCGGCCGATGAACCCTAGGTCAAAACGGATCCCTCGACCCGGTTCATAAATCAGCGTGGCGTCACTTTCACGCCCCGAGGTTGCTTCCGACGAAAGGAAAAAGACTCGGCGCGGAGAGTGGGAGATTTTCGATTCATCGGCAACAAAGGTAAATCCCAGCGAGAAGAGCAACGTACCTAACACAAGGGGCTCAAACAGTTTGCCATAGAGGGATTTCTCTGATCCTCGAATGGTCAAAGTTTGAGCACCGATAGCGCTCATTAGCAGCAGGACTGTCTCCCATTCCACTTGCTGAGTTTGCCCTTTCAGCGAGAGATGACCTTTCAGCGGGCCAAAGGTTTGTTCGCTCTCCTCTGCTACTTCCTGAAGGGTTTGTAGATATATTTTCCGGTAGTCAGCCAGTTTTTTCGCCGAATCTCTCAGTACGTTCTGGAAGGCCTTGTCCGTTAGACCAAGCAACCATTGGGCGATCCATCTTTCGGTTTTCGTAGGTTTCCCTCGCTCAAGAAGGGCTGACGCTTCCTCCAATCGCTGCTCCCACGTTCGCTCATCACCGATCCAGGAGGCTAGCAGGGCGGCATTGAGGACCCCTAGACGGCGACGGGTCAGCATCTCGGTGGCGTCACGCAGATTGCCGCCACACATAATATCGAAGATGACTTGTCGTACTACCTTCCAACCCAGTTGCCGGATGAGGTCCTCGCCGCGTGCCTCGATCAGTTTGCGCACTTCTGGTTGAATGAAGAATTCGTGTCCCAATGTACGCCTCGCTAGATCAACAGGTCAGATACGTCGATGGGAGAAGCGTTCAACACCAATACATCTGCTGCTTTCTTTCCAAGCCACACTTTTATCTCTTCCAAGATCACCCGGACGTATTGCTCTTCCTTTTCTATGAGAACAAAACGACGTCCCAATTTGGTAGCGGCTTTACCTGTTGTCCCAATCCCCGCAAAGGGGTCAAGGACCACGTCACCGACAAAGGAATAGTATTGAATGACCTTTTCCGCCAGTTCTAGAGGAAACACCGCCGGGTGACGCGGGTCGTGGGCGGGTTTGATATACCAGATGTTGGTGCGCTCGTAATCATCCCCTATGCGAGAAGCCTCCCGCACCTCAGGGGGATACGAGCGAATGTTCCAGTCGATTAAACGGTCCGTTTGCTTGCGGTAGACAAGCACGTATTCCGTGACAGGCACGGGTTTGTATTGCAACGGGTTGCGGTCGGCTGCGAAACGGCGACCGCGTCCTGTTGCCCAGCCAGCCCCTTCCGGCTTGGCCCAAATAATGTCGTCTATAAAGTCGTACTTCTCTTCGATAAAAAGTCGGTGAACATCGAAGGGGACCGCTAAGCGTCTGGAAGAAGCATTCCGATGGGGGCGGCGGATCAACACAGGGGCAACGTTGATGACAAAGAAACGTCCTTCCTTCAAAACCCGATGGGCTTCCCGAATGACTCGGCGAAGCTTCTGGAGATACTCCTCGTAGGTGACATAATCGTTGTACTCGGGACGAGCGTTGTAGTAAGGTGGAGATGTGAAGATAAGGTCAACCGACTCGGCAGGAAGTTCCTGAAGCACAAATTCACAGTCTCCGCAGACGACGGTGTTACGCAGGAGTGAAAGGACTCGCTGCCTCTGGACGGGCACGGTGGAAGCACCGGTCCCTGGCGATTCCTTCCGCCCTAACAGGCGGGCTTCCAATACATCTGGTCTTGTGGTTTTCTCCTCCACCAGCAAGGTCGTGTAGGCATCGATCACGATCTCCCCCACCGGCTTGTCTGTGCCAGGCTTCAGCAGAGGCACACGCCATACATGGTACCGATCATCCACCTCAGGGAGTCCAAAGGTCACAGCGTTTTCGAGAGCGACACGGGCCAGCCAAGTACGCGCGATGGAGCGTGCCTCCTGGGCTGTCTTGACGGCATAACCTCTTCGCTCCGCTACAGATGGACGTTCTTTCATAACGGCACCTCGTTCTGTTGGCTGCGGCCTTTTCTTCACGAATAAGAGGTCATCGCTCCCTGGGCCGCATATGCGGGAACAGGATCACCTCCCGGATGGAGGGCCGGTCGGTGAAGAGCATCACCAGCCGGTCGATCCCCAGACCGACGCCTCCGTTGGGCGGCATCCCGTACATCATCGCCCGGATGTAGTCCTCGTCCATCGGATGGGCCTCCTCGTCCTCCGCCGCGTACAGCCTCCCCATCTCCAAGAACCGCTGCTCCTGGTCCAGCGGGTCGTTCAACTCCGTGAAGGCGTTCCCCACCTCCATCCCGCCGATGAACAGTTCGAACCGCTCCACGTGGGTCGGATCGTCCGGCTTGGCCTTCGCCAGCGGGGAGATCTCGCGGGGATAGTCATACAGGAAGGTCGGTTGGATCAGGTTCGGCTCGACCAGGTCGCCCAGCAGTTCGTTGTCGATCAGTTTGCCCCACGAGGTGCCCGGTTCCGGCTCCTGACCGATGGCCCGCAGGGCCTTCGCCAGGTCCTCGGCGGTGGGGTGCTGGGTGTAGTCGATCCCGCTGGCTTCGATGATGGCCTCCCGCAGGCTGAGCCGCCGCCAGGGAGGGCTCAGGTCGATGGTGTGGCCCTGGTAGGTGATGGTCGTCGTCCCCAGCACCTCCTGCGCCACCGTCGCGATCATCTCCTCGACGAAGTCCATCAGCGCCCGGTAGTCGAAGTAGGCGGCGTAGAACTCCAGCATCGTGAACTCGGGGTTGTGCTTGAAGGAGACCCCTTCGTTGCGGAAGTCCTTCCCGAGTTCGTACACCCGCTCGTACCCGCCCACCAGCAGCCGCTTCAGGTAGAGTTCGAAGGAGATCCGCAGGTAGAGATCCTGATCCAGTTGGTTGTGGTGGGTGATGAAGGGGCGGGCGGCCGCGCCGCCGTAGATCGGCTGGAGGACGGGAGTTTCGACTTCGAGGAAGCCCCGCTCGTCCAGGAACCGGCGCAGCGCAGCGATGGTGCGGGCGCGGATGCGGAAGACCTCCCGGACCTCGGGATGGACGGCCAGGTCGGCGTACCGCTGGCGGTACCGCTCCTCGACGTCGGTGAGGGCGGAGTAACGGACCACCTTATCGCCTACCTTCTGCTCCTTGCCCCAGGGGAGCGGCGTCAGGGCCTTGGCGAGCATCCGGAGCCGGTCCACGCGGACGGTGATCTCGCCGGTGCGGGTGCGCATCAACGTCCCCTTCGCTTCCACGAAGTCCCCGAGGTCGAAATCCCGCTTGAAGGCCCCGTAGACCTCCTCCCCCAGGTCGTTCACCCGCAGGAGCAGTTGGATCTTGCCGCTCTCGTCCTCGATGTGGGCGAAGGAAGCCTTGCCCATAACGCGGATGCTACGCAGCCGCCCGGCGACGACCACCTCCACCCCCTCGCCTTCGGCCTCGTAGGCGGCCAGCGCCTGGGCCGCGGTATGGGTCCGCTCCGCCCGATGGGGATATGGGTCCCACCCTTTCGCCCGCAGCCGCTCCAGTTTCTCCAGCCGTTGCCGTTCCAGGTCGCTCAGTTCCATCGGTGTGGACTCCTCAGGAGAGATACACAAAGACGCCCGCATCCCGTTCGGGCGGGCGTCTGGTCCGGATCTACCGCCAGCGGCTATTTGATCTCGACGATGCGGAAGGTCAGTGCGCCGTCCGGAGCGTTCACCGTGACCTCGTCGCCCACCCGGTGGCCCATCAGCGCCTTCCCCAGGGGGGACTCGTAGGAGATCTTACCTTCGGACGGAGAGGCTTCCGCCGGGCCGACGATGTGGTACGTCTCCGGCGGCCCATCCCCCTCGACGATGGTCACCCAACTACCCACGCGCACGACCCCGTTCGACGTCTCTTCTTCGATGATCTCCGCCCGACGGAGCAGTTCTTCCAGTTCCAGGATCCGCCCCTCGACGAACGCCTGCTCGTTCCGCGCCGCCTCCAGTTCGGCGTTCTCCAGAATGTCCCCCTCGGCGAGGGCTTCGTGCAGACGCCGGGCCACCTCCTGACGGCGCACAGTCCGCAGGTAATTCAGTTCCGCTTCCAGTTTAGCGTACCCTTCGCGGGTCAGATAGACAGGCCGCTCCATTTCACCCCACCTGTAGGTGCAAGACAGGACAGGCACTTGCCGGATGGTCTCCCTCCGGTATAGCCTGCCTGGACCGATTGGGACAAAGAGAAGCCCCCACACTTCGCGTGGCGGCATCCGTCATAGTGTCCCGATTGTAAGAACAGCAGGGCCGAGAAACGGGGTTCTCGGCCTTCGGTCGCGGGGGATATTATAATGCAGAGTCCTTTTTTTGTAAAGCCGCCGCTTTCTGGAGGGCAGGGCCATCGCATTTTTTGCGCAGGGGGTTTGTTACCCCCCAACCCCTCCCCCCTTCCTGCCGGAATTGACATCCCCCCTCCCTCGTAGTATACTTCCCGCAGAACTGCAAAAGAGGTTACGAACGATGTTGGTGCGACTCCCTAGCCCGCCTGAGCCTGAGAAGCCAGACCGTCGGTCTGGATAGGCGTGCTGGGGAGAACCGAGCGGACCTACCGGCCAGCCCTCCAGACCGTCGAGAGGGCTGGTCTCGTTATAGGGCGGTGAAGGCCACACCCGTCCTGCGGAAAGGACGGGGGCGATCGGATTGGACAGGGCCGGATGGCAAGGGTACTGGCGTTGAGCGACCGGGTCGTGGAGACGATCTACAGCGCGGGGATCCGGGAGCGGTTCTCCGATGTCGACCTGCTGCTCTCCTGCGGCGATCTGCCGTACTCGTACCTGGAGTACGTGGTCACGATGCTCTCGGTCCCGGCCTTCTACGTCCACGGCAACCACGACCGACCGGAGTACATCGGTGAGAACGGGCTGCTGGAGGAGCCGGGCGGGTGGGTCAACGTCGACGGGCGGGTCGTGCGGGTGGGGCCGCTGCTGATCGCCGGTCTGGAGGGGAGCCCGCGCTACCAGCCCCGGGGAAAGTACCAGTACACGGAGACGGAGTTCCGATGGAAGGTCCTCCGGCTCGTCCCCTGGCTCCTGATGAACCGCGCACTGTATGGGAGGTATCTGGACGTTCTGATCACCCACGCGCCGCCCCGGGGCATCCACGACGGGGACGATCTGACCCATCGGGGCTTCGCGGCCCTGCGCTGGCTGCTGGACCGCTTCCCGCCCCGGTACCTGCTGCATGGTCACAAGCACGCGTACCGCCCGCAGGCGACGCGGACCCGGTATCGGGGGACGCTGGTGGTCAACGTGTATCCGGTTGCCCTGCTCGACATCGAGGACGGAGGATGGCTGGAAGCGAGGCGAAGATGAGCGATATGCAGGCCTCGGCGGAGTTCGAGCGAGCCCGCCTCCGCGCTTTCCTGAGGGACGTCTGGGCGGCACTGTCCGGCCGACCCAACCGGCTGCTGGCCTGGGAGGAGGTGCGCAGCCACCTCCGGCTCGGCGGCCAGGTCTACCGCGGCCTCCAGACGGTCCCGGTGCGGCAGATCGTGGGCAGCGTCAACCGGTACCGGGACTTCGACCGGGCCTTCCTCCCACGGCGGAGCCACACGGCCGACCGGTGGAAGTCCATCAGCCGGGCCTTCTACGAAGAAGGCGACCTCCCGCCGGTGAAACTCTACAAGGTGGGCGATGCCTACTTCGTGCTGGACGGCAACCACCGCGTCTCGGTGGCCCGCGAGCACGGCCGCGAGTTCATCGACGCCGAGGTGATCGAGGCCCGCACGCGGGTGCCCATCGACGGTGAGCACCTCGACGCCGACACGCTGGAGATCATCGGCGAGTACGCCGATTTCCTGGAGCGGACCCACCTCGACGAACTGCGGCCCGACCAACGGATCGAGTTCACTGTCGGCGGCGGCTACCGTCGGTTGCTGGAACACATCGCGGTCCACCGCTACTTTATGGGCATCGAGCAAGGCCGATTCATCTCGGAGGAGGAAGCGGTCTGCGACTGGTACGACAACGTCTACATGCCCCTGGTGCGGATCATCCGGGAGAAGGGGATCCTGAAGGAGTTCCCCGGCCGTAAGGAAGCGGACCTCTACCTCTGGATCATCGACCACCAGCACTTCCTCCGCGAACAGTTCGGTCCGGAGGTGGACAGCGAGGAGGCGGCCGAGCACTTTACGCGCGAGTTTTCCCCCCGGCTCTCCCGGCAGGCAACCCGGATCGTCCGGAAGTTGTTCGGCGGATCGCCGCCGGAACCAGAATCGCCGAAGGAGGAGGATTATGGCAAAGATCACCCCTCGTAGCCAGGACTTTTCCCGTTGGTATAACGAGATCGTCCAGATGGCCGACCTGGCGGACTACTCCCCGGTCCGCGGCTGTATGGTCATCAAGCCCTACGGCTACACCCTGTGGGAGAACATCAAGGAAGGCCTCGACCGGCGCTTCAAGGCCACCGGCCACGTCAACGCTTACTTCCCCCTCTTCATCCCGATGAGTTTCCTCCAGAAAGAGGCCGAGCACATCGAGGGCTTCTCGCCGGAACTGGCCGTGGTCACCATCGGTGGCGGGAAGCAATTGGAGGAGCCACTGGTCGTGCGCCCCACCTCCGAGACGATCATCGGCCATATGTACGCCAAGTGGATCCAGTCGTACCGCGACCTCCCCGTCCTCATCAATCAGTGGGCCAACGTGGTCCGCTGGGAGATGCGGACCCGGCTGTTCCTGCGCACCACCGAGTTCCTCTGGCAGGAGGGACACACCGCCCACGCGACGGCCGAGGAAGCGCTAGAGGAGACGCTGCGCATCCTCGACCTCTACGCCGACTTCGCCGAGAACGACGCCGCCATCCCGGTGATCAAGGGCCGCAAGAGCGAGAGCGAGAAGTTCGCCGGTGCGGTCACCAGTTACACCATCGAGGCAATGATGGGAGACCGGAAGGCCCTCCAGGCCGGGACCTCCCATTTCCTGGGGCAGAACTTCGCCCGCGCCTTCGACATTAAGTTCCTGGACGAGAACAACCAACTGCAGTACGTCTGGACCACCAGTTGGGGCGTGAGCACGCGGATGGTGGGGGCCGTGGTGATGGTCCACGGCGACGACCAGGGACTGATCCTGCCGCCCAAACTGGCCCCGATCCAGGCCGTCGTCGTCCCCATCTGGCGCAACGACGAACAGCGAGCCCGCGTCCTCCAGGCGGCCGACCAGGTCCGCACGGTGCTCGGGGACCGGGTCCGGCTGAAGGTGGACGACCGGGACGAGGTCTCCCCCGGCTGGAAGTTCAACGACTGGGAAATGCGGGGGGTCCCGCTGCGCATCGAGATCGGCCCGAAGGACGTCGAGCAGAAGCAGGTGGTGCTGGCGCGCCGCGACCGGCCGGGTAAAGAGGGGAAGACGGCGGTGCCGATGGAAGGGCTGGCCGAGGCGGTGGTGGAGTTGCTTTCGACCATCCAGGTGGACCTCCTCCAACGGGCGCGGGACTTTATGGAGGCCCACACCACCTATCCGGAGGACTTCGAGGGGCTGCGCGAGGGCGTCGCCAACGGTTTCGCCCACGCCTGGTGGTGCGGCAGCGCCGAGTGCGAGGCGAAGGTCAAAGAGGAAACTACCGCCACCATCCGTTGCATCCCACTGGAGCAGGAGCCGGGCAAGGGCCGCTGCGTCGTCTGTGGGGAGGAGGCCACGGAGCGGGCCGTCTTCGCCCGAGCATACTAGCACCCACCAGGGGGGGGAAGCCAGGCCATTCCAGCGGAGGGCCCTCCTGTGCCCGCCCCCCGTAATCGATGGGGGTACGCAGCGGTCGCCCGTCCCCGCTCGGCCCACGGGTGACCGCTGCCAGTACCCCCACCGTTCGAATTAGAAGATGAAGGGAATGAACTTCCTCGTCCGCCTGACGTACCGCTCCCAGGCTTCCCCATATCGGGCCGCGGCCCATTTCTCGTTCTTCGGGATGGCGTCGAAGAGGTACTGCAGGAAGTTCAGGAGGGGCGAGATCCACCCCCACACACTCCCTCCGATGAGAGCGAAGGCGATGTAGGTCAGAAAATCGCCGAAGTAGTTAGGGTGCCGACACAGGGCCCAAAAGCCGGTGTCGAGCAATTTCCCCTTCGTGTCAGGCCGCGCCTTGAACCGTGCCTTCTGGTAGTCGCTGCCGATGTGGATCACGGTCCCCACGACGTACACCCCGAAGGCCGCGTAGTCGAGCCAGTTGAGCGGCCCCGTCCTCCGTGCCGCGAAGTAGAACGGCAGGCAGTACCCCCACCCAACCGCGTTGGTCAACATAAAGGGCAAGATGTACTTCTGGAACGGCGGGAGGTGGGTGTCCAGTTTCGGGAGGGCCGTCTGACGGCGTTGAAAGAGGAGAAGGGAGTTCATATGGAGGAGGTAGACGACCACCATCACGAGGAGGGCGATCTTGCGCGGGTCGAGCGGGCCCGCACGCCAGACGTAGACCCCGGTTACCAGGAGCATCGTGTTGAAGCCGACGACGAAGGCCCCATCGGTCCGTTGGGTGCGCCAGACGGCGAGCACCCCCAGGATACCCATCCCCTCAATGAGAATGGCGACGAGAAGCCACAGGTTCATTCTGCCTCCTTTCGGCCCCTCTCAGCCGAAAGTGCCGGTCACCTTTCGGGTAGCGTGATCGGCTTCAGACACCCGTCGGGACCTCCACTTGCCACGCTGCTCCACGCGGCTATAATGGGAGCGGTCCAAGGAAAGTGTGGGTTGATGGACGACACACCGCTTCGACTGTTGGCCGATGGGATGCTGGGCCGTCTGGCCCGGTGGCTGCGGCTTTTGGGGTACGACACGGCCTACGAGAACGACGCGGACGACCTCCACCTGGCCCGCCGTGCCCGCGCCGAGGGCCGGGTTCTTCTCACCCGAGACCGGGCCCTGGCCGCGCGACGGGGGTTACGCACCCTGCTGATCGAATCGGAAGTCCTGGAAGAACAGGTGCGCCAGGTATGGCAAGCCCTTGGCCCTCCGCCCGATCCTGCCCTTTCCCGTTGTAGCCTGTGCAACCTTCCTCTGGAACCCGCCTCCCGTGAAGAAGTGGCCGACCGTGTCCCGCCCTACGTCCTGCGGACCCAGACCGAGTTCCACGTCTGCCCCGGGTGCGGTCGGGTCTACTGGCCCGGCACGCATTTGGAGCAGATGCGCCGTCAGATGGGGGAGTTCCTCCCCCACGGGTGACGGTCAGCCGTAGGACTATCCCTTGATCACCGCCAGCGGCCGCAGGCGGGCCACCTTCCGCGCGATCCCCGCCCCGTGCACCACCTCCACGACCCGGCTCACGTCTTTGTAAACGGCGGGGGCCTCCTCGGCCAGTCCCTTCATACTGCCGGCGCGGACCACGATCCCCTGCTCCTCCAGTTCTCGCCGCAGGTCGGCCCCCCAGATCTTCTTCAGGGCCTGTCGGCGGCTCATCACCCGGCCCGCGCCGTGGCAGGTCGACCCCCAGGAGATCTCCATCGCCCGCCGCGTGCCGACCAGCACGTAGGAGGCCGTTCCCATCGACCCCGGTACCAGCACCGGCTGGCCGACCTCCCGGTAGTCCTCCGGCACCTCCGGGCGACCGGGGCCGAAGGCCCGCGTCGCACCCTTCCGGTGGACGCAGAGCCGAACCTTCTTGCCGTCCACCTCGTGCTCCTCGAACTTGGCGATGTTGTGGGCCACGTCGTACACCTGGTACAGGTCGAAGTTCTTCACCTTGCCAGCCAGGACCTGCTCGAACGCCTCGCGGACCCCCATCGCCAGCACCTGTCGATTGACGAAGGCGTAGTTGACAGCGCAGGCCATCGCGCCGTAGTAGGCCCGTCCCTCCGGCGAGTCGATGGGGGCGCAGACCAACTCCCGATCCGGCAACTGGATCCCGTACTTCTGCACCGCCGACTGGAGGCGCTTCACGTAGTCGTCGCAGATCTGGTGGCCGTAGCCGCGCGACCCGCAGTGGATCTGCACCACCACCTGGTTGGGCCAGAGGCCGAAGACCTCGGCCACGTCCGGGTCGTAGACCTCCTCGACCACGTCGATCTCCAAGAAGTGGTTGCCTGCGCCCAGCGAGCCGACCTGAGGGCGACCCCGCTGCTTGGCCCGCGCGCTGACCTGGGAGGGATCGGCCCCTGGCATACAGCCGCCCTCCTCCGTGTGGGCCAGGTCCTCCGCTCGCGCCAGGCCCCGCTTCAGCGCCCACTTCGCTCCCTGGGTCACCAATTCGTCCAGTTCCCGCTCCGACACCCGCACCCGGCCCTTGCCCCCCACGCCGCTGGGGCACGACCGATACAGCGCGGAGGTCAGGTCTTGAAGGTAAGGAGCGACCTCTTCCTGCTCCAGGTGGCTGGCTAGCAACCGGACGCCGCAGTTGATGTCGTACCCCACGCCTCCGGGGGAGATCACCCCCGTGTCGGTCCGCATCGCCGCCACGCCGCCGATGGGGAAGCCGTACCCCTGGTGGAAGTCCGGCATCGCCAACGCATATTTGACGACCCCCGGCAGCGTGGTCGTGTTGATCAATTGCTCCACCGTCCGATCGCGGAACGCCGCATCCAGCAACTCCGGATCGGCGAACAACCGGGCCGGCACCCGCATATCCGGACGGGTCCCCTTCGGCAGTTCCCAGATGAACCGATCGATCCGTCGGAAATCCCCCTTGGCGACCATCTTCTCCTCCTCAAACTCCAAACTCCGAACTCCGAACTCTAAACTCCGAACCCTACACGTCGAAGACGATGGTCGTTTCCAATCCGTGGCCGGTGGAGTGGATGTTCAGATTGTGGAAAGTGACCGCCTTGATATGCCGTCGGGTCTCCCCGGGCACGCCGCCTCTGGCGACGCCCCGCAGGTGGGTCGGCGTGATCTCATCCAGGTCGAACTCAGTGAAGACCAGCCCCTCCGCTTCGTTGTAGTACAGCAACTCCCCCAGCCAGGTTACCAGCAGCGTCTCGGCGTCGAAGCCATCCAGGTCCAGCGCGACCTCGACCGTCGGCTCCACCGTCTCGGGGTCGGCCAGCAGCCAGGCCATCCCACGGGCGGCGTTGATGAACAGTTCCTTCAGATCCTTCCCCCACACGCGGAGGGCCACGTCTGCTGTGTGTTCGATCTCCTCAAACCCCTTGTCCATACCGTTTTCATCCTACCATAAGTGCGGGGGTTTGACAAAAAGGTCCTTCCCTGGTAGAATACCGCCGCTTGGCCCATTCGTCTAGTGGACTAGGACGCCGGCCTCTCAAGCCGGAAACAGGGGTTCGAACCCCCTATGGGCCACCTTTTTTTACCACAGAGACACAGAGGACACAGAGGCTCCCTCATAATATTGGAGAGCCTCTGTGTCCTCTGTGTCTTTGTGGCTCTTACATCAGTTGCGGGACCGTCAGTAGCGCAGCAACGCGCCGATCCCGACCTGTTGGAGGCGGGGGGTATCGTCCACGACCTCGATTTCTCCTCCCTCCTCGATCACCTTGGTCACGGCTGCCTCCGCCGCGTCCGGGATCTCCACGAAGGTTCCGCCGCAGAACGGGCAGGTCTCCAGCGCCTGGGTGGTCAGATAGCCGCATTGGTCGCACCGGTAGCCCGGAGCGTGGAAGTGCCGGTCGATGACCAGGATGCGAATGCGTCCCTCGTGGGCCGCGCTGAGGGTCTCATCCAGCCCCACCACGCCCTCTCCGCCTTTCGCCGCAGCGGTGAAGACCGCTTCGACCACCGCTTCCTCCCGCTTCCGCTCCACCTCCTGGAGAAGGGCGAGGGTTCGCTCCCGGATCTCCGGTTCAGGCGCGTTGGGGTCGAGCCGGAGGTCGCCGATGACCTTTTCCTGGAGGGACTTGGGAAGCAGGTCGCGGAATTGGGAGACGGTGGGTTCGGCGCCGGCCAGGATCAACCGCTGCGGCTTGTATCGCCGGCAGAACCGGTCCGTCGCCTGCGCGGCCTCCCGAAGGTTCCGCATCGCCGTCTCCTCCTCGCGGCGGCTGGAGATGGGCGCTCCGCCCCACCGGCTGGCTCCCCCAGAGGAGCCCCGCCCGCGCTTGAGTTTGCGCACCTCCTCCCCCTCGTACCGCTCCTCGGCGATTCGCTCCCCGAGATGGAAGAGGAGCAGACGGACCCCCTTTCGCTCCACGATCGCCACGGCATACCGGCCATACGTGTCCATCAGGGCGGCCAGCGGCGAAAGGTAGGGCCGCCTGGCGACGGTCACGCCGGAGGCGACCGGGACCGCCAGGACGTAGTCCCGCCAGAAGCCCTCGGCTGTGCAAGAGAAGACGACGACGCCCCGGCCCGACCAGTCGTACTGGTGTTCGAAGTACCGCTGGACGGCGGCGATGTCCTCCTGCGCCGCCTCGCCCTCCGCCTGTTTCAGCATCTGACGAAGCGAGAGAAGATACTCCTCGCTGGTGCGCTGCGTGGGATCCACGTTGAGGTACACGCTCAGGATCGGCGTTTCCGTCTGGATCTTCGCCAGTTCACGCAGTTCTTTCTCGTCGATAGCCATCTCTTTTCCACCTCTCCAGGTTGTCTATGTGTCCGCTGGCGGCTGCGCCGATGCGCCCGCCCCCACCACGGGGGTGAGGCGCGGGGTCCCCCCATCTCCGCCTTCCCCGTAGCCCTGCCCCTCAGGGTCGCTCCCCCAGTTCGACGGGGATCTTCAGTGTCTCTCCGTCTCGCAGGATCGTGAGCGTTACCGTCTGCCCCACCTCCGTCTCCAGAATGAGATAGGAAACCAGCCCGTTGAAGTTCTCCACCGGATAGTCGTCGATGGCGACGATGATGTCGCCGCCGACCCGCACCTGTCGCCCCCACACCTGGGTGACCCTCTCGCCTCCCCGGACGCCGGCCTGGTCCGCGGGCCCTCCTGGAACCACCGCGGCGACCAGCACCCCGCGGTCCGTGGGCAGGTCCAATTCGACCGCCAGTTGGGCAAGGGTGAATTCGGTCTCCGCCGTAATCCCAAGGTACGGGTAGTGGAATTTCCCCTCCTCGATCAGCCGGGGGACGATCCGCTTGACGAGGTTGACCGGCACGGCAAAGCCGATCCCGATGTTGCCGCCGAGGAGGGTGCGGATCGCGGTGTTCACCCCGATGACCCGTCCCTGCAGGTCCAGCAGAGGACCGCCGGAGTTGCCCGGATTGATGGCCGCGTCGGTCTGGATGACCTGGGGGATGGAGAAAGTGCCTTCGCCTGTGGTGACGTTGGAGGGAAGGGAGCGGCCCAGTGCGCTGATGATCCCGGTGGTCATCGTCCCTTCCAGGCCGAAGGGGTTGCCAATGGCGACGACCTCCTGCCCCACCTCCAGGTCATCCGAGTCCCCCAGTTCCAGGGGCACCGCGCTGGGGGGCAGATCCTCGACCTGGAGAACGGCGAGGTCGGAGTACGGGTCGGTGCCCAGGACCTTCGCGCTGCGGATGGTTCCATCGCTGAAGGTGACCCAGAAGGTATCGCCTTCCTCCACCACGTGATCATTGGTGACGATATGGCCTTCGGCGTCGATGAGGAAGCCGGAGCCATTCCCGAACGGGCTGGCCTCGTTCCCCGTTCCTGCCACCACGTCGATGTTGACCACACCCGGGTTGACCCGGTCGTAGAGGTTGATGAGCAACTGTTGGCGCAGCGATGCGCCCTCCATCAGCGCTTCAGGCAGCGGGGTGGGAGTGGCGATGACGAAAGAAGGGGCAGGAACCCGTGCCGCGGGCGTGATGGCAGGAGGCGTCTGGGTCGAGTAGGGCAAGGTAAACCGGCAGGCCAGCAGAACCAGGGTCAGGACAACGAGGGTCAGAAGGGGCCATCTGTGTCGGCGCATCGATCTACTCCTTGCTCCCACCCGTGCCGGGTTGGACCGGCTACGAGGAGGTGCGACCCTGAAGTCGAGCCAGTTCCTCGAAGAGTTTCCGTTCGCGGGCGCTGAGCCGGGAAGGGACCCGCACACGGATCACCACATAGAGGTCGCCCCGCTGGTCCGGTCGGCCGGGGCGCGGCATTCCCTTGCCCCGCAGCCGGAAAGTCTTCCCGCCGCTGGTACCGGCAGGGATCTTCAGACGGACCGGCCCATCCAGCGTTTCCACCGTCACCTCTCCCCCGAGCACCGCGGTGTAGAGATCCAGGTCCAGATCCCGCCAGAGATCGTCCCCTTCCCGGCGGAAGACCGGATGGGGTTTGACCGTGATGTTGAGGTAGAGGTCGCCCGGGGGACCGCCGCCTCGGCCGGGCTCGCCCTGCCCGGAGAGGCGGATGCGGGAGCCGGTCCGCGCTCCAGGAGGGATCTTCGCTGTGATGATGTGTCCGTCGCCGCGCGCCACCCGGCGGGTGGTGCCGCGAAGGGCCTCCTCCAGCGTCAGTTCCACGGAGACTTCCAGGTCCCTGCCCCGGCGGGCACGTCGGTAGGCCGTGCGCGCCTGGGGCCGCCCGACGCCGAAGAACGCCTCCAGAAGGTCCGTCAGGCTACCCCGCCCGAACAAATCGTCCAGGTCCACGAACTGAACGCCGGGCCCAGCCTGGCTGAACCATTGGCGGGCGAAATCCTCGAAACCACCTTGGGCCGCACCCCGTTGCCATTGATGCCAGC
>DROW01000240.1 GCA_011388675.1 Chloroflexota bacterium | reverse complement strand
TTCCCCGCCCCAGAGAGATGCTTGGGCTGGACGAGATGGATCTGGAGTCCATTCCCTTCCGGCCCGGCCGAAGGTTTTCTGTGGAGGACCAGCGGGAGATGGTCCGACGGTACCTCGCCGGTCGCACCCTGGAGGAGATCGCTCGGGACTTTGGCGTTCGGTGGCAGTCCGTCCAGAGTGTCCTCCGCCGCTATCGTATCCCGATGCGCCGCAACAAACACTGGATCCGTGTCCCTGAACAAACCTCTCCCGAGTTCTGGCGATGGATGGGGTATCTTATTGCCGAAGGCTGGGTCCATCCGATGCGTACCACTTGCCGGATCTGGTGGACGAATGGAGACTCCAAGATCCGAGAGGATTTCTTCCATCTCACCCAGACGCTGTTCGGCCTGCGGCCCATCTGCCGTCCAAACAGTAACGATTGCTACATCGACAGTGTCCAATTGGGCGAACTCTTGGAAGATCTGGGACTTCCTCTGCCGCTGAACGCTGCAAACAAACGGGTTCCTCCTCTCCTGTTCCGATGCCCTGATGAGGAGATCGCTGCCTTCCTCAGCGGATACCTGGACGGCGACGGAGCGGTCGGAAAACGGGATGGTCTCCACGTCGTGACGAAAAGCGAGCGGCTGGCGAGGGATGTTCAGTATCTCCTGACCCGGCTCGGTGTCGTCGCGTTTCACCGCGAGCACTGGGCACGGGCGACGAACTCCACTGGCCCCCGTCGACGTTACCACCTGTTGTCGGTTTATGGGGACGAACTGGTGACATTGGCAGAGTGGCTCCACCTGCGCAGCGACCACAAGCGGCTGCGGTTGGAAGCCCTTGTCGCCCGCCGAAAGCGAGGCAAGCGTCCCAGCAACTGGGATACGATCCCGCTGGATCCCGATCGGTTCCGCCAGATCCGGAGAGGGCTGGGGTTCACACAGGCGTCCACCGGCAAGCCCGGTTCGGTGCAGAACATCGAGGACCGGCGGGGGCTGCCAACGCGCCCCATCGCTCAGTACTTCGTGGGCCTTTTCCGAGAGGCGGACACGGCAAACCGCTTTTCAATGGATCTCGACCAAATGGCTACCCTCGCCAGCGAGGAGATCGCGTGGGACCACGTCGTCTCTGTGGAGGAAGTGGAGCCGGATACGGACTATTTGTACGACTTCACGATGGACGGCTCTCCCAACTTCGTCGGCAACGGGCTCTTCCTCCACAACACCCACGTCTTCACGACCATCACCGGCGCAATGAAGAACGCCTTCGGGGGGCTCCTGGGGACCAAGCGGCACTGGACCCATTCGGTCATCCACGAGACGCTGGTGGACCTGTTGATGATCTCGCAGGACATCCACCCCGGGATCTTCGCTGTGATGGACGGGACCTTCGCGGGCGACGGTCCGGGCCCCCGCGCGATGCGCTGGCACGAGAAGGACGTGATCCTCGCCTCCGCCGACTGGGTCGCCATCGACGCCATATCGGCTCACCTCCAGGGGTTCGATCCCCTCTCCATCCCCTTCATCCGCATCGCCCACGAGATGGGGCTGGGGGTGGGCGACCCTGAGCAGATCGAGATCGTCGGGGAGGATCGGGACTGGGTGATGTCCCAGAACTGGCACTTCGTCCAGGAAGACACCTTCGCCAGCCGGGGACAGAAACTGATCTACCACGGCCCCCTCAAGCCGTTCGAGAACCTCCTCCTGCGCAGCCCGCTGGTCCCCTGGTCTTACTTCGCCTCTAACTTCTACCACAACGTCTACTGGTACCCCTTCGTCGGCCGCAAGCGGGTGGAGGCGGCGCTGCACACCAAGTGGGGACGGCTCTTCGCCGAGTACGGCGCGGAGGCCGGGATGGGCGGCGTGGTGATGCCGGGGATGGAGCCGCGGACGGTCTCCGTCGCCGCCGGTATGCTCCTGCTGCTCGCTGGCCTGATCGCCGGAGGGTGGTGGCTGTTCCGTCACAGGTCGACCGACGGGGAATGAACGACCGGCCCCCAGCGAAGGACTACTTGGTCGATCTGCTCGACCGGTATTGGTTCGCCCCGCCCGTGGCCCTCTGGCGGGCGGTGGAACTGCGGACGGCCGCCGAGGAGACCTACCCCCGCCCCCTGCTCGACCTGGGCTGCGGCGACGGCCTGATCGCCGGGGCTCTGTTTGGCCCCGGAGGGGTGGACGTCGGGCTGGACCCCTGGGCTGAGCAGGTGCGGAGGGCGGCCCGGTCGGGGGTCTACCGCTGGGTCCAGCAGGCCGACGGCCACCGGATGCCCTACGCCGACGGCTCCTTCGCCACCGTCTTCAGCAACTCGGTCCTGGAACATATCCCCGATCCCCTCCCCGTCCTTCAGGAGGCAGGCCGGGTTCTCCGACCCGGAGGTCGCTTCATCTTCACCGTTCCCTCCGACGCCTTCCGTGCCCTCCTCCACGGTTATCGGGTCCGCTGGGAACGGGGTGATCCCGAGGGGGCGGAGCGGTATGCAGCCGGGGTAGACGCTCGACTCGCTCACTACCACTACCACACCCCCGACGAGTGGGCCGATCTCCTGGCGCGGGCCGGGATGCGGCTGGAGAGGGCCCGCTACTACATCCCCGAGCCGGTGGAGCGGTTGTGGGACCGGATGAACGGCCGGTACGGGATCGACCGTTGGTCCCCGTGGCGGGCCCTGGCCTCCCCCCATCTCCGTAGTCTGGGGTATCAGCGGCTCCTCCGCCGCTGGGTGGTGGCGCGGCTGGGCCAGGCCTGGCGGCCCTATTACGAAATGGACGTCCCCCCCGGTCAGAAGGGCGGCGGCCTGCTGATCGTGGCCCAGAAGGGAGGAGCGTCGTGACCGGGCCGACAATCCCCGATCCGCAATCCCCAATCCGCAATCCTCAATCCCTCACCGCAACCTCCGCAATCGCCCCCGGCACCTGGGATCGCTTCGTCGCCGCCCACCCGCAGGCGCACATCCTCCAGACCTCCCCCTGGGGTGAACTGAAGGCCGCCTTCGGCTGGGAGGTAGAGCGGGTCGCCCTGGTCGACGGGGGGCGGATCGTCGCTGGGGCGCAGGTGCTGTATCGACGGCTCCTCGCCGGTCTGGCCTGCCTGGCGTACGTGCCCCGCGGGCCGCTGGTGGACTGGGGGGAGGAGGGGATCGTTGCGACGCTGATGG
>DROW01000239.1 GCA_011388675.1 Chloroflexota bacterium | reverse complement strand
TGGAGCGAACCGCTGTGCTGGCGGTCGGCCTGATCCTTGGGGGCACATCGACCGCCCTGTGGGTCCTCGCCGTCGGATCGCTCCTGACCGCCCTCCAGCGAATCCTCCACGTCTACCGCCTGATGCGGTCGTCAAGGCATATCGGGCATATCTAGGAAACCCTCGATCCGCTCCCGCAGATCCTGATCGATCGGGAGGTCTAGAGCGCGGATGAAATACATCCGCGCTCTTTCCCTGTCCCCCACAGAAGAATACAACTGACCCAGATGGCAATACGCCAGCCCCAGTCCGGGGGACAGCCGCACGGCCTGAAGGAGGGAAGCCTCCGCCTGGTGGCGGTCGCCGTTCAAGAAGTAGGCCCAGCCCAGCAGGTCGTAAGCAACTCCATCGTCGGGCCTTAACTCAGCCAATCGCCGTGCCGCCTCCACACCCCGGTCCGTCATCCCGTACTCCAGGTAGAGACGTGCCACCGCCTCCCACATATCGGGATCGTCCGGCGCCAGCCGCAGCGCCTCGTCCGCCCAGGCACCTGCTACGTCGTGCCATCCCAGGGCCGCGTAGACCCGCGCCAGGTAAAGGCTGAAAGCCGGATTGGCAGGGTCCAGGTCGTAGGCGGCCTCCAGGTAAGGGCGGGCGGATCGCGGTTCCCCTGCCTCAAGATAGTGAAGCCCCAGCAGGGACTGCGCGAGAGCCGATTGGGGGGCCGCCTCCACGGCCGCCGTCAGATGGGCCAGGGCCTCCTCCTCCCTTCCCAGCACCCTCAGGGCCTCGCCCAGAAGAGCCTGAGCGTCGGCGTAGGCAGGCCGGAGCGCGACGGCCTGTTCCAGAGCAAGTGCCGCCAGCCAGGGCTCGCCGTGGGCGAGGCAGATCTGCCCGATACGTGCCAGTCGGTAAGCCGTTTCCCCGCCCTCCTCCAACATCTGCAGCACACCGGTCGCCAGCGGGGTACGAGCGGCCTGGAGATACGGCCAGGCGGCCTCGGGCTCCCGCATGGCGAGGAGAACGCCCAGCCGCTCACCGATCTGGGGATCGCCGGGGGCGCTCCTCTGCAGGACTTCGTACTCGCCGATGGCCTTCTCTACCTCCCCCAGCGCGACGTAAGCCTGGGCCAGCCGACGCCGCGTTTCCTGATCGGAGGGGTCGGATTGAAGCACAGCCGAACCGTGGGAGATCACCCCCTCCCAGTCCCCCAGATCGGCACAGAACGCGGCACGGAGGGATTCTACCTCCAGCGTCGGGGCTCCTAGCCGGGCCGCCGCCTCCACCGCGGCCTGTCCCTCCCGAGGGCGCTCCCAGGTCTGGTAGAGGTGGGCCAGACGAAGGTAGGGAACCGGGTCGGCGGGACGAAGGGCGGCGGCCTGGCGGTAGATCTCCTCTGCCGCCATCCGCCGCCCGCTAGCCGCTAGCCGGTCCCCCGCCATCAGATAAGCGGAGAACGGATCGACTGTAAGCCCCACCGCTGTCGGCGGCGTCGCGCACCCGCCCAGCAGGAAAAGGGCCAGGAGAAAAGCCACCAGGGGCATTATGACGTGCCGCTGGTCGTCCGCTCCTTCCCCTCGATCCCCAGAGCCGCCAGTTCGCCCAGCACTGGCTCGTAGATCTCGGGGACGACGGGGATGTGGACGCCGGTCAGGCGAATCCGACCTTCGAGGATGAGGCGGGAGGCAATAGCCGCGGGCAACCCGACGGTGCGGGCCATCGCCGTGTCGCCGCCAGGGATACCGAAGTCAAGCAGCGTGGCGCTGATCCGTTCCTCCCGATCCGGATAGGCAACGACGAATTCGTGGACCAGTACGACCATATCCCGCTCGCCCTCCCGATAGGGCATCTTCGCCAACATCTGATCGGCGAGGATGTCGAGGAGGGTGTTCTTGGGCGGAACGGGGATGTCGTCCAGCAATCCCAGCCACTCCAGGGCCATCATCACCCCGGAGTTGGGGGAGACGTTGAGGTGGGCCGCCAGGTCGGCCTTTAAGTCGGCCGTGTCTGGCTTGCCGATGAGATCTGCCATCACCTGCCGGAAGGTCCTGCCGGGGAGATCAGGCCGCTCCTCCAGGCTGAAGTACCCCAGTTCGTTCAGTTTCTGCATCACGTCGCACCAGCCCAGGTTGCGGAGCGTCCCCCGGTACATCGTCTCCGCCTCCGGGATGCCGTAGAGGTCGATGTAGGGAAGGGAATCCCGATTGGGGTAGGCCTCCAGGTCGCCCAACCCCTCGACCCACATCACGAAATGGGTGGCGAAGAGGCGCGCGTTGGGCACCTCCACGATCTGCCCGTTTTCTTTATACCGCGCGTCGTTGCGGCCGGCCAGGACCACGCCGCGAGGACTCCAGGAGAACTTGTACCCGAGGGGATTGTCGTTGGCATCCGGAGCGGGAAGGCCGCCACAGTAGGAGCGGAAGGAACGAACCTTCCCTCCGGCCGCGTGGACCCGGTGGATCACCCGCATCGCCGACATATGGTCGATGCCAGGATCGAGGCCGATCTCGTTGAGGAGGATGACGCCGGCCTCCCTCGCCGCCCCGTCAAGGGCGCGCATCTCGTCCTTGACGTAGGAAGTGGTCACCAGGTGGCGACGGTGGCGGACACATACCCGTGCGACCTGGACGTGATAGATGTAGGGAAGGAGGCTGACGACCAGATCCGCCCCTTCTATCAAGTCATCCAGCCGATCGGGCTCCTTCGTGATGTCGAACGCCGTCGCCCTGCCGTTCGCGTAGCCCTCCACCAGCGCCTCGGCCCTGGAAAGGGTCCGGCTGGCGACGGTAACCTCGAACTTCCGATCCAACAGGTATCGCACCAACGGCCTGGCCACCAGGCCGGCGCCGAAAACGAGAACTCTGTTCACGGTTTACCTCCAGATCTTCCCTTCGATCAGCCGCCTCGCCCCTTGAACTTGGCGATCTGCTCCTCCAGGAACACCAGGACGAGGGGGATCTGCCGTTTCGCTTCCTCTTCGGAGATGTCCTCGTCCCTCAGGTTTTGCACCAGATCGGCTGCCAGTTTGAGCAACCCCTTGTAATATGCCAGCGTGTCCAGTTGTCCCTGCTTCCGTAACTCCTTCAGATGTTCCAGTTCGGTTAGCCGATCGTCCGCGCGCGTCATTGTAACCTCCTCCAAAGGATGGGATAGTGAATGGGGCGTTCTACCCGATGTACTGTTCCAGGTAGCGATAACCGGGCGTCAGTTCCCCCCGGTAGGCGATGACCGCCCGTTTGATCTCCGGGGGAAGGTCCAGTTCGTCGAACGGGACGGTGTAATCCGCCCGAGCGATGGCGGGGACGAACTGGCGGAGGACGGCACTGAAGTCGATCGACGCCTCACGAGGCAACTCGCTGGGCAGGATGTCCACCGCCAGGATCACCACCCCCTCCCCTTCGTAGCCGTCCGTCACCTCGCCGGTGAGCGGGTTGTAGACGTAGACGGGATCGCCCGGCTCGGTGCACTTCACCGTGCACTCGATGGCTCCCTCGATGTCGCAACTGATGTCGCCGATGACCCGCAATCGAGGCGACGCCGGCCCGCCGAACAGGTCCCGTAGATCCGACCGGGTCACCAGGCGCGGGTATTTCGCCTCCCAATAGATCGCGTTGATCAGAACGGTCAAATAGGGGAGGTAAGAGGCGAAGCGGGAACGGTACTTCTCGGGGTGGGCGTAGTAATCCTGGAGATCAAAACGATCTCCAGGCGAGATCGGCTCCACGGTATGCTCTTCCTTGAAAACCACCTTGTAGAGCAGATGGGGGTCCGGCCTACCGGTGAAGAGAGCGGGCAGGTCGCCGGGGGCTACCTCCTCGTGGGGAAGCAGGTCAAAGATCTCCTGCGCCCCCCGCGAGACGTTGCCATAGCCGGCGAAGCCGACCACCAGCGGAGCCAAGTCGGAGGGTAGCCCTTCCCGGCGAATCCGCTCGCCGGCCTCCCGCACCGCCCGCCGAACGGCTTCCAGGTCGGGATA
>DROW01000238.1 GCA_011388675.1 Chloroflexota bacterium | reverse complement strand
GTCATTCCCTGCACAACGACATTGCCTTCCACCCGTGCCCAACCGTGCTGCTTGTCGTAGTAGAGGTCATCTGGAAACTCGAAGCCTGCGATGTTCATCGTTCCCTCCTGATACACCTTATGCCTTGCTCCTTGCTCCTTGCTCCCTGCTGCTTACTTGCTGCTCGTCATCCGCAGCCCCAGTGGTGGCATCTGCCGCAGTTTCTCGGTGAACTCGCGCACCGTCTGGGCGAACAGTTCTCCCTCCGAGGAGGAGACCCATTTGACCAAGAGACGCTCCGATTCGATGCCGGTGAACTCTAGGAGGGCCCTGAGGACGGGCATCCGGCGGGCGGTGCGGTGGTTGCCGGTGGCGTAGTGGCAATCGCCGATGTGGCAGCCGAGGACCATCACCCCGTCCGCCCCCTCGCGGAAGGTGCGGATCACCAGTTCCGGCGAGACCCGGCCGGAGCAGGGGACGCGGATGATCTTGATGTTGGGCGGGTACTTCAGGCGGGCCGCCCCCGCCAGGTCCGCTCCGGCGTAACTGCACCAGTTGCAGAGAAACCCGACGATCTTCGGTTCGTAAGTCTGTTCACTCACCCTAGCCTCCTCCCGAACAAACCTCGCCCATCACGCCTCACGCATCACGCATCACGCATCACGCCTCACGCATCACGCCTCACGCCTCAATTCCCCCTATGCTCAGCGTGTTGCACCTGCATCCCATAGATCGCCCCCCGCATCTCCCAGATCAACTGCTGGTCGGTGAAGTGGCGCAGCGAGATAGCCTTGGAGGGGCACGCGCCGACGCAGGTACCACATCCCTTGCAGAGGGCCTCGATCACGTGGGCGATGCGCCGGTCCTCCAGGTACTCGATGGCCGAGTAGGGGCAGGCCTGGATGCACTGCCCGCAGCCGACGCACATCAGTTCGTCGACGACGGCCGTGGCGGCCTCCACCTCGACCTCTCCCTGGCCGATGAGGGAAAGGACCCGCGCCGCCGCCGCCGCGCCCTGGGCCACGGAATCGGGGATGTCCTTCGGGCCCTGGGCACACCCGGCGACGAACACTCCATCCGTCATCGTCGCCACCGGGTCCAGTTTGGGGTGCTTCTCCTTGAACCAACCGTCGGCGTCGGTGCTGATGCCGAAGAGGCGGGCCACTTCCCGGCTGTCGTGGCGTGGCTCCAGCCCGATGGCCAGCACCACCATATCGACCGGCATCCGCCGCTGCAGACCGGTCAGGGTGTCCTCGAATTGGACGACGAGCCTGCCTTCCTCCTCCGGCCCGCGCGCGGCGTCGGTCACCTGGGCGACCTTGCCGCGGACGAAGTGGATCCCCTCGTCCAGTACCCGATGGTAGAACTCTTCGTACATCTTTCCGGGGGCGCGGATGTCGATGTAAAAGTTGTACACCTCGGCGTGGGTCTTGTGGTGGATCAGATGGGCCAGTTTCAGGGAGTACATACAGCAGACCCGCGAGCAGTACTCCCGGTAGTTCTTGTCCCGGCTGCCGACGCAGTGGATGATGGCGACCCGCTGGGGCACCGTCTTTCCGTCCCGCAGGACCACCTTGCCGCCGGTGGGCCCGGCCCCGCTGAGCATCCGTTCCAATTCCAGGCTGGTGAAGACGTTGGGGAAGCGGCCGTAGCCGAACTGGGGGATGCGCCGGGCGTCGAAGGGGTCGAAGCCGGTGGCGAGGATGATGTTCCCTACCTCCACCTCTAGGATGGTGTCCTCCTGCGTGTAGTCGATGGCGTGGGTGGGGCAGACCTTCTCGCAGATGCGGCACTTCCCCTTCGTGAAGTAGAGGCAGTTCTCCCGGTCGATCACCGGGATGGCCGGGACCGCCTGGGCGAAGGGGCGGTAGATAGCCGTCCGGTAGCCCAGCCCCGCCTCATAGACCGTGTCCACCACCCGGCGGGGGCAGTTCTCCTCGCAGGTCCCGCAGCCGGTGCAGAGGTCCTCCTTCACCGACCGGGCCCGCTTCCGAATGCGGACGACGAAGTTGCCCACGTAGCCAGACACGCTTTCGACCTCGCTGTAGGTCAGGAGGGTGATGTTGGGATGCCGACCGGCATCCATCATCTTGGGCCCGAGAATTCAGGCACTACAGTCGAGGGTCGGGAAGGTCTCGTCCAGTTGGGCCATCCGCCCGCCGATGGACGGCTCCCGCTCCACCAGGTAGACCGGGTAACCGGCGTTCGCCAGTTCCAGGGCAGCCTGGATGCCCGCGATCCCGCCGCCCACGACCAGCGTAGCCGGGTTGATGGGCACCCGGTTCTCCCGCAGCGGCTCGTGGTGGCGGACCCGGAGGACGGCGGCCTCGACGAGCGCTTTGGCCTTCTCCGTCGCCTCCTCCGTGTCCTCGTGGACCCAGGCGCACTGCTCCCGGATGTTGGCCATCTCGAAGAAGTAGGGGTTCAGCCCCGCCTCGGCGATGGCCCGCTGGAAGGTCGGTTCGTGCATCCGGGGGGTGCAGGAGGCCACCACCACCCGGTCCAGCCCCAGTTCCTCGATGTCCTTCTTGATCAACTCCTGGCCCAGGCTGGAGCACATAAACCGATAGTCGCGGGCCACCGCCACGTCCGGCAGGTCGGCGGCCCAGCGGGCCACCTCCCCCACGTCCACCACGCCGGCGATGTTGGACCCGCAGTGGCAGATATATACGCCGATCTTCATCGATCACCTCCGCTCAGTGGCTCGGGCATCGGGAGCGCGTCCTTGTCCCGACGCTTGCGCCGCGGCCTCCCCCTCTTTTCCTCTTCGGGTGGGGGATTCCGGAACTTCTCCAGCACCTCCTTGGCCGAGACGATCTCCTGTCCGAAGCCCAAGTCCTCCGGCTGGATTCCGAAGGCCAGCCCCATCATCTGGGTGAAGTAGAGGATGGGGATGTGAAAGTCGGTGCCGAAGTGGGAGTTCACCTGTCCCTGGTAGGCGTCCAGATTCAACTGGCACATCGGGCAGGCGGTGACGAGGGCGTCCACCCCCAGTTTGTTGGCGTTGTGCAGGAGGTAGTGGATCATCCCGTAGGCGGTGTCTGCGTCCAACTGGGTCATATGTCCGCCGCAGCAGTTGGCTCGGAGGGTGTACTCCACCACGGTCGCCCCCAGTGTCTCCAGGAGCCGCTCCATTCGGACCGGGTACTCGGGGTCGTCGTGACCGGCGGGGCGGACGGTGACGCAGCCGTAGTAGGCGGCCAGCCGGAGGCCCCGCAGCGGCTTCTTCACGTGGGCACCGATCTCCTCCAGGGAGAAATCCTCCAGGATCACGTCCAGGGCGTGGCGGGAGAGGACACGGCCGGGGTCGTAGTGGAGTTTGCCCGCCGCCAGCGCTTCGTTCACTGCCGCCGCCAGTTTGGGGTAGGCGGCCATGTTTTTGTCCGTCTTGTACATATTGTAGTAGCAGGCAGAGCACGGAGCGACCACCTGGTCGAGGTCCTCGGGGACCAGGGCCAGGTTGCGGGCGACCAGGGCGTAGGCGGGGAGGAGATCGAGGGAGAAGTACTCGGTCGCCCCGCAGCAGTTCCAGTCGGGGATCTCCACCAGTTCCATCCCCAGGACCTCCGCCACTCGGCGGAAGGACTGATCGTAGGCGGCGGCGTTCTTCTCCAGAGAGCAGCCGGGGTAGTAGGCGTACCTCACCATTCACCTCCCAATTCCTTGGCCTTGCGCAGGATCGCCCGCAGTTGGCGGATGCCGCGGATCCGCTTGGGCCGGAAGGACATCCGTCCGCGGGAGATCATCCCCAGCATCAGAGGGGACATCTTGACGCTTTCGACGGGGTGGTGGCGCAAGTAATGGGCCGTCGCCAGCCCCAGTTCGAAACTCCGCCCATAGGTCTCGATCTGCCCGACAAAAGTCTCGGAAAAGTCGGTGATGGAGGCCCGGTAGTAGCCTTCTTTGATGGCCAGTCGTTTGAGTTGGTACATAATATCCGTGATCGGGATCTCCTGGGGACAGCGGATGGTGCAGAAATAGCAGGAGACGCAGAACCAGAAGGTGTTGCTCTTGAGGACCCGCTCCCGTTCCCCGGCCATGATCAGCGCGAAGATCTCCCTCGGCGTGTAGTCCAT
>DROW01000237.1 GCA_011388675.1 Chloroflexota bacterium | reverse complement strand
TGTCGGTCTGGTCCACCCTCTCCACGTCGTACTCCACCCGCATCCGGCCGGTGGCGAAGTCGACGGCGGTGTAGAACACCCCGTCCAACCGGCCGACCCCTTTCTCCAGTTTGACTGCGCAGTCGGCGCAGTCCAGACCCTCCAGTTTCAGGTCCCGATGGCGGTACCGCTGCTGGATGGCGATCCCCTCCTGACGAGCGTGTCGCTCCACCTCCGCGAGGGAGATCAGGTTGGGATCGTAGTGCAGGCAGAGACGCGGAGGGTCGGTCTCCTCATCCACGTGGGCCTCCACGATACCCTTGTGCAGCCGTAAGGCTTCCTGGAGGCGCTGAACGCAGTCCACGCAGTCGCCGTTCTCGGGCAGAAGCAGGGGGATCTCCAGTTTCAGTTTTTCGATCATCGGTCCTCCTAAACTCTCCACAGAGGCACAGAGGGCACAGAGAACTCCTCAATGTACCCGACACTCTGCCAGCCTACCGCGGGTTAAGGAACCTGCGGGAGGCTCCTCTCCTCCGTGCCTCTGCGATGCGACATATGAGCAAACGTTCAAGTTTCGCCTCACAAATAAGGGGGACGAACCGTTTCCGCCCCCTCCCCTCACTCGTGTTCTACGTGCTCCAGGCCCTGGTGGAAGAGGTCGTGGATGTGGTCGTCGTCCAGGGTGTAGAAGACGTGCCGGCCCTCCTTGCGGCGGCGAACCAGCCGCATCTCCCGCAGGGTACGTAGTTGGTGGGAGATGGCCGACTGGCTCATCCCCAGGCAAGCGGCCAGTTCGTGGACGCAGAGTTCGCGGTGGGAGAGGGCGGAGATGATCCGCACGCGGGTGGGATCGCTGAGGGCCTTGAAGGTGCGGGCCAGGCGGGCGGCGGTTACGCCGTCCACCAATCGCTCCTGTACCTCCTGCACCTGCCCGTCGTCGCCCCCGCTCCACTCGCACCCGTTCTCAATTTCCATCCCGCCAGCCTCCCTGCAGCCCGCTCGATATTTGAATGGTTGCTCATATATTACCACAAGATCCCGTTTTGTCAACCCCCGTGATCGTGTTGCGCAGCCTGGAGGAAGATGCTACAATGGAGATCGAAATGAAGCGCGGCGGAGTTCTCTTGTGCCTGCTGCTCGCTGCCTGGGTCTTCGCTGGCTGTCGGCCGTCCTCTGCCACACCGACGCACGTTCCTTCTCCCTCCCCTTTCCCCACCCTGTCCAGCGAGGAGGAGGCGAAATACGCCCAGTTGAGGGAACGCATGGTGATCGAGACAATCCGTGCCCGAGGGATCACCGACGAGCGCGTGCTCGAAGCGATGCGCACCGTCCCCCGTCACCTCTTCGTACCGGAGGAGGAGCGGGAGTACGCCTACGGAGATTACCCCCTTCCCATCGGCTTCGGCCAGACCATCTCCCAACCCTACATCGTCGCTCTGATGACCGAACTGTTGGAACTCAAGCCCGGGGACAAGGTGTTGGAGGTCGGCACTGGATCCGGCTATCAGGCCGCTGTCCTGGCTTCCATCCCCGATGTGGAGGTGTACTCCATCGAGATCATCCCCGAACTCGCCCAGAGCGCCAAGGAGCGGCTGGAACGGCTGGGTTACAAGGTGCACTGCAAGCAGGGGGACGGCTACTATGGCTGGCCGGAACACGCTCCCTACGACGCCATCATCGTCACGGCGGCCCCCGACCACGTGCCGCCGCCGCTGCTCGACCAACTGGCCGAAGGCGGCCGGATGGTCATCCCGGTCGGCCCCCCCGGCGGGTACCAGACGCTGTGGAAGTTCGTCAAAGAGGAGGGGGGCGAACTGAAGGCGTACAATATGGGCGGCGTGGCCTTCGTGCCCCTCACCGGGCCAGGGGCGGAGGAGCACCGGCACGAGGGGGGGAGGGAATGGCCCGTCCCGTGAGACCCGCTCCCAGGTAGCAGACCGCCCCGACCGTCAGGACCGCCCCCAGGCCCCACGAGAGGGCCATCAGCGCGGCCAGCACGGAGGCCACCACGGAGACGGCTCCGTTGACCCCCCACGCCCACGGCACCAGGCCGGGGGCGTCGTCCTGCAGCCGGGCCAGCAGGGCGGGGAAGGGAACCCCCATCAGCGTTCCCAGCGGGGCCAGCCCGATCACCGTCGCCGCCAGTCGGGCCCACAGCGGCAGACCCAGCAGTGGCCCCAGGCCCTCCCATCCCACCAGTCGGTACGCCAGCACCACCAGCGCCAGAGCCGCCGTCGCGCGGGCCGGGCGCACCCTCGCCGACAGCAGGCTCCCCAGGCCGGAGAAGAGCAGCAGCGTCCCCAACACCGTCGCCATCGCGTAGGCAGGCTGGCCCAGGAGGAGGATGAACCGCTGAAGGAGAGGGATCTCCACGAACAGGTAGGCCACCCCCAGAAAGCCGAAGGGGAGTAGGCGGAGCGACCCGCCCCGCCGAAGGGCCAATCGTCCCGACCGTGCCCCGACCAGCGGCAGGAGGATCAACACGACGGCGGCACCTGTCGCCACCGCCAGCAGGCCTACGACCACCAGGTATCCTGCTCCTCCGAACGGCTGCCAAACGTGACCGGCCATCGCCAGTACTTCCCCCACCTGACCCCAACGGAAGAAGTGACCGAAGAACGGCCAGTCGTCGGTGGGCGGGGAGACGTCGTAGGGGTAGGCCGCCAGCCAGGCCTCCCGATCGTCCGCCTCTAAGAGCCCTTCGAAAGCCCGGTAGTAGTCGGGGGAGGGGAGTACGTTGAACCGGTTGACCTCGTCGGGCCGGATGTCGGGCGCGTAGACCAGGTCGAAGGAGCGGTCGGCGGCGAAACGGCGGATCTGCTCCAGTTCCTGCGGGGTGAACGGCCCCCGTCGGGCCAGGATCAGCATCTGGTTGTAACTGCGCACCGCGACCAGGCTCCGCGCCGGGTCCTCTCCTACCCGCTCCAGCGCCGCCATCGCCAGCCCGAAGGCGCGCAACGATTCGGAGGGGGGCGTCTGCAGCCAGCGCACCACGACCAGCAATCCGCCCTCCTCCAGCCGTTTCAGCGCCGCCGCGAACCCCTCCACCGTCTCCCGATAGTTCTCCGCCAGGCTGTAGGCCCCGGAGGTGATCGGATGGTACGTGGCAGGGAGGGAGAAGAGGATCACGTCGTAGCGGGGGCCGGACCGCGCCAGGTAGGGGCGGCCCTCCTCGACGGCGAGGTCCACCCGGGGATGATCGTACGGAACCGCCGTCCAGTCTCCCTGAAGGCGGACGGCGTGGACGACCAGCGGGTTCGGTTCCACCGCCGTCACCCGCTCCGCCCCCTCCGCCAGCGCGACCCATAAGTCGAACCCGCCCCGGGGGTCGATCACCAGCGCGTGAGCGCCGGGCCGGAGTCGGTAGGGGAGCGCGGTCAGGAGACAGTCGGCGAGCGGGGCCAGGTCGGCCGGGTCGCGCAGGCGGGTGATGGGGCTGAGGTCGTCCCCGTCCACGAACAGGCCCCGCTGCGGCGGCGGCGCGCCGATGCAGGTGAACCCCTGTCCGGGCAGGCTGCGGATGGGGGTCGCCTCCACCACGTCCACCCGCGAGAAGCCGTTCCATCCCCGGAAAACCAGCCGGGCATCGGGGTACTGGAGAGCGTAGGAGAGGCCTTTGTAGGGGGAGAGGTGAATCTCCAGAACGGTGGGGAGGTGGAACGCGCCCAGCAGAAGCAGCAGGTGGACGGCGAGGGCGACGGCCCGCCCCACGGGCCTTTTGGCGAAGGCCAGCGCGGCGAGGGCCGCCAGCGCGGCGGAAAGGAGGACCACGCCCTCGGCTCCTACCACCGTCGGTGCGGTTACCGCCAACAGGCACCCGACGGCAGAACCAGCCAGGTTCGCGGCGTAGGTCCGGCCGATCCCCGCCGGTTCCGCCATCAGCAGGAGCCCTACCGCCGTCCCAGCGCACAGGAAGGGGACCGAGAGCGCCAGGTAGTGGAGGGCGAGGATTCCCCACTGGGCGGGGTCGAGGAAGACGCGGTAGGAGTCGAACGGGACCCGCTGGGTGAGAGCGTAGGCCCCCACCGCCGTCAGCGCGAACCCTAAGGAGAGGGCCGACAGCGGTCGAGCCGGGCGGCGGGCCAGGCCGGGGGCCAGGCTGAGAAGAACCCCGCTGGCCCCGAAGCCCAGCAGCGCCAGACTGACCGTCATAAAGGCGAAGTGGTAGAACTGGGAGACGGCGAAGACGCGGGTCAGGTCGATCTCGAAGGCCAGCGTCGCGGCGGAGAGGAGGAACAGCCCCACCGCCCCCGCGCTTCCGTGCTTCCCGGCTTCCCTTACCCTTCCGTCACCCACAGACTCACCGTCTCGATGTGATAGGTCTGCGGGAACATATCCACCGGCTGCACCTCCACCAGCCGGTAGCCCGCCTCGGCCAAGTAGCGGCCGTCGCGGGCCAGGGTGGCGGGGTCGCAGGAGACGTAGACGATGCGACCGGGCGCAGCGGCGATCAGCCCCTCCACCGTCTCCCGCTCCAGGCCGGTGCGGGGGGGGTCCACCACCGCCGCGTCCAGCGGCTCCTCCAGGCCGGAGAGCACCGCCGCCACCGGCCCCTCCACCACCTCGACGTTCTCCAGCCCTGCGGTGTTCTCCAACAGGTCCTCCACCGCCGCCGGGTCCCACTCCACAGCGATCACCAGCCCGGCCTGTTCCGCCAGCGGAAGGGTGAACAGCCCCACCCCGCAGTAGCCGTCCAACACCACCTCATCCCCCTGCAGGTCCAGGTACTCCAGCACCAGACGGACCAGTTGCTCCGCCTGGTGGGTGTTGACCTGGAAGAAGGAGGGCGCAGAGATGCGGTAGGTACGGCCGGCCACCACCTCGGTCAGGTAGTTCCGGCCAACCAGGTTGGCGAACCGACCGTCGGAGAGAAGCAGGACGCAGGAGACGGGCAGGTCAGTCGTCAGGGACGGAGGTTCGTCGTCCTCCATCTCGAAAATCACCATCCGGTCGCCCGTGGCGGTCCCCGCCCGGAGGGTCAGGCTCTCCAGTCCAGGGAAGTCCAGGTCCAAAGCGTCGTAGAGGTCGGCGAGAAGGGGATGGAGGAGAAGGCAGGCGTCCACCGGGACGACCTGGTGGCTGGCGGCGACGCGGAACCCCAGCCCTCCCTCGGGGGAGGGGTGGAAGCGGGCCTGGTTGCGGTAGGCCCAGCCAGTGGGGTCGGGCAGGGTCGGACGGACCGGCGGATCGGTCAGGCGGCCGATGCGGCTCAGCTGCTCGGCGACGACCTCGGCCTTGAGGCGGAGTTGGGCCTCGTAACCGATGTGCTGCCACTGACAACCGCCGCATCCCTCCGGGCCGAAGTACGGACAGGGCGGGGCGACCCGCTCGGGCGAAGGCTCCAGCACTTCCAGAAGCCGGGCGTGGGCGTACCGCCCTCGGTCGTCCACCAGTTCCACCCGCACTGTCTCGCCGGGTAGGGCGTAGGGGACGAAGATCACCTTCCCCTCGTATCGCCCCAGCGCGCTGCCGCCGTGGGCCATTCCCGTCAGTTCGATCGTCAACGGAGTCATTATGCCTCCCAGTCCATTGTACCATCCGGCGGGGGGGAGGACAACCGTCCGACTGACCTGGGTATTCGAAACGGAAGGCAGGAGAGGTGACCAGCCCCTGCGGAGCGAGGGCGAGAGTGCTTGCAGGGAGCCTCCATAGGCCGGCGATTGCCCGCGAGGGGACTGTCCGTGCCGGTCGCCTTCCAGGTAGCGCGGTTCACTTCGCCCCCCGCCCTTACGAACGTCCCTCGTCCTCCCGCACCCGGCTCAGGGTGAGGGAAGAGAGGAGGAACAATACTCCGTAGACGGCAAAGATCACCCGATACCCCAGTCCAGGCTGCAAGCCGTTGAAGAGATCGGCCAGGGGACCGCCGATACCCGCCCCCACGATCCCCGCCCCTGCTCCCGCCAGGTTGGAGATCCCCAGGTACTTCCCTGCCGCCTCGGGCGGCACCAGGTCGGTCCCCAGCGCCCAACTGGTTGCCATAAAGACCCCCGACCCGATGCCGATGACGCATCCACTGATCAGGACGTGGGTGAAGGAAGAGGAGAGGAGCAATCCGAACGTGCCCGTCGCACTGACCAGCCCGGCGAGGAGAAGCGGTCGCTTTCGGCCTATCCGATCGGAGAGAGCACCGCCTAGGAGGGCGAAGGCGAGGAGGAAAAGACCCACTGCCGCCAGGAGGACCGTCGTCATCGTGGCCGCGTTAGGGATGTGGAGGGCGTCGGCCAGGAAGTAGAGGGCGAACCCTTCCACGGAGCCGACGGCGGCCAGGAAGAGGAGGCGGTTGATCACCCACCAGATGAAGGAGGTCCGGCGGCGGGCCTCCGGGCCGATCCCTACCCGGGCCCCGAAATAGACCCCCAGCAGGATGGAGCCCGCCATCCCCGTTAGCCCTGCCACTCCCACCGCGGCCACCTGCCAGCCGACCCCCACTCGGATTCGGGAGAGCCAGGTCCCGCTGGAGCGGACCAGGTAGATCGCTCCCTGGGTGACGCCGACGAAGACAGCCGTGAGGGCCACCAGCCGAAGCAGCGGCTCGGCGAGGGGGGCGGAGGGCGGTTCCCGCAGCGGCTCCTCCCGGACGAAGAGGACGGTGATCAGCATCGTCAGGAACAGTGAGGCCATCACGACACCCACCGCCACCCAGGTTCGCCCGGCGTCCACCAGGGGGCCGATGAAAACGGCCAGGAAGGCAGGAGCCAGTTCCATCACCGCCTTCACCCCGGACACCCGTCCTCGATGGTCTTCCGGCACCAGGTCGGGGATCAGTCCCTGGGTTGCTCCCTGGGCGAGGTTGGAGGAGAACTGCAGGAGGACGAGCCCCACCAGGAGGATGCCATAGGCGGTGTTGAAGCCGAGGGTGGATTGGAGAAGGGGGTCGGACGGCGCGCCCAGGAAGAGGGGGGAGGCACCGATGAGCAGTAGGAACAGCAGGTCGAGCAGGGTGCCGGCGAGGATGAAGGGCCGCCGGCGGCCCCAACGGGAGGTGTTGCGGTCGCTGAGCAGCCCGGCCATCGGCTGGACCAGCATCGCTACGGCCAGTCCGGCCACCCGAGCGGTAGCGAGGTAGGAGTTCTTCTGCTCCGGCGGGACGAAGCGGGCGACCAGGTAGGGGAGCAGGACGGGGGTGATGGTGCCCGCGGAGATGTTAAGGCCCAGCCAGTAGACGTTCAGCGTGAGGTAGTCGTGCCAGCGCAGCCGCCGGTTCACTCTTCCAGTTCTGGAGGAGCGCTCTCCCCTTCTTCCTGACTCGATTCGATGATCTCCTGGATCTCCCGTTCCAGTTGCTCGGCCAGGGCCAGGGTCTCCAGGAGCATCTCCTCCGTTTCAGGGTCGTCCTCCGGCCGGGTATCCCACGCGCCGCGCAGGGCCTCGTTCAGTTGGCGAAGGCTACGGGTCAGCCCGGCGAAGACGTCCTCGGCGGTCATCTCCCGGGAGGCCAGTTTCACCCGCGGGCCGCTGAAGAAGCCCAGCGCCTCCATCTCCGCCTCGAACTCCGGGTCGTCTTCGAACCCCTCCGCGTGGTCGATCCCCTCGATGAACTCGAATCGGTCGTCCGCCTCCAGTTGGGCCTGGAACGTCTCCAGGTCCAGATCGAGGGCCAGCCCCTCGCCCTGAAGCATCAACCACAGTTTCTTGATCGGGACGTAAAAATCCGGGTCTGTCTCCAGGATCTCGACGACCCGGGCCATCGCCTTTTCATCCATCCGTGTTTTCCCTCTCTTCCCGGTCCTCTCTCATTCGAGGATCACACTTTCCCCGGGCTTCAGCACCACCGGCTCGGCGTCCGTCTCCGCCCGCACCCGCTCCGCCCAGGCGTGGGGGTCCTGCTGGATGACGTCGAAGGTATCGTAGTGGTAAGGGACCACCTGCTTGGGCTGGAGGAGTTTCACCGCCCGCAGCGCGTCGTCCGGCCCCATCGTGAAATTGTCGCCGATGGGGAGCATCGCCAGATCCAATCCTTCCTCACCGATCAGTTTCATATCGTAGAAGAGGCCAGTGTCGCAGGCCAGATAGATCTTCTTCCCCTCAGCGGTGAGGAGGAAGCCGCACGGATTGCCGCCGTAGGACCCGTCCGGCAGTGAGGAGCCGTGATGAGCGATGGTCAGTTTGAGGTAGCCGAAGGGGTAGTGAAACCCGCCGCCGATGTGCTGGGGATGGACGTTGTCGTGGCCCTGGGCCTGGAACCAGTTGCAGATCTCGAAGTTGCTGATGATCAGCGCGCCGGTCCGCTTGGCGATCTCCAGCGCGTCGCCCACGTGGTCGCCGTGCCCGTGGGAGACCAGAATGGCGGTCGGCTCGAACCGGTCCGGCGAGGCTGCCGCCAGCGGGTTGCCTGTGAGGAAGGGATCCACCAGCAGCCGATGCTCGCCGACCTCCAGGCCGACGCAGGCATGGCCGTACCAGGTCACTTTGATGGACATCTCGACCCTCCTTTGCGTCCGAAGTTGCCAGGGAATGTGAGGAGCAGAGGGGAGTATAACACAGGGCGGGGGGAGGTCAAATCGCCGTCGGCGTCGGGCGCGCCTGAGTTTGGGGCGAGGGTGTCTTTTGGCCCTCGCCCCTAGACGGAAGCACGCCCGTGGGCATCCGTGGCTTTTGACTTTCCCCCTCCTCGATGTTATACTGCCGGGCGGCGAGCGATGCGAGATCCCCATCAGGCGGAGGGGGGCATGGGACGAGAGCCGACGGCGTGGGACTACCTCTTCGTCAGCGACCTCCACCTTTCCCTGGGCTACGATCCAGAGCGCCGGGCCTATCATCCCCGGGAGGATTTCTTCTTCGACGAGGCCTTCTTCCGCTGGCTGCGCTGGGCCGATGGGGTGTGCGCGCCCGGTCGCCGGTGGGAACTGATCCTCGTTGGCGACACCTTCGACTTCCTGCCCGTCGATGAGACGGTCCACGCCGCCTACCTCCGGGAACGGGATCGCCGCCGTCGAGCGGGGGGGCTGGACACGCCGGAGCAGACGGTCCAGTATTGGCTTCACCGTTTCGGGGAGCCGCCCCCCGAAGATCCAGTCGTCCTGCGGGTGCAGCGGCTCCTCTTCGAAGAGGACGTGCTGGCGGGGCGGGTCCATCTGGCCCCCCTTCCCCCCGACGAAGCGGCGGCCCTGGCGGCCGAGCCTCCCCCCATCCCCGGGTGGGCGGTCCACGTCTTCGCGGTCCACCACCCCGAAGGGCTCCGCACCGTCGGGAAGGAACGGCTCGCCCTCTGGCCGGGTCCCCTGCGGCCGCCGGTGGCCCAGGGGGCCGCTCCAGAGGAACAGCCTGTCCCTGGCGAGCGCCGCTACGACGAGCCGTTCGAGCGGCGGTACGGCTTCCTCCCCACGCCGGAGCGGAGCGCGGACCGGATGGAATCGATCTACCGGGGCCACCCCCTCTTCTTCCGGGCCCTGGCCTGGTTCGTCGGCCGGGGGCATCGGGTGGTCTTCCTCCGTGGCAATCACGACCTGGAGTTATTCTGGCCTCTGGTCCAGGACCGGGTTCGGGAGTACATCGCCCACGAGTACCCCGCCGCCTTCGGCCTGGACGAGGGCGCGCCGCTCCCCGAGGGGTTCCTGGACCGCATCCGGTTCCAGCCTGGCTGGTTCTACTACCGCCGGGGGATCTTCTACGCTGAGCACGGCAACCAGTACGAAGCCCTCAACAGTTGCACCAACCCCATCCGTCCCCTCCTCCCCCGCGACGAAGGCTACCTCAACCCGCCGGTGGGCAGCCTGGGCGTGATCTGTTTTCACAACCATTTGGAGGACCGATTCCCGGAGTGGGAGAATCGGGGAGCCCACGGCGTGGTCCTCCTGGAGTTGCTCCGCCGCTACCCGGTGGAGATGCTGGGGCTTCTGGTCCAGCACGCCGACGACTTCCTGCGAATGGCACGGCGGCTGTGGCGGGCGGGCCGGGCTGGGGACCCCGGGCCGACGGAGGAGGATCTCGTCCGGTACGCAGAGGTGGCGGGCCTAGAACCGGAGGTGGTACGGATGATCTACCAGGAGGGGGCGACCCCTCTCCTGGCCCGCCGATTGCTGGCCTGGTTCCTGTTCAGCCTGGCGGGGCACGTCTTGAAGGGAGTGTTGCTGCTCCTCTTAGTTGGGGGCGTTCTCGGTCTCCTGGGGGTGTGGTACCTGCTGATCGCCCCGCTGCTGGCATCGCTGATCCCGGCGGGGTTCCTCTTCGCCACGGCCGGGCCTGCGGTCCGCCTGCTGGTCAAACTCCTCCTCTGGCTTCTTCCTCCTTTCCTCTACCAAACCTTCCATCGAAAAACGGCCGGACGGGGGGAGGAACCGTTCCTGTGGAAAGCGGCTCGTCGGCTCCACGCTCGCCTGAAAGGGGTGGACCCCGACCTCCGGTTCTACATCTTCGGCCACGACCACCGGCCCAACGTCCAAGTGGTGGAACGTCGAAAGAATGGCCGCCACGTCTATTACTTGAACACCGGTGCTTGGACTCCCGTTTTCGCCGAAGGGACGCGCCGCTTGCGAACGCTGGGGGCAGAAGTGGAGTTCACTTTCCTTCGGCTGGTAGAGCGAGAGGACGGCTACGAGGCCGACCTCCTCCGCTGGAACGACGAGGCGGGTCGGCCAGAGCGGGAAGTGCTGATCAAGAAGTCCAGCCTAGAGTGATCCCAAGGAGGAAAGAATGGCCATTAAGTTCCCGTCCGACGAATGGATCAAGGAACTGAGCCGATTGCTGAACGAGAGCGAGGCGTACGAGCGATCGGCCAAAGACTGGGAAGGGGATTTCATCTTCATCGTCGAGCCGGACGAAGCGTATCCGGAGACCGCCTACCTGTTCCTCGCCCTCTACCACGGCAAGAGCCCCGACGCGGCGATGGTCAACAGTCCCGACGAGCGGAAGGCGGAGTTCGTCATCAGCGCCCCCTTCAGCACCTGGCGGCAGGTCATCGAGGGGAAACTGGACCCCATCCAGGGGATGATGACCCGCAGGTTGAAACTGAAGGGGAATATGATGAAGATTATGCGGTATCCGAAAGCGGCGAAGGAAATCGTCTCTTGCTGCGCGAAGATCCCGACCGATTTTGGGGACTGAACGGCTTAAGGAAGCAAGGAAGCAGGGAAGCAGGGAAGCAGGGAAGCAGGGAAGCAGGGAAGCGGGGGGCAGAATAGATGTGGTACTTCGTCTCTCCTCAGGTGGTGTTCGGCGAGGGGGCGCTGGACGCGCTGGATGAGATCGAGGGCAAGCGCGCCCTCATCGTGACCGACGGAACCCTGGTCGAATTGGGGTTGGTGGAGCGGGTGACCTCCCACCTGGCGCGGGCGGGGATCGAGACGCACCTCTTCGCCGAGGTGGAGCCGGACCCCAGCGTGCCGACAGTGAAGCGGGGTGCCGAGGTCGCCCGGGAGGTGGAGCCGGATTGGATCGTCGGCCTGGGCGGGGGGTCGGCGATGGACGCGGCCAAGGCGATCTGGATCCTCTACGAGCGGCCCGACCTGGAACCGGCGGAGATCAACCCCTTCGTCCCCCTGGGGCTGCGCCAGAAGGCCCGGCTGATCACGATCCCCACCACCAGCGGGACCGGCGCGGAGGTCACCTGGGCCATCGTCCTCACCGACCCGGTCGAGCAGCGGAAGATGGGGCTGGGCAACCGGGAGAACGTGGCCGACCTGGCGGTGGTGGACCCGGTGATGGCGGCCGGGATGCCGCCCCAACTGACCGCCGACACGGGGCTGGACGCGCTGACTCACGCCGTCGAGGGGTTCACCTGCACCTGGCACACCGACCTGACCGACGGGCTGTGCCTCCACGCGGCTCGGATCGTCTTCCAGTACCTCCCCCGGGCCGTGGAGGACGGATCGGATATGGAGGCGCGGGAGCGGATGCACAACGCGGCCACCTGCGCCGGGCTGGGGTTCGGCAACAGCATGGCCTCCATCGCCCACGCGATGGGCCATGTGCTGGGCGCCGTCTTCCACGTCCCCCACGGCCGCGCGGTGGGGCTCTTCCTCCCCTACACCGTCGAGTTCATCGCCCGGGAGGCACCTGATCGGTTCGCCGAACTGGCCCGGCTGCTCGGGCTGACCGAGGGAGAGGGCGAGCCCGCCGCCCGCGCCCTGGCCCAGGGCCTGCGCGACCTCGCCCGGCGGATTGGCAACCCCCTCTCCCTCGCCGAGGCCGGCATCGACCAGGGGGCCTTCGAGGCCCAACTGGACAAACTGGTGGACGACGCCTTCAACGACACCCAGATGGTCACCGTCGCCCGCTCCCCCTCCTACGACGAACTCCGTCAACTGTTCGTCTACGCCTACGAGGGGAGGGCGATCGACTTCTAACGGAGCACGGAATACGAAATACGGAGTACGAAATACTGCGTATTGCGTACTCCGTGACCTGTCGAGGGGGACTTCACCGATGGATGGCTATTTGGGTCGGCTGCTCTGGGTCGATCTGACCGAACGGCG
>DROW01000236.1 GCA_011388675.1 Chloroflexota bacterium | reverse complement strand
GTTGAGGCCGCCGATGCACAACGCGGCCCTTGGCGCAGCCCGCATCTGAGCCCAAAAGGCCGGTTCCCACGCCAGTACGGACCACAAAGATACCCCCTGGACCACCCAGGGGGCCAAAACACTCTACGAAAAAGCCAAAGTCCAGAGGTGCGACGCACCTTAAAGGTGCGTCGCACCTGTAAAGTCGCCTACTGATGAACGCTGGACTCCGGGACGTCGAGGGCGTGCTCGCTCTCCAGCGGCTCCATTCGCTGGAAGACCAGCCCCTCCTCCCCCACGTCCACCAGCACGCGGTCGCCGCTGCGGAAGTCGCCGCGCAGAAGCCGGATGCTGAGCGGGCTCTCCACGTACCGTTGGAGGGCGCGTCGCAGCGGGCGGGCGCCAAACTGGGGGTCGTACCCCTCCCGGGCCAGCCACTTCCGGGCCGCGTCGGTCAGTTCGACCTGCAACCCCTGATCCGCCAGCCGCTCCGCGATCTCCCGCATCTGCAGGTCCACGATCTGTTCCACGTGTTCCAGCGTCAACCGGTTAAAGATGATGATCTCGTCCACCCGGTTGATGAACTCCGGTCGGAACACCTCTTTGAGCGCTCTCTCGATCCGACGGCGATCTTCATCCTCCTCCGGGCCCGCCTCGCCAGCCCGCCGAAAGCCCAGCGAGCCTCCCTTGTTGGCAAACTCCGTGCCGACATTGGAGGTCATAATGATCACGGTGTTGCGGAAGTCCACCGTGCGCCCCTGCCCGTCGGTGAGGCGACCATCGTCCAGGATCTGAAGGAGAGAGTGTAACACCTCGGGATGGGCTTTCTCGATCTCGTCGAACAGAATGACCCGGTAGGGACGGCGGCGAACCGCCTCGGTCAACTGACCGCCCTCCTCGTAGCCGATGTAACCCGGCGGCGCGCCAAAGAGGCGGGAGACGGTGTGCCGCTCGTGGTACTCGCTCATATCGATGCGCAGCAGAGCGTCCTCGTCGTCGAAGAGGAACCAGGCCAGCGCCTTCGCCAGTTCCGTCTTGCCAACCCCTGAGGTGCCGAGGAAGATGAAACTGCCGATGGGGCGACGAGGGTCCTTAAGCCCGGATCGGCTGCGCCGAATCGCGTCGGCAACGGCCTTGATCGCCTCGTCCTGCCCGATGATCCGCTGCCGGAGCGCATCCTCCATCCGCAGCAGTTTCTCCGCCTCCGTTTCCATCATCTGGGCAACCGGTATCCCGGTCCACGAGGCGACGACTTCAGCGATGTCCTCCTCCCGCACCGTCTCCTCTAACTGGTGCTCCTGCTGCCACTGTTCCCGCTTCTTTTGGAACTCCTGCTCCAGGCGAAGCCGCTGGGTCTTCAGTTGGGCCGCCCGTTCGTAGTCCTGCTGGGTGCTGGCCGCCTCCTCCTCCATCCGCAGGCGGGCGATCTCCCGTTCCATCTCCTTCAGTTCTGGCGGCAGCGTGTAGAGGGCGACGCGGAGTTTGGCCGCCGCCTCGTCGATCAGGTCGATCGCTTTGTCCGGCAGCCGCCGGTCGGTGACGTACCGGTGGGAGAGCCGGGCCGCGGCGACCAGCGCCTCGTCGGAGATGTGGATACGGTGGTGGGCCTCGTACCGGTCGCGGAGGCCCCGCAGCATCTCGATGGTCTCCTCGACCGTCGGCTCTTCCACGTAGACCGGGGCGAACCGCCGCTCCAGCGCGCCGTCCTTCTCGATGTACTGGCGGTACTCATCCAGCGTGGTCGCGCCGATGCACTGGAGTTCGCCACGGGCCAGCGCAGGCTTCATCATACTGGAGGCATCCAGTGCGCCGGAAGCCGCCCCTGCACCGACCACCGTGTGCAATTCGTCGATGAAGAGGATGATCTCCCCCTGGGCCCGCTGCACCTCCTCGATGGCTGCCTTCAGCCGCTCCTCGAACTCGCCCCGGAACCGGGTCCCGGCGACCATCGCCGCTAGGTCCAACTGGACCACCCGCCGTCCCTTGAGGATCTCCGGCACGTCGTCGGCGACGATCTTCTGGGCCAGCCCCTCAACGATGGCCGTCTTGCCCACGCCCGGCTCGCCGATGAGGACCGGGTTGTTCTTGGTACGGCGGACCAGGATCTGGATCACCCGTAAAATCTCCGCATCCCGCCCGATGACCGGGTCCAGTTTCCCCTCCCGCGCCATCTGGGTCAGGTCGCGGCTGTACTTCTCCAGCATCCGATAGCGGGACTCGGCCCGTCGATCGGTCACCCGTTGGCCGCCGCGGATGGCCTGGATGGCCTCCAGGATTCGCCGCCGGGTGACCCCGGCCTCGGCCAGGATGCGGGCAACTTCGGTGCCCCGCTCGGTGGCGATGGCGAGGAAGATGTGCTCGGTGGAGATGTAATCGTCGTTGAGCCGATTGGCCTCGCTGTTGGCCTGGTCCAGCACCCGCTTCACACGAGGGGTGATAAAGACTTGACCCAGGCTTCCCCGCCCGTAGATGCCCACCTTAGGGCTACGCCGCAGCGCTTCATCGACCCGGCTGCTGATCAGGTCCACATCTACGCCCATAAACTCGAGGATCTGCGGGACGACCCCGTCCGGCTGTTCGAGCAGGGCCAGCAAGATGTGTTCAATATCCACCTGGGTATGCCCGTAGCGGGACATAATCTCCACGGCTCGCTGGGCCGCGTCCTGTGCCCGCTCGGTGAAACGGTCCATTCGCATCATTTCGTTCTACTCCTCTCGCCCCTCCTCCCCTATTATACCATAGATCAGGTGCGACGCACCTTTAAAGATGCGTCGCACCTGATGCCAGTCTCCCCGTTCACCTGCTACACCGCCGCTTCGGCGGCGACCTCGGCGGTGGAGGCGACCCGGTCGAAGGCGATCTGGCCGTCCCGATAGTCCACCCGAACCACATCGCCCTCGCCGAAATCGCCGCGCAGGATCGCCAGCGCCAGCGGGTCCTGCACCTCGCGCTGGATCACCCGCTTCAGCGGCCGGGCGCCGAAGACCGGGTCGTAACCGATCTCGGCCAGGTGTTCGCGCAGCGCGTCGGTCCACTCCAGGCCCATCCCCTTCTGGGCCATCAGATCCCGCAGCCGGTTCATCTGGATGTCCACGATCTGGACCAGGTCCTCCTTCGTCAGGCTGCGGAAGAGGATGATCTCGTCGATCCGGTTGAGGAACTCCGGCCGGAAGGTCCGGTCCAGTTCCTCCATCACCTTCTTCCGTGCCGCCTCAGCGCCCAGTTCCTTGATCCACCGGCTGCCGATGTTGCTGGTCATAATGACGATGGTGTTGCGGAAATCGACCGTGCGACCGTGGCCGTCGGTCAGCCGGCCCTCATCCAACAGTTGCAACAGCGTGTTGAAGACCTCCGGGTGGGCCTTCTCGATCTCGTCGAACAGGACCACGCTGTACGGCCGACGGCGAACCGCCTCGGTCAACTGACCGCCCTCCTCGTAGCCGACGTAGCCCGGCGGCGCGCCGATGAGCCGGGAGACGGTATGCCGCTCCTGGTACTCGCTCATATCGATGCGCACCATCGCCTCCTCGGTGTCGAAGAGGAACTCGGCCAGCGCGCGAGCCAACTCGGTCTTGCCCACGCCCGTCGGCCCCAGAAAGATGAAGGAGCCGATGGGCCGGTTGGGGTCCTGCAGGCCAGCGCGGGCGCGACGGACGGCGTTGGCGACGGCGCGCACCGCGTCGTCCTGGCCGACCACCCGCTTGTGCAGTTCCTCCTCCATCCGCAGCAGTTTCTCCCGCTCCCCCTCCAACAACTTGGAGACGGGGATGCCGGTCCACTCCGCCACCACCTCGGCGATGTCCTCCGGGCCGACCTCTTCCTTGAGCAACGGCCGGTCACCCTGGATCCGGCGCAGTTCCTCCTCCTTCTCCTGCAACTTCCGCTCCAGTTCGGGCAGCGTCCCGTACTGCAACTGGGAGGCCCGCTCGTAGTCCATCGCCCGCTGCGCTTCCTCGATCTGGTGGCGGACCTGCTCGATCTCCTCCTTGATCTCGCGGATGGCCTGGATGACGGCCTTCTCCTGCTCCCAGCGGGCGCGCAACGCCGCGCTCTGCTCCCGCAGGTCGGCCAGTTCCTTCTCCAGTTTCTGGAGCCGCTCCTTGCTGGCCTTGTCCTTCTCCTTCTTCAGCGCCTCCCGCTCGATCTCCAACTGCATAATCCGCCGGTCGACCTCGTCCAACTCGGCCGGTTTGGAGTCGATCTCCATCCGCAGCCGGGCGGCCGCCTCGTCGATCAGGTCGATCGCCTTGTCCGGCAGGTGCCGGTCGGCGATGTACCGGTGGCTGAGGGTCGCCGCCGCGATGCAGGCCGCGTCCTGGATGCGGACGCCGTGGTGGACCTCGTACCGCTCCTTCAGACCGCGGAGGATGCTGATCGTCTCCTCCACGGAGGGCTCATCCACATAGACCGGCTGGAACCGTCGCTCCAGGGCGGCGTCCTTTTCGATGTACTGACGGTACTCGTCCAGCGTGGTCGCGCCGATACAGTGGAGTTCCCCGCGGGCCAGCATCGGCTTGAGGATGTTGGCCGCGTCCATCGGTGCGCCCTCGGCCCGCCCGGCACCGACCACCTGGTGGATCTCGTCGATAAAGAGGATGATCTCGCCCTCGGCATCGGTGACCTCCTTGAGCACCGCCTTCAGCCGCTCCTCGAACTCGCCCCGGTATTTGGCGCCCGCCACCAGCGCGCCCAGGTCCAGGGCGACGATCCGCTTGTCCTTCAGCCCCTCCGGCACGTCGCCGCGGACGATCCGCTGGGCCAGCCCCTCGACGATGGCGGTCTTGCCCACGCCCGCGTCGCCCACCAGGACCGGGTTGTTCTTGGTCCGCCGGGTGAGGATCTGCATCACCCGCCGGATCTCCTCATCGCGGCCGATCACGGGGTCCAACTTCCCCTGGCGGGCCAGCGCGGTCAGATCCCGACCGTACTTCTCCAGCGCCTGGTAGGTCGCCTCGGGGTGGGGGCTGGTGACCCGCTGGCTGCCGCGGATAGCGGTCAGCGCCCGCAGCACCGCGTCCTCGCTGACGCCGTGGGCGGCGAGGATGCGGGCAGCCTCCGCGCCGTGGGGGCCCAAAAGGGCCAGCAATAAGTGCTCGGTACTGACGTACTCATCCCGCATCCGCCCGGCGATCTTCTCCGCTTCCTCTAACGCGCGGGCGAGGTCGCGGGAAAGGCCGATCTGGGCGGTGGCCCCGTAGACCTTAGGCTTGCGCTGGAGCGTCCGTTCCACCTCCCCGCGCAAAGCCATCCCATCGATGCCCAACTTGGCGATGATCTGGGGCACCACCCCGTCCGGCTGCTGCAACAACGCCAACAACAAATGCTCCGGCTCGATCTGGACGTGGCTGTACTCCCCGGCCAGCCGCTGGGCCGCAAGCACCGCCTCCTGCGCCTTTTCCGTAAACCGATTCAGATCCATACACCCCCCTCCATACACCACAAATCTCCGGGGGTCCGCCCGACCCCCGGGCCGCTTTTATGGTACGGTCTTTCCATTAGAAAAACGCTTGCGGTGTGTTAGATTTCCGTAAGTGTGAGGAGGGGGACGTGGTTGATCCCCCTTCCCCCCCCTCGGCCTCTCTTGCTCTCTTGGCCCTCACCCCCCACCCGGCCCGCCTTGCTTTTTCCCTGATGTGTGATAT